>JAZKCB010000027.1:0-2252 GCA_040388335.1 Pseudomonadota bacterium | reverse complement strand
TTCATGGATCCAGTTAAGCCCAGTCTCGCGACTGGGCTTTTTTTTGCCTGTTTTTGCGCCCAGGCAGGCAGCCGTGGTGTCAGGGATGTCATGCCGCCAGCACATGCTGCTTGAAGCGAGGCCAAACGCGTCATCCGATTTTTTAACGTAAACGGCAAATTTTTAACGTGTATGTTAAATTTCTTCAAAAAGTTAAGCTGCAGGTTAACTTTTGGACTTTGAACGGCATCCAAAGCTGAAAGTCGCCTTCAAAATACGTCAAAAGGCCTGTTTTTACCCATCAAATTGGCCTCCAGACCAATAGATACCGGCGTGAGCAGCTACTAAAACAGTAGCAAGTTTGCCTGAGCTCGCATGCAAAACTGCAGCCCGTTGACGCCAGAGAACCCTACCGCCCTGCCGCCGCAGCGTCCAGCTTCGCCCTGAGCGCAGGTAGCGCCGCCTGCATGGCCGCCCGGCCCGAGTCGATGGCCCGCTGCCTTGCCGAAAAGTCGGCGCTCTTCAAACCTGCCAATGAAGGCCGCACCACGACGTCGGCCTCTTTCAGTTCGTACTGGTTGATGCTTTTACCCATGATGGCAAAGGTCTGCAGCAGGATCTGCAGGGTGTCGCCGGCGGGGTTGCCTTCGGGCGGGCTGGAGATGTCGACCGCCACCACGATATCGGCGCCCATCTGGCGCGCATAACGCACGGGCACCGGCGAGACCAGACCGCCATCGACATATTCACGGCCGCTGATTTTGACCGGCACAAACACCGCCGGCACCGCACTTGAGGCGCGCACCGCCGCGCCAGTGTCCCCGCGCTGGAACAGCACCGCCTGGCCGCTGTTCAGGTCGGTCGCCACAATGCCCAGCGGCATGGCCATGTTTTCGATGAGCTTGCCCGAGACCAGCTCGTTCACGTAACGCTGCAAGGCATCGCCCCTGAACATGCCACGGCCAAAGAGGGGCAGCATCCAGTCCGTGATGGCGACTTCTTCCATGTTCAGCGCCGTCTGCTGCAGCTGCGCGCTGGTCTTGCCGCTGGCGTAAATGGCCGCAACCAGGCTACCCGCCGAGGTACCCACCACCAGTTGCGGCTTCAGGCCGGCTTCTTCCAGCACGGCGATCACGCCCACATGGGCAAAACCGCGCGCTGCGCCGCCACCCAGGGCGAGGCCAATCTTGAGAGGTCTTGCGGGCGTGGTGCGGACTGCAGTTCCGGGGGCAGCAGGGCCAGACATGAACGATGGCGCCGAGCAGGCGGCAAGCAGCGCCGATGCAGCCACGGCTGCCAGCAGCGCAATGCGGCGAAGGGAATTTTGAGAGTCTTGGGTAGTCATGCAGATCCAGATCGGAGCGCCCATTTTGCCCGGCCAGCCTTGTCCATGCGCCATAATTGACCTTTACGTCAACGTCAACCGCGGCGCGCCGCATCCCCCAGCAAATCAATCTCAAGGAAGACATCTCATGGACATCAAAGGCAAGGTATTTATCGTCACCGGTGGCGCTTCAGGTCTGGGTGAAGGCACGGCGCGCATGCTGGCTGAAAACGGCGCCACCGTCGTCATCGCCGACATGCAGATCGAAAAAGGCGAAGCGGTTGCCAAAGAAATCGACGGCGCCTTCGTCAAGTGCGATGTGAGCCAGGAAGCCGACGGCCAGGCCGTGGTGGCCAGGGCGGTGTCCCTGGGCAAGCTGATGGGTCTCGTCAATTGCGCCGGCATCGCCACTGGTGAAAAAACCGTGGGCAAAAACGGCGCGCACAGCCTGGCGGTGTTCAACAAGACCATCACCGTCAACCTGATCGGCAGCTTCAACATGATTCGCCTGGCCGCTGATGCCATGTGCAAGAACGAACCCGAAGCCACCGGCGAGCGCGGCGTGCTCATCTCTACCGCGTCTGTTGCTGCCTATGACGGCCAGATCGGCCAGGCAGCGTACAGCGCATCCAAGGGCGGCATTGTCGGCATGACCCTGCCAATTGCCCGTGACCTGGCCCGCAACGGCATCCGCAACATGACGATTGCCCCCGGCATTTTCGGCACACCCATGATGTTCGGCATGCCCAAGGAAGTGCAGGACTCGCTGGCTGCAGCTGTGCCCTTCCCAAGCCGCCTCGGCACGCCGCAGGACTACGCCAAGCTGGCCAAACACATCATTGAAAACGACATGCTCAATGGTGAGGTGATTCGCCTGGACGGCGCGATTCGTCTCGCACCGAAATAATCCGGCAAGCCTGCTTGCCTGCTTGCCTGCTTGCCTGCTTGC
>JAZKCB010000026.1:0-3733 GCA_040388335.1 Pseudomonadota bacterium | reverse complement strand
CCTACATGAAAAAGCAGATGCAGGCGATGGGGCTGGCCATCGACTGGAGCCGCGAAATCGCGACCTGCGACCCGACCTATTACAAGTGGAACCAGTGGCTGTTCCTGAAGATGCTGGAAAAAGGCATCGCTTACCGCAAGACCCAGACCGTAAACTGGGACCCGGTCGACCAGACGGTGCTGGCCAACGAGCAGGTGATTGACGGCAAGGGCTGGCGCACAGGTGCGACGGTTGAAAAACGCGAGATCCCCGGCTACTACCTCAAGATCACCGACTACGCCGAAGAACTGCTCGACAGCGTGAGCACCAAATTGCCTGGATGGCCGGAGCGCGTCAAGCTGATGCAGGAGAACTGGATCGGCAAGAGTGAAGGTGTGCGTTTTGCATTTACACACGACATCAAAAACCCTGCCGGTCACTTGATCGGCGACGGCCGCATGTACGTCTTCACGACACGTGCCGACACCATCATGGGCGTGACCTTCTGCGCCGTGGCGCCCGAGCACCCGATTGCCGCCCAGGCTGCCAGCACCAACCCGAACATCGCGGCCTTCATTGAAGAGTGCAAGTCCGGCGGCACGACCGAAGCCGAACTCGCCACGCAGGAAAAGAAAGGCATGGCCACCGGCCTCTTCGTCACGCACCCGCTGACCGGCGACAAGGTCGAGGTCTGGGTCGGCAACTATGTGCTGATGAGCTACGGCGACGGCGCGGTCATGGGCGTGCCTGCGCATGACGAACGTGATTTCGAGTTTGCCAAAAAATACGGCCTGCCCATCAAACAGGTCACTGACGTCAAGGGCCAGGCCTACAGTCTTGATGCATGGGCCGACTGGTATGGTGACAAGCAGCAGGGCAGGGCCATCAACTCCGGCAAGTACGACGGTCTGGCCTTCAAGGCGGCGGTTGATGCCGTCGCGGCAGACCTCGCGGCCAAGGGACTTGGCGAGAAAAAAACCACCTGGCGCCTGCGCGACTGGGGCGTGAGCCGCCAGCGCTACTGGGGCACGCCGATTCCTATCATCCATTGTGAAGTGCACGGCGCGGTGCCGGTGCCCGAGAAGGATTTGCCCGTCGTGCTGCCGCAGGACTGCGTGCCCGACGGCTCGGGCAACCCGCTGCACAAACACGCAGGCTTTCACGCTGGTGTGGTGTGCCCCGTGTGCGGCAAGCCGGGCCGACGCGAGACCGACACCATGGACACCTTTGTCGATTCGTCCTGGTACGTGATGCGCTACTGCGACCCGCGCAACGACCAGAAGATGGTGGCCGAAGGCGCCGCCTACTGGATGCCGATGGACCAGTACATAGGCGGCATTGAGCACGCCATCCTGCATCTTTTGTACGCGCGCTTCTGGACCAAGGTCATGCGCGACCTGGACCTGGTGAAGATCGACGAACCCTTCACCAAGCTCTTGACCCAGGGCATGGTGCTCAACCACATCTATTCGCGCAAGGCCGAAGGCGCAGGCATTGAATACTTCTGGCCTGCCGAGGTCGAAGATACACATGATGCGTCGGGCAAGGTCACGGGTGCGAAGCTCAAGGAAGCCAAGGGCGCACTGCCCGCAGGCACGTCCATCACGTACGAAGGCGTGGGTACCATGAGCAAGTCCAAGAACAACGGCGTGGACCCGCAGGACCTGATCGAGCGTTACGGCGCCGACACCGCCCGCCTGTACACCATGTTCACGGCGCCACCGGAAGCCACGCTGGAGTGGAACGATGCTGGCGTCGAGGGCAGCTACCGCTTCCTGCGCCGCGTCTGGAACTTCGGCATCAAACTCAACGCCATGACCGCAAATGCTGGCGGAGCAGGTGCTTCTGAAAAAGAAATCAAGGCGCTCAGGCTGGAAATCCACACCGTGCTCAAGCAGGTGGACTACGACTACCAGCGCATGCAGTACAACACCGTTGTCTCCGGCGGGATGAAGCTGCTCAACGCGCTTGAAGACTTCAAGGGCGGCACATCAGCCGCATCGGTTGAAGCGCTGCGCGAAGGCTTTGGCATCCTGATCCGCTGCATTTACCCGGCAACACCGCATATTGCACACGCGCTGTGGGTTGAACTCGGCTACGCTGCCGAACACGGCGACCTGCTCGATGCACCGTGGCCCAAGGTTGATGACAAAGCTTTGCAGCAGGACGAGATTGAGCTGATGTTGCAGATCAACGGCAAGCTGCGCGGTTCGGTGACGGTCAGTGCCACGGCGGACAAGGCGGCCATTGAGGCTGCCGCGCTGGCGACGGAAGCTTTCGTGAAGCAGGCAGCCGGCGCCGCGCCGAAAAAAGTGATTGTGGTGCCGGGCCGGCTCGTCAATATTGTGGTCTGAGCACAAGGCTTCGGAGAAAAGGAAATTCATGCAACGTCGTGTATTGCTCACCCTGATCGCTGGCGGAGTTACCGTCGGTGTGACCGGGTGTGGTTTTGAGTTGCGCAAGGCGCCCAACTTTCCGTTCAAGACCCTCTACAGCCCTTTCGCTGAAAGCTCGACACTGGGCACCGAGCTCAAGCGTTCGCTGGAGTCCGGCGGCAATGTGACGGTCATCACCGATTCCCGCCTGATTGACAAGGCCGACGTGATTCTCGACGTACTCGGCGATGTGCGCCAGAAAATTGTCGTCAGCCGCAACGCTGCGGGTCTGGTCCGCGAGTTTCAGCTGGTCCTGCGCTTCACGTTCAGGCTGCGCACACCGCAGGGCAGGGAGCTGATTTCCAGTGCAGAGATCGTGCAGCAGCGCGACATCAGCTTCAACGAATCCGCCGTGCTGGCAAAAGAGTCTGAAGAAGCCTTGCTGTACCGCGAAATGCAGAGCGATACCGTTCAGCAGATCATGCGGCGCCTGGCTGCCGTGACGGACCTTCAAGGCGCGCCCAACCAATGAACCTTGCCCCCGCGCAACTGCAGGAGCACCTCAAGCGCGGGCTTAAAAGCCTTTACACGCTGCATGGCGACGAGCCCCTGCTGGTGCAGGAATTCGCCGACGCGCTGCGTGCCGAGGCGCGTCGGCAGGGCTACACCGAACGCACCGTGCACACGGTGGCCGGTGCGCATTTCGACTGGAGCGAGGTGCTGGCCAGTGGTGGTTCCCTCAGCCTTTTTGCCGACAAACAGATTGTCGAGATCCGTATTCCCAGCGGCAAGCCGGGCAAGGATGGCTCGGTGGCCCTGCAGCAAATTGCCGAGCGCGCGCAGGGCGACGACGCCACCCTCACGCTGGTGATGCTGCCCAGGCTCGATGGCATGACGACCAAGGGCGCGTGGTTCGGTGCGCTCGACAGCTTTGGCGTGACCGTCAAGTTCGACCCGATAGACCGCCGCAACCTGCCGCAATGGATTTCACAGCGCCTGCAGATGCAGGGCCAGCGCGTGGCGGCCGGTGAAGAAGGCCAGCGCACGCTGCAGTTTTTCTCGGATCGCGTCGAAGGCAACCTGCTGGCCGCGCACCAGGAAATCCAGAAGCTTGCCCTGCTGTACCCGGCCCAGGGCGGCGATGGCACGCTCAGTTTTGAACAGGTCGAGAACGCCGTGCTCAATGTCGCGCGCTACGACGTCTTCAAATTGTCCGAAGCCGTGCTCGGCGGGCAGTCCGTACGCGTGGCCCGCATGCTTGAAGGCCTGCAGGCCGAGGGCGAGTCCGAGGTGCTGGTGCACTGGGCGCTGGCTGAAGACATCCGCAGCATGAAGCGCGTGAAAGATGCAATCGCCGCCGGCCGGCCCATGCCCATGGC
>JAZKCB010000025.1:26179-93641 GCA_040388335.1 Pseudomonadota bacterium | reverse complement strand
GGCCGCGCATCATCGTCGCCAAGAGCGGCTACAACCTCGCTGCCAGCGGCGCGATCGGGCGCAATGCCTTCAACGAAGAAGAAGTCGCGCTGGAGCTGCTCGACTACCTGATCAAAACCTATCCGGCGGCGCTGGAGGCGCGCTACAAGGTCGAGGTGACGCCTGGCATCACCGATGAGCAGATGCTCGAAGAAATCGGCCGCAAGCGCGGCGCTGTGCTGACCAAGGGGCGCGTCAATCTGCAGAAGGCAGCAGAGATCGTGATCTACGAATTTCGCGCTTCGACGCTGGGGCGGATTACGCTGGAGACGCCTGAGGAGTTTGCAGGCTGGCTGGCAGCCGGGCAGCTGCTGGATGCCGAGCGGCAGGTAAAGAAAGACAAGATCGAAACGAATCGTTTGATCAAGTTCAAGAAGATTCCGCGGCCTGAGAAGGCCAGGCGTTCGGATGAGCGCGACAGCGATTGACGGTACCGGCCTTCATCTTTTGCTACCAGGACAGTCATTTAATCAATCCGGAAACGAACCCAGAACGTCAGCCTCGGATTGCTTGAGCAGTGTCTTGAGCAGGGGTGGCGAGAACTGCCGCTGCACCGAGATGGCGTAAAAGTTTTCGTGGAGATCCGGGACAACGGCGTATTCGACAAGGCTGCCGCTACGCAGCTCATCCCGCACAACCACGGTGGGTAGCAGCGCAACGCTGTCGGAGTCGCGAGCCAGCAGTCTGAGCAAGGCCATGTCGTCGACTTCTGCTCTAAGGCGGTACCTGATACCCAGTTGTTCACACAGCAGGTCGAACCCCGCGCGCATGTCGTTGTCCCGACCCGGAAGGAGGAGCGGCACCTCTGCGAGTTCCTCCGGAAACCTGAAAGTTTTCCGTTTGGGACGGGGCTTGCCCACCAGGCTCACGGGTTGACGCGCCAGGCGCTGGCAGCGCCACGGGTGATCGGTGCTGGCATGCACGCGCTGGTTTGACAGGATCAGATCCAGTGTGTGGACACGAAGCCTTGGCAGAAGCTCAACCAGACTTCCAGACTGCAGCAGGAGTTCAACATCAGTACGAACCAGCAGAGGGCCCAGGAAGTTCTCCTGAAAGTTACGTGAAAGCGTGGACGTCGCGCCGATTCTGAGTACCTGCCGCTCCTCGCGGCGGCCTTCGCGCAGCAGCGCCTTCAACTCGGCACCGGCAGCAAAGATCGATTCGGCGTAACCCAGCGCAAGCTGACCGGATTCGGTGAGTTGCAAGGTCCGGCCCACGCGTGCGAAGAGCGACTGCCCCAATTGCTCTTCAAGCTGCCTGATCTGGGCCGACAGAGCTGATTGCGAAACATTCAGGTGCGCCGCAGCGCGTGTGAGGTTTCCTTCCTTGGCCACTGCCCAGAAATAGTGGAGGTGGTGAAAATTCAGGCGCGACATAAATGAAATGTTCTGTAAAAACGCACAAACTGTGCTGAACAAGTTATTTTACAGAATTGTCGAAAGTTTCTACATTGGTGTCATCAACTGAATACACCAAATCATGAGCTACCCCGTAACCGACATCGCTTCTTCCCTACCAGCCTGGCAAGGCATCCTGCTTTTGGGCCCGATATTTGCCTGCGCTCTCGCAGCATTGATCGCACGCCCCGGTACGGCTTCAACCGTTGCCTGGCGCGCCGCGCGCTGGGCCGCAATCGCCGCCATGGGCTTTTCTTTTTTCTCATTGGCTGCAGTGCTCATCGGCGGGCCGCGGTCTGGCAGCAACCTGCGCGCAGATATTCCTGGCGGTGTACTGCTGCTCCTGGTTTCATTTGTCGGGTGGGTCATCGTGCGCTATTCACAGCCCTACCTTCATGGTGGGGGGCGCGAGTGTCATTACGTGCGCTGGCTGATGGCCACGCTGGCAACAGTAGCCGTTGTAGTGACCAGCAACCACATGCTGGTGCTGGCGCTTGCTTGGGGGGCAAGCAGTCTGGCGCTGCATCGCCTGCTCACCTTTTTCGGTGACAGACCCCCCGCAGTGGTCGCAGCGCATAAAAAGTTCATTGTTGGCCGCGTGGCGGATGCATGCATGTTGATGGCGGCGGGCCTGCTGTTTCATGCGTTCGGCACCATGCAAATCGACCAGTTAGGCAGGCTTGCCAAAATGGCACCTGCATTAGGCGGTGCAGCTCAGGCAGCGGTTGTTTTGATTGCTGTGGCTGCGCTCCTGAAGTGCGCACAGCTGCCTTTCCATGGATGGCTCATTCAGGTGATGGAGGCACCCACGCCGGTCTCCGCTTTGCTGCACGCCGGTATTGTCAATCTGGGAGGTTTTGTGCTCATGCGATACGCGGCGCTGGTAGCTGAAGTGCCCGCGGCCCAGATCCTGCTGGTGGTCGCTGGCACTGCGACTGCCGTACTGGCTGCGCTGGTGATGACCACCCGCATCAGTGTCAAGGTCATGCTGGCCTGGTCAACCTGCGCACAGATGGGCTTCATGCTCATGCAGTGCGGACTGGGAGTTTGGGAAATGGCACTGCTGCATCTGGTGGCGCATTCGCTCTACAAAGCTCACGCATTCCTTGGCGCCGGTGGTGCTGTACGGCGTGCATTGATTGTGCGACTCACGCCGCCGGTCCCAACGCCCGCTCTTTTCGACCTGCTTGCAGGTGCACTGATCGGGATTGTCATGACGTTCGTGGCCGGAGCGATGTTCAATCGTTTCTTACCGGGCCAGAACCTGACCCCGGCCCTCTGGGTACTGGCAGGCATCGTCGCGCTCGCCCTGGTACCGCTGGTACATTCGCAGTCGCTGCGACTCGGCGGCATGTGGCGGGCTGCTCTTGGTCTGGGCGCTTTCGGAACCGCGCTGGCCTACTTTGGCCTGCACGAAGTCTTCGCCCTCCTGGTGCAGCGGGGGGATGTCATGGCACACAAGCCGCAGGTACCACTGCTCATCGGAGTGAGCTGCGCCTTCAGTATTTTGTTTGTAGTGCAGTCCGTCGTGACAGTGTCGCCCCGCGGCCGTATTGCGCGATACCTGTATCCGTGGTTTTACGGCGGCTTGTTCCTGGATGAGAAGTTCAATTCAATCACATTTGCCGTCTGGCGGCCTCCGGCACCAGTTGCCTCCGGGGCACTCCTGCCCTTGCCCGACACCAGTATTGCCGCCATCCAGCCAGCCGTTTCAAGCGGAGCCCACTCATGAACATCACGCTCGACCCCCAAGCCCTGCAGGACCCAGCGCTGAGACATCACATTCAGATCGCCGCTTCACGGGTTGCACCCACCTGGCCACTGGATGAATTTATTGCAGTGAACCCCTACTGGGGCTGGGTTGGCCATCCCATCGAGGAGGCAGCCGCTACCCTGGGCACTCTTGCTGGCACACGGTTGACGATGCCGCGAACGTGGTTTCGCGAGCAATGGGTTGCTGGCCGGTTGAAACGCAGTCACTTGGAGGCGGTCGTTACAGGCCCATCTGGTGCCGGCACGCACGGCGCGCAGCCTCAGCAGGAAGCCGAAGTGACCGTAGAAGATCTTGTCGCAGCACTGGAAGGAAATGCTGAGCCTTTGGCGCGCCTGCCGCTGATAACCGAGCTGCGCGATCAGCAGCTTCCGCCACGCCCAGGCATCACCTGGTCTGACCTCGTCACCCACCAGGTCAGCCAGCACTGCGCCGCCTTCTTTGACCGGCAGCAGGCACGCTGGGAGATGGATACATCAAGTGGGTTGTATGAAAGCTGGCGCATGCAGGTCGGAGCCGACCATGGTTTGCCGTGGCGGCAGGGACGCGCTGCACTGCACGCGAGGGTCGCACAAATGCCAAATACTCCTACGGTACTCATAGGTACGGCGCTGCATGCTATGGGCCTGCCAGAAGAAGCTCGCGAGGCGTACCTCAGTGCCGTGCTCATGGCCATTGGTGGTTGGGGCGCGTGGTGCGCCTACGAGCGCTGGCAGGCCCGATTGCGGGGGGCAGACAACGACAACATCGAACACCTGCTGGCGATTCGTCTTGCCTGGGAGTGGCTGCTTTTTGAAGACGCGGCCCCCGGCACCCTGCCGCGGGCTTGGGCCGAGCAATGGGCCAATGCGGGCGTGGCGTCCGGCACACTGCAACGGGCGCAGCGCATTGACTGGCTGCTACAGGGTGCAGTCGAAATCGCCTTCCAGCAGCCGCTGATCGAGGGTCTGGGCCAACCCCTTGCACCCACGCCGGCGGTGCCAGTCGCGGTCCAGGCCCTGTTCTGCATTGATGTCCGGTCCGAAGTCTTCCGAAGGGCCCTGGAAGCGGTTAGTCCGGCCATACAGACGTGTGGGTTTGCTGGATTTTTCGGTTTGCCTATTGCGTACTCCCCGTTTGGGAGCGCTCTGACCAGGCCCCAGCTGCCAGGCCTGCTGGCCCCGACGCAGTACGTGAGCGAGAGAGTGGAAAGCCAGGGCCTTGGGCAGGTGCTGGTCAATCGGCGGAAAAATGCACTTCAATGGCGTCAACGTTGGGCGGAATTTCGCGCTTCACCATCGTCGGCATTCAGCTTCGTGGAAACCATGGGCCTCACGTACGGTGCCAAGCTGATTTCTGAAAGCCTGCCGTCGAGCCATGCGCCGGCGCGATGGGAAGACACGGGGTTGCCGCCAAAATCAGTTCAGGCGCTGCGTCCCTGCATCACGCTGGCTGCGACCGACCCGGTAGCGGCTGCGGCCATGGCCAAAAGCATTCTCTGTGCAATGGGTCTGGTCAGTGGTTTCGCGCCGCTGGTGATGCTTGCCGGCCACGGCAGCCAAAGCGTCAATAACCCACATGCGTCCGGTCTGGATTGCGGGGCCTGTGGTGGCCAGAGCGGGGAAGTCAATGCGCGGGTGCTGGCTGATTTGCTCAATAAAACTACGGTGCGCAACGAACTGCGCCAGTTGGGGATTGACATCCCCGCAGGTACGCACTTCCTGCCCGCCTTGCACAACACGACCACCGACCAGGTTGTCCTTTACGATACGGACGATGTGCCTGAAAATCTCACGGACAGTCTTGCTGAGTTGCGTCGCGGACTTGAGGCCGCTGGCGAGCACGCGCGGGCAGAGCGTGCCGAGAGTTTGGGGTTGGACGCACTTGCCGGGCACAGTGCACTTTTGAAGGCGGCGGTTCGGGAGCGCGCCAATGATTGGGCGCAGGTCAGGCCAGAATGGGGCCTTGCAAACAACGCCGCTTTTATTGTCGCGCCTCGCGCACGCAGCAGGCAGCTGAACATGGCAGGTCGGACTTTCCTGCACGACTATGACCATAAGCTTGATCCTGACCTGGTCATATTGACGCTGATCATGACGGCCCCGATGATCGTTACGCACTGGATCAATATGCAGTACCACGCGTCGACAGTAGACAATCGCCGTTATGGCAGTGGCAACAAGGTTCTGCACAACGTGGTCGGTGGACACCTGGGCGTGTTCGAGGGTAACGGAGGCGATCTCCGCATTGGACTGCCCATACAGTCGTTACACGACGGCCGCACACTGCGGCATACGCCGCTGCGGCTAAGTGTTTTCATTGAAGCGCCACGGGCGGCTATCGACACCGTCATGGCTGGTCATGAAATTATTCGCCTGCTTGCAGGCAACGGCTGGCTGCATCTGTTCAGAATCGATGCTGAGACTGCCGCCGTTGAGCAATATCATCGTGGCGCGTGGAAAACCGCGTACGGCGCCTGATCAGGCAGGCCGTTGAGACAACTTTCGGATCACCCCAAGACCGATCACTTGCTGCTCCTTGCCTCGCCCTTATGGGCTTCCCGATAAGCCTTCATCTCGGCACGGGTCAGCTGCCCGTCCTTGTTGGTATCAATCGCATCAAAGTTTTTCGCCAGCATGGGCCTGCTCTTGACCTCTTCTTTCGACAGCATCTTGTCCTTGTTGACATCCAGCTCCCGCAGCTTGGGGCGCGGCGGCTTGCCGAGGCCTTCACCGCGTGTGGCTGAAGGTGCGGGAGGCGGGGTCTGCGCGAAAGCGCTGGAGGTGCACAGGCCCGCCAGCGCGATGGCTGTGCCTGAGAGCAGGGTGGTGAATGACTTGATCATGGTTGTCCTTGGGGTTGATATAACTGAAAATCAGCTGCGACGAACAAGGCCGTCAAGCCGGTTGTCCCAGCGCGCACCGGGCAACACACTGGCCAGTGCGGAATCGGACATCGCAAAGTTCGCGCGCAGCACATGCGCCAGCACCGCGCGGTAATCGTGGTGGGCGGGCAGGTCACGCGTTTCGTTGAGGTTGCCGCGCGCCAGGCCCGTCCACTGGCCGTGCCAGCGTCCGCCGTTGATGTTGTTACCGATCAGCCACATGGCATTGCCGTAGCCGTGGTCGGTACCTTTGGTGCCGTTTTCAACGGCGGTGCGGCCAAATTCGCTCATCACGACCACCACATCGCCGGGTTCTGAAAAGTCCTGCCGCAACTGCATGATGCCGCGGCCCAGGTTGCCGAGATTGTTGGCGAGCTGGCCGTTGACGCTGCCCTGGTTGGCATGCGTGTCCCAGCCGCCGGCCGACAAAAAGCCCAGGCGCAGGCTGCGGTCGTTGCGCATCAGGGTGCCGAGGTGTTGTGCGTCAAGCTGCAGGCCGACCGGGTCCGCTGCGCCATTACTGGCGGCGACCATTTGTGCGTTTTGCGCCTGCGCGGTGGCAGGCGTGCCGTCGCGGTCCAGCATGCGGTTGCCTTCGTTCATGGCGGCATCCCGGTTGGCCATTTCACGGCGGTTGGTAGCGGCGACTTTTTCAGTGCTGAGTTCCTGTGCGCTCTGCATGCGGCTGCCTGCGCCCTGGCGGAAGGCTTCGCTGACCTTGTCATTGCCGGCGTAGAGGTCCATCAGGGCCTGGCGTGTCTTGTCGTTGGCCAGCACGCCGGTTTTCTCCGCAGCCTGGCCGCGCGGAATCAGTTTCACGCTGGCCTCGCCAGCAAGAATCGCCGGGTTGGCCTCGCCCACGCCAAGGGCGGTTGCTGTCTGCACGCCTTTGCCGGTGACACTTGCTGCCTTGTTGAGCCAGCCTGCGGCGGCGCTGCTTTTGCCGCTTTGAGCGATTTCCATTTCATACTGCGCGGCAAAGTGTGAGCGGTTGGGAGCCGGCAAACCGGCTGCGGGCACAAAGCCCAACACGCCTTGCTGCCACAGCGGCAGCAGCGGCGACAGGGCGGGGTGCATGGCAAATGTGTTGTCCAGCTTGATGGCCGTGCGTGTGGTGCCGTCGGGCGCAGCAATCGCAATGTTGGGCCGCGTGTTGTAGTAGTCGGCATCGGTGTAGGGTACAAAAGCCGACAGTCCGTCATAGGCGCCGCGCAGCAGCACGACGACCAGGCGACCCTGCTGGCCCCGTGCAGCGCCTGCTGGTGCGGCCTGGGCCCAGATGCGTGGTGCGGCAAGGCCTGCCAGCACCAGGCCTGTGCCTGCAAGCAGGCTGCGGCGGGATAGATTGGTCGGGATCATGTGAATCTCCTGGTGTCTGTGTGTGGCTCGTGGCTACCGTATGGCGACTACTTGTTCATGAAGTCCGGGCTGGCCAGCGTCAGGCCGGTACGCAGGTTGGCAGGCTCCTGCGCAATGCGGTCTCGGCTGGCAATACTCATGAAGGGCTGCAGGTAGACCGGCTCCGGCATGCGCGCACCCAGGGTGATGGCGTAGTCGGCGCGGCGTGTCAGCGCCTCGGGCGCCAGCCAGGTGGCCGCATCGGTCTTGTAGCCGTCGGGTGTCTGCCAGCCGTGCATGGGCTGGCCCGCCTGCGCGAGAAAGCCCAGCGTCAGTTGCAGCTCGCGCCTGTCCTTGATGCCGCCGCCGGCGGTGAGGGCCGAGCAGGCAAAGTCCAGCGGTGTCTTGAAGAGTTTGTTGTCAGCACGCCAGAACTCGGGTGAGTTCACCAGCGTGCGCATCACGGCGCGTATGTCGCCCTGGGTGTTGAGGAAGGTTGACGAGAGCTGGTCGACCAGCGCCTGCGATGGTTTGTCAGACACAAAAGTCATGGCCAGCCGGCGCGAGATGCGTTTGGCGGTTGCGGGCTGCCGGGCCAGCATGCGAATGGCTTCTTCGCCTTCGCGCACGCCGTTGGGGCGGAAGGTGGTGGCCAGCAGGGTCTTGGTGCCGTTGTCATGCAGGCGTTCGGCAAAACGAAAACCTTCGCCCTGTTGCAGGCCCACCGTCCAGCCGGTGAGGATACGCGCCAGCTCGCGCACGTCGTTTTGTGTGTAACCTGCATCAACACCCAGTGTGTGCAGCTCCATCAGTTCACGTGCGTAGTTTTCATTGATGCCGCGCACATTGCTCTGCGCCTGGTCCAGGTAAAAAAGCATGGCCGGGTGGCGTGCGCTGGCCAGCAGCAAATCCTCAAACCGGCCCAGCGCATTGGCGCGAATGGCATTGACCACATAGTGACCGGTAAACGGCCGTACCTGCCCCTTGCCGGCAAACACATTGAGGTGGTTGAACCAGAATTCCGTCATTTTGGCGAGCAGGGGGTTCTCAATTGACGGGTCGCTGCATGACAGCAGGCGCCAGGCGGCCGCCGACTGCTGCATCTCGCGGCTGAAACCCAGCGCATCTTTTGCGTTGTCGACCAGCCTGGTGTTGCCGGGTGCCGGTAGCGGCGGCTGTGCACCGGCAGCTTGCTCCCTGATATTGCGGCGCGCCTCGCGCTCGGCGCGGAAGTCCCGTGCGATGTCGTCCAGTGGCTGGTTAAACCGTGCGATGTCTTGCGGAATGTAGGGGGCGGCATGACTCGCGTTGTAGGCGGTGTCTATCTGCTGCAGTGCCCAGGCTCTCGGGTCGGCCTGCGCGGCCTGTGCGCTTGCCGGCGTGGGCCCGTAGCCCAGTCGTGATGTGGCACGCCATGCGCTGGCCGTGGAGGCATCTGTTTGCGCCAGCGCTGAATGAACAGTGAATGCACCCGACATCGCCATGGTGAGCGTAGTCAGCGTGCGCAATACAGTGCGCCGGGAACTGTGTGGGGGCATGAACGACTCCTGAACCGGGTGGTGTACATGCCTAACGCCCCAGCGAACCTGTTGGTTGGCAGCTTTACACTCCTTTACGGATGTTGAGCCCCGCTACCTGATGGCAGCCTGACCTCCCTGTTCGTCGCCCGCCCGGCTCAGGGCTTTTGCAATTGCAGCAGCATCTGGTCGGTTGCGTAGCCACAGTCTTTGGCGCCGCGCAGGCAGAACGCTGCAATGGCATTGACATCCACGGGCAGGGTCGACATGCCTGGCCGCTCGATGCTCAGGTTGCCACCTTCAACGGGCACGACCTTGTAAGCCGGGTATTGCTGGCTGATCTTTGCCGCCAATAATCTTTGCCAGCTTGGGGGCTCTGTGCAGGCGGCAAGCCCTGCCACCAATACAAAGCCGACGGTGCCGATACAAAGCTGGGTGAAGCGGATGTTCATGTTTTCTCCAGGGCTTCAGCGCCTTTGTGAAGCTGGCTGCGCACATAGTCCACATGCTGGCGCAGCGTGTAGACGCGGTCTGAAAAATCAAGCGAAAACTTCATATGGCTTACGTCGTTTTCGATCTTGTCCAGTCTGGCCGTGGCGGCAGTGATTTCTTCTGCATTGAGGCTGCGCGAAGTGATGTCACGCTCCATCTCCAGCAATACGGCATAGCGGCGATAAAGACGGTTCTTTTCCTTGAACTCAAACAATCGCGGCACGATGCGGAACACCGGAATCGCAATCGCGACCAGCGGCACAAGCACCAGCAGCAAGCGTTGCAAGGCATTGGCGGCCCAGTAGGGCAGGTAGCGCTGCAAAAAGGGTTTGCCGTCCTTGTAGTAGCGCGATGCCTCATCGGCCAGCGGGAATTCTGTCGCACGCGGATTAGGGAATTCGCCGGGACGATTGAGCAGCGTGCCGCTCCTGTGCACGTCCTGCGCGGCCTGTAGCAGCAGGTAGGCAAGGGCGGGGTGCAGGTCCTTGCGTATGACCAGATTCGCAGTGGTGGTCAGCAGGGTGATGTCGATACGCGGTCTGTCCTGCGCCGGGTCGATGGAGCCAGCCTTGAGCGTTACCAGCGACATATAGGGAAAGCGACGCGTCAGCCCTCCTGCATGTTCAATCGACACGAGGTGCGCGTCATCCTGTCTCGCCAGCAGCAACTGGACTGCAGCTGACTGCGGCGCACCGATGATGAAAAATACATCAATCGATTTGTTCAGCAACGCATTGGCTGCCGCCACACCGCCGTCTGCGGTCAGGGTCGCATTCGCAGGCGTCACGCCGTAGCTTTGCAGCAGGTCGAGCGCGACCTTGCGTGTGCCGCTGCCCTTTGCACCTATGGCCACTTTTTTGCCTGCCAGCGGCGTCAGGCCTTTGGCGAGTGTTCTGGCGAAAGCCGGTGATGCAAATATCCATATCGGTTCATAGCCTATGACCCCCAGTGAGCGAAGCTGCGTGTCGTTTTCGGCATCCTGTGAATCCAGAACCTGCTGGCCCAGCCCCCCTTGCACAAAACCTATGGGCGTACCTGCATTGAGCCGTTCCAGGTTTTGCACAGCACCGCTCGAGGGTTGGAGCTTGAGGGTGACGCCGTTGGTCTGGAGGTAGGTCTGGTAGCGAAGCGCAAACTGGTGCGCCGCACCATCGGGTGCGCCTGTCGTCATCTCGACCTGGCGCGGTGGTGAAGGCAGCAGCGAACGCGAGAAAATAGAGAGCAGCAGCGTCAGTACGCCAATGATGACGACTGCAAGAAGGAAGGTCTGTTTGCGGCTCAGCGACGGGATGATCAGCATCCGCACAGTCTATCGCGGCGCCGGTTGGGTTTCAGGCGGCCAGTGCGTCCCTGGCCTGCGCGACGATCTCCAGCGAGCGCCTGGCCACAGCCGGGTCGTACAGATGGGCGGTGACCATCATTTCATCTGCGCCGGTTTCTGCAATAAAGCTGCGCAGGCGGGCTTCCACCGTTGTGGGTGAGCCTGCAATCGCATACCTCAGCATGCGCTGCGCACCGGCCTTTTCTGAAGGCGACCAGTAGCTGTCGATATCGTCGATGGGCGGCTGCATCATGCCGGGCGAGCCGCGAAGCAGATTGGTCATCGATTGCTGCACGGAGGTAAGCTGGTAGAGCGCCGCTTCATCGGTGTCGGCGGCCACCACGTTAGCGACAACCATGGCGTGCGGCTTTTCAAGCTGGGCAGAAGGCTGGAAGCGCTCGCGGTAGATGTCGAGGGCCTGCATCAGCATGTCGGGCGCAAAGTGCGATGCGAAAGCAAACGGCAGGCCCAGCATGGCAGCCAGTTGCGCGCCGAAGAGGCTGGAGCCGAGTATCCAGAGCGGCACCTCAAGCCCTGCGCCTGGCACCGCACGAATGCGCTGGCCAGGCTGCACCGGGCCGAAAAGGGCGCGCAGCTCTTCCACATCCTGCGGAAAGGTGTCGGCATTGTTCATGTGGTCGCGCCGCAATGCCCGTGCCGTCAGCTGGTCGGTGCCGGGCGCACGCCCCAGACCCAGGTCTATGCGGCCGGGGTAGAGCGAAGCCAGCGTGCCGAACTGCTCTGCGATCACCAGTGGTGAGTGATTGGGCAGCATCACGCCGCCGGAGCCCACACGAATGGTTTGGGTGCCACCCGCCACATGGCCGATGACGACGGATGTTGCCGCACTGGCAATACCGGGGTTGTTGTGATGCTCGGCCAGCCAGAAGCGCTTGAAGCCAAACTTCTCGGCATGTTGCGCCAGCGCCAGCGTGTTGCGTAAGGCATCGGTGGCCGTGTTTCCACGGACTATGGGCGAGAGGTCGAGTACCGAGAAGGGGATCATGTCAAAACAGCTTTCCTTGAACGCAGGGCCTTTGTGGACCTAGCTTAAGTTTAGGAGTTTGCCCAAGGCCGTGCTTGTTCAGGGGTGTTCATTTCGCTGTAACGGATTGCCTCTGTTACAGCCGGCATTTTTGACCTTGTGTGGATCTGCTTTGCTCCCTATCATCAGCTAGCACAATCAGCCTGACCAGATCAAATCAAAAAGGACCATTGATGAGTTACCACGATGAACAACAGGAAGGTCGGCGCCGTTTTCTGCGCCATGCGGGCCTGGGCGTAGCCGGCCTTTCAGCGTTGCCATTGCACAGCCTTGCAGCCACCGGAAATATGCCTTTCGGCAATGGCGCGCGTGACCTGGTGAGCTACCCGCAAAAGCGGCCTCTGCTGCGCATCACCACCAGGCCGCCGCACCTTGAAACGCCTTTCAGCGCCTTCAACGAAGGTGCAATCACGGCCAATGACGCCTTTTTTGTGCGCTATCACCTGGCCAACATTCCGACCAGCATCAATGCCAAAACATACCAGCTGAAAATCACCGGCCATGTGAAGCAGGCCCTGACCCTGTCGCTGGCTGACCTCAAGGCCATGGGTGAGCCGGTAGAAGTGGTTGCTGTCAACCAGTGCTCAGGCAACAGTCGGGGCTTCTCGGAGCCGCGGGTTTTTGGCGCGCAGCTGGGCAACGGTTCCATGGGCAATGCACGCTGGGTTGGCGTGCCCTTGCGTTCCGTACTCAACAAGGCCGGCGTGATGCCCGGTGCAAAGCAGGTGGCTTTTAACGGGCTGGATACACCGGTCTTGCCAAAGACGCCAGACTTTGTGAAGGCGCTCGACATTGAGCTGGCCTTGAGCGCCGAGCCCATCATTGCCTGGGCCATGAATGGCACGGACATCCCCTTCCTCAATGGCTACCCGATCAAGTTGATCGTGCCGGGCTACTTCGGCACCTACTGGATCAAGCACCTGAGCGAGATCAATGTGCTGGACCACAGCTTCGAAGGTTTTTTCATGTCCACCGCCTATCGCGTTCCGGACAACGCCTGCATGTGCGTGCCCGCAGGCACGGCGCCGACGGCCACACGGCCGATCACCAGCATTCCGGTGCGGTCGTTCATCACCAGTCTTGCTGACAACGGACGTGTCAAAGCCGGTCAGGCACTGCAGGTCAAGGGTATTGCCTTTGATGGCGGCAGCGGCATCAAGGCCGTGCAGGTGTCCGAAGACGGCACCCAATGGCGCGATGCGGTTTTGGGCAAAGACCTGGGGCGATTTTCATTTCGCGAATGGAGCCTGCCGTGGACACCGGCTAAAAAGGGTGCGGTGACCCTGATGGTGCGTGCTACCAACAACAAGGGTGATGTGCAGCCTGCTGCGGCGAGCTGGAACCCGGGTGGTTATGCGCGCAACGTGATTGAAACCACGCGTGTGGTCGCGGTCTAGGAGCACGCCATGAAAATCAATACTTTCATTGCTGCTTCATCGATTGCGCTCGCTGGATTCTTCATGCCGGCGGCATCTTTCGCCCAGCCACTGACGCTCAAGCTCCCACAGGAAACGGCCAAACTCAAGCCTTCAAAACTGCCCGGTTATCAGGTCGCCATGCAGAAATGTGCTATCTGCCATTCGGCCGACTACATCAACCAGCAGCCACCGGGCATGAACCAGGCGCAATGGACGGCTGAGGTGCGAAAGATGGAACACGCTTACGCAGCGCCGCTAAGTGATGCCGAGGTCAACCAGATTGGCGAATATCTTGCTGTGACCTACGGCACTGCGAAGGCACCAGCGCCGGTTGCTGTGGCCGCTGCAACACCGGCAGCCGCTCCCCTTGCTGCGGCAGGTGGTGCCATTGATGTGCAGGCACTGCTGACTGCGAACGCCTGCCTGGGCTGCCATGCCATCCACCAGAAAATCGTCGGGCCCTCGTATCACGACGTTGCCATGAAGTACAAGGGCGATGCGCAGGCCCAGGGCAAGCTTGAAGCCAGCATTCGGGCTGGTGGAGCGGGCAAATGGGGGCAGGTGCCCATGCCCGCGTTTGCCGGTTTGAAACCGCCGGAAGTCCAGGCGCTGGCGGCCTTTGTCCTGAAGCAATAGGCAAACGGCTGGCGGCAGGTTTCGGCAGTTCGGGCTGCAGATTTCGAGGGTTTTCCCTGAAGTCTGCAGCCCGAAATTATTTCGCCCTGCGAAAAGCAAAAAATATCAGCTTGTGCAACAGGGCGCCGCGTTGCATCCTTGGGGTTCGAGATTTCCTGACCCCACAAGAAGACAACGAGACATGCCAATTACCAGTGCGTTGATACGATCGGTCACCGCCGACCTGTATGAGCGTTCGCTCAAAAAAATACCTGAAGACACCAAGGCCGTGCTGCGCCGCGCTGAGAAGAGCGACAGTTCGGACACAGCCCGCAAGACGCTGACCATCATGCTCAAGAGTGCTGATGAGTCGGAAAGGCAGGACCACCTGATCTGCTCCGACGTCGGCATACCGGTGTATTCCGTGAAGATAGGCACAAAGGTGCGCTTCGAGGGCGCGGTGCGGCAGGCCATGATTGACGGCCTGGCCGACCTGGCGGCCAACATCCAGCCGCCGATTCTGCGCATGGTGACCAACCCCCTCACGCACCAGCGCGGTTATGCGGGCAAGGACATGCCCATTATGACCTTCGACATCATGGATGACGCGGACTACGTTGAAATCATCTGTGCGCCCAAGGCCATGGGCAGCGGACGCTGGGAAGCGCTGGAGACCTTTGTCTACCCGACGCTTGAAGACATCGAGCAATACATCCTTGAAGTCGTGATGAAGGCCGGCTCGCAGCCGTGCCCACCCATCGTTGTTGGTGTTGGCATTGGCGGTACCTTTGACTACGCAGCGCGCATGGCCAAGCAGCAAATCCTGCGGCCTTTCGGCAAGACCAATCCGGAGCCCATTCTTGCGGCCATGGAAGAGCGCCTGCTCAAGGCCATCAACAGCATGGGTTTTGGTCCCATGGGCACAGGCGGCGATACGACGGCCATGGCGGTACACATCGATTACGCGGCCAGTCATGGATTCATGCCGGTGGCGGTGGCGCTCAATTGCTGGATCAACCGCCGCTATGGTGCGCGTATCCAGAACGACGGCACTGTGGAGTGGTTTGAATGAGCCGCACACACCATATTCGACTGCCGCTGGATGCAGATGCCGTGAGGGAGCTTTCGGTCGGCGACATGGTCATGCTCAGTGGTGACATCACCATCAGCATTGGCTTGCCCACCCACAAGCGCATGGTGAGCGAGCTGAAGGCCGGCCATGCGTTACCGCTTGATCTGCAGGGTGGTGCGTTCTTTCATTTGAGCTCCTACATCCGCGACACCGATACAGGCCCCGAGGCCCTGTACATGAACCCCAGCACCAGCACTCGCTACAACCCCTATATGCCGGACCTGATCCGTCTGCTGGGCCTGCGGCTGGTGGGTGGCAAGGGTGGCCTGGACATGGCCAGCGTGGCAGCGATGAAAGAGTCCGGCTGTGCTTTCCTGTCATTTCTGGGTGGCGGTGCGCCGCTGCTGTCGGAGGCCATTCGCGGTGTGGTGTCCACACACTGGAATGAGTACATCTCGCAGTTTCGCCTCACCACCCTGCGTGTTGAAAATCTGGGCCCTGCCACTGTGGCGATCGATGCGCATGGCAACAGCATTTATGACGAGCTTAAAAAGAAGGCAGAGGGCAAACTGCCCGGCATCCTGAGTGAATTGGCGCTTCAGCGTCAGACTGCCTCAGGTGCCTGATATCCGGCAATTTTGAAATTCACCGAATCATCCAAGGAGACAAGAACATGAAACGCCAACGCTTTTTGAAAGCAGCCCTGACCGCCGCAGGTGTTCTGCTGATGTCGCAATCCGCAGTACTTGCGCAGGCCGACTGGCCAAGCAAGCCGGTGCGCGTCATCGTGCCATTTCCGGCAGGCGGCAGTGCCGACCTGGTTGCCCGGCAGGTTGCGCAACATTTGAGTACGGCTTTTGGCCAGCAGTTCATCGTCGACAACCGCGGTGGTGCTGGCGGCAATATCGGCACGGATGCCGTGGCCAAGGCAGCGCCGGACGGTTACACGCTGGGGCTGTCGACTTCGGGGCCACTGGCCAACAACAAGTCGCTTTACAAGACCATGCCTTTTGACGCACAAAAGGACCTGGTGCCCATCGCACTGGTTGGCGAGATTCCGCTTGTCATCGTTGTGAATCCTGGCGTGAAGGTCGCGAATCTCAAGGAGTTTGTTGCGGCATCGAAGGCCAGCCCTTCCAGTTATTCGGTGGGTCACCCTGGCAACGGCACCATTGGCCATCTGGCACTGGAGTCCTTCAAGACCAATACGGGTGCAAATCCCCAGGCCATTCCCTACAAGGGCGATACGCCCGCCATGACCGACCTGCTGGGCGGCTCCATTCAATCGGTCTTCGCGCCGGTTACGACCTTCATTCCCAACATACAGGCTGACAAGCTGCGGGCCCTGGCGGTAACGTCCAAAAAGCGCTTCCCGGGTTTGCCCAATGTTCCTACAGCGCTAGAGCAGGGCGTTGACCTGGAGGCCACTGTCTGGTTTGCCTTTATTGGTCCCGCAGGCTTGCCGAAAGCGGTCGTCACCAAACTCAATCAGGAAGTGAACCGCTACACCAGTTCCGCAGAAGGACGCGCGAAGTTTGCGCAGTTCGCGCTGGTGTCTGCCAATGGTGGTCCCGAAGCGCTTGGGACCCTGATGAATGCAGAGGCCATCAAATGGAAAAAAATCGTAGAGGCTGCCAAAATTTCGCTCGAATAAAAGCTTTTCAATCACCCGACTTCCCCAAAATCCAATCTTCATGACAGCAAGCAATACGGCAAGGCCACTCCTTTTTGACTCACACGCCCATCTCGTCGCCGACGACCAGGTGCGTTATCCGCGCAATCCCATGCAGCGCGCCAAGGACGCGCCTTACCGCCACCCCGGCGTGATCGGCAAGCCAGGCGGCCACCACGGGCCCAACCCCATCAACGAAGTGCCCGACGCAATTCGCATGCTGCAGTGGATGAAGGAAGAAAACGTTGATGGCATGGTGGCCGTGCAAAAACGCATGATCTACCGTCTGGACAACAGCTACATCCTGGACTCATCGGACAAATACCCGGACCTGTTCAGTGCTGTCGTCATCCTTGACGCCGAAGATGACTCCACGCCGGGGCTGGTGCGAAAGTACATCAAGGAAAACGGCCTCGCGGGTGTGCGTCTCTTCGGCGGTCGCAAACCCGATGGCAGCATGCCCTGGCTGAATTCACCCGAAGCGTTGCGCACCTGGGATGTTGCGCAGGAGTTCGGTCTGGTGATGGACCTTGAGGTGTTGTCTGAAGGCGGCGGTGGCCCGTCGGTGCCGGCGATCATCGAGCTTGCCAGAAAATACCCCGCCATCCGCATCGTATTGGACCACCTGCTGGAGCCCGAGATGCAGGAAGGGGATCACTATGGTCTGGATGCGCGTTACCAGAAGCTTTCGGGAGAGAAAAACATCTTCTTCAAGTTCACCTCGATCAACCTGGATATCTGCCGCGAAGAAAATATTCCGGCAGAGAAGGTGCTGCGCCGTGCCGTCGACATGTTTGGTGCGGACCATGTCATGTGGGGCTCTGACATCGGAACGTCTTCAGGAACCTACAAGGAAATGGTCCAGCGCTTTCTGGATTCTGCTGAGCTGCTCAATGAGGAAGAAAAGAAAGCAGTCTTTCACGACACCGGTAAACGTGTGTTTGTGAAGGGTGGCATCAGGGCCTGAAGACACGTCATCCATGAGTGAAAAATTCACAACCCTTGCTGCGTCTGAAATGGATACGGCGACTGCCTACAGGCTGCTTTGCGGCATCGTCGTGCCCCGGCCCATCGCGTGGATCACCAGCATCAGCGACTCGGGCGTGGTCAATGCCGCGCCGTTCAGTTCCTACAACTACGTCGCGCACAGCCCGCCCATGCTGGCCGTCAACATCGGGTCACGTAACGGTGCGCTGAAGGACACCGCCCGCAATATCGAGCAGGGTCGTGAGTTTGTCGTGAATGTCGCCACCGTTGCCAATATGGAGACCATGCACAAGACATCGGCAGAATTTGGGCCAGAGGCCAGTGAAGCTGAAGCGTTGGGCATTGAACTGCTGCCGAGCCACCAGGTCAAACCTCCCCGTATCGCGATGTCACCTGTGCAGATGGAATGCAGGCTGAGCCAGATCGTGCGGCTGGGACGGCTCAACACGCTTTATATCGGCGAGGTTGTGGCTTTTCATCTCTCGTCTGATGTCTATGACGGTCGTCATGTAGACAGCGTGAAGATGCAGCCGGTGGCTCGCCTGGGCGGACCCATTTATGCGGCGCTCGGAGAAATTTTCGAGCGCCCGATTTTGCAGACGCCTCCTGTCGGCAAAAAGGACTGATCGAAAAATGTCGCCAACAAGAACCCTCCACAAGCAGCCTGCCCGTTACCAGGTCGGTACGTTTATCAAGACAGCATCACCGCATGTGGTGGAGGTGCTCGGCACGAGCTCCCTCGACTTTGGTGTCCTGGATGCGGAACATGCGCCGCTGGATCGCGCTGCGCTTGATCTGATGATGCTGGCAGGTCGCGCTGCAGGTTTGCCCCTGCTGGTGCGCATACCGGACAAGAGCGCTGCAACCATCCTGTCTGTTCTGGACATGGGTGCGGCAGGCTTGCTGGTGCCGCATGTGGACAGCGTGGCAGATGCCGAGGCTGTGCTCAGCCATGCCAAATATCGCGGCGGCCAGCGCGGTTTTTCGGGCTCACCCCGATTTGCCGGTTACGGAACGCTGGGCATGAAACAGGCGCTCACGGTCGGTGACCAGGCGCTGGTCATTTGCCAGATTGAAAGTCCGCAGGCCGTAGCATGTGCTGCGCAGATAGCCGCCTTGCCAGGTGTGGATGGTTTGTTCATCGGCCGCGCAGATCTGGCTCTGGCCATGGGTTTTGAGGACTCGAAACACCCTGACGTGGCCGCGGCAGCCGACAGCAGCATTGCCGCTGCCCTCGCCGCAGGCAAGCTGGCCGGCGTCTTCACGGCCAGCGTTGCCGAACGCGATGCCTATGCCGCCAAAGGCGTGAACTGGTTTGTCTTTGGGTCTGACCAGTCCCTGATGCGCCAGGCAGCTGATGCCAGCGCACACCCATCACCCTGAACCCCTGTTTGCCTTTTAGAGGAGATTGCCATGAGCACCCAGACCATCGCCGCCACAGAGGCGCGCCACTATTCAAGCCCCGCCCAGCAGGCTGCACCCGATGCCAAAACCTGGATTACGCGCGGCGCCAATTTTGTTGTGGCGGTCAGTCAGGCCAGCGCAGGTGCTGTTTTTTCACGCGATGACAACCCCGATGAATACATGGTTTACCTTGTAGATACGGCGGGCTTGATTGAGGCTGGCAAGGAAACCATTGAAGCCAAAGCCGACAGCCTGACCATCGTCCCGCCGGGCGCCAGTCGGGTGACCTTGTCGGGTGCCGGGCAACTGGTGCGGGTTTTCTCGGCCAGGGCGGACGATCTGGCCCGTACAGCCAGCAATGCGGCAAGCTATGCGGCAGGCGCACCTGAGGTGGCACCGCTGCAAACGTGGCCGGATCCTGTGGGGGGCTTCAAACTGCGCAATTACCAGCTTGGCGATTACATCAAGCCCGACAGCAATATGCGTATCTTCCGCAGCACCAACCTGATGATGAACATCATGACAGCACGTGATGAGCCGCGCGATTTCCATAAGCTCAGCCCGCATTCCCATGCAGACTTTGAGCAGGGATCGCTCGCACTTTCGGGTGATTGGGTACACCACATGCGTTATCCGTGGTCGGCGGACATGACGACGTGGAAGGCTGACGAACACATCGAGATGGGCAGCCCGTCACTTCTGGTCATTCCGCCAAAGGTGATCCACACAAGCCGCAATGTCAACAGCGGCGGCTCGGCTCTGGTCGACGTTTTTGCGCCGCCACGCATGGATTTTTCAAGCAAGCCAGGCATGGTCTGCAATGCCGCAGATTACCCCATGCCCGTCAAGGCTGGCGAATAGAGCGGACCTGCCGGATGAGTGATATCAAAAAAAGCGAGGGCCGTGCTGCCGAAGACAAACCACGTTATCTCGAAGATTTTCAGGTCGGCGAGCGGTGGGTCAGTTCGCCCACAACCCTCACCGAGGAAGAGATGGTGGCCTATGGGATCGCCAACGATCCACAGCCCATGCACACCAACCCGGAGTTGGCCAAATCAGGCCCCTTTGGCGGTCTGATTGCAAGCGGCTGGCAGATCGCTGCGCTGTCGATGCGTGTTTTTGTGCAATCTGGAGGCTACGGAAAGACGCCTGTGATCGGCATGGGCATTGATGAGCTGCGCTGGCGCAAGCCGGTGAGGCCCGGTGATGTTTTGACCGTGGAGCGTGAGGTTGTGGAGATCATCCGTTCGAAGTCGCAACCTGACCGCGGAATCATTCGTACTCAGGTCAGTGTTCGTAACCAGCTGGGGGAGGTCGTGATGACACTCCTGACATTGGGCCGTGTCCCGGTGCGGCCTGCGGCGACAGCAGGCGCCTGAGATTCCTGCCTGTGGCCGGTCGGCGTGGCGTGGCTTTTATTCCTGGGTTTATCTGGAGAAAATATGGTTGAAGTGGATCGTCCTGCCGACCTTGTCGCCTGGGTGGGGAAAGAAATTGGCGTGAGTGACTGGTCGTTGATTGACCAGAACAGGATTGCGGCGTTTGCGGCATTGACTGGCGACGACCACTGGATTCATGTGGATGTCGAACGCGCGCGCAATGAAATGCCTGATGGCAAAACCATTGCGCACGGATTCATGACCCTGTCCCTGATTCCCTTCCTGGTGCGTTCGGTCTACAAAATTCGCTTTCGCGGCAAGGGCCTCAACTATGGTTTGAACCGGGTGCGTTACACCAGCCCTGTGCAGGTTGGGTCGCGTGTGCGGTTGCGCCAGACGATCAAGGCTGCCGAGATCGTCGAGGGAGGCGTACGGGTGACGTCGGATTGCGTGATTGAGATTGAAGGACAGGAGCGCCCCGCACTGATGGCTGAATTCCTGATGCTGGTTTATGACAAATAGTTCTCCCAATACCGCCATGCAGTCCTCAGCCCAATCCCCACAAGATATACCAGTTCCTTTTGTTTCTTTTCCGGCGCTTATAAGGCAACACGCAGCGCAACGTGGTGATGCGCTGGCATTTGTCTGTGACGGACGCAGCCTCCCATGGCGGGACCTCGTGCAACAGATGTCTGCGGTGGCCGGGGCCTGCAAAGGCATGGGGGTGCAGCCTGGGGACAAGGTGGCGCTGCTCGCCGGGACTTCGCTCGAAGCGCTGGAAACTTTCTTCGGTGTCGTGAACGCGGGTGCCTGCATCGTGCCCCTCGCCACATCCGCAACCTCGAAAGCGCTTTTGTCGATGCTGCGCAATTCGGAGTGCAAATTGCTGGTCATGAGCCATGACATGCTTGGCCTCGTCGGTGATATCGACCAAGAACTCGCAGACCAGTTTCAAGGAAGGCTGGTAGCCATTGACTTTGAAGCGCCAGGGTGGACCACATGGAGTGACTGGCTCGGTGGCGCTTCCGCCGATGCTTCCGCCGTTGCAGGGGAAGAAAGTCTGTCGCCGGAGCAGGACTTCAACATCATCTACAGCTCGGGAACCACCGGTGACCCGAAGGGCATCCTGCATCGTCATGGCATGCGCTACCGGCAAGCGGCCCGCCCCAGTTTTGGTCTGGACGGGGCCAGTGTGATGCTGCTGTCAACGCCCATCTATTCGAACACGACTTTGCAACCGATGTTGGCGACCCTGGCGGCGGGCGGCATGAGCGTGCTCATGCCCAAATTCAGCGTGCCTGATTACCTGCGGCTTTGCGAGCGTTTCAAGGTGACGCACACCATGCTGGTGCCGGTTCAGTACCAGCGCATGCTGGACCATGAAGATTTCCCGAAAACCGACCTCTCTTCGTTTGTTCTCAAGCAGTGCACGGGTGCGCCGCTTGCCGCCGGGCTGAAGGCGCGGATTCGTGCAGAGTGGCCGGGCAAGCTGCGCGAAATCTACGGCATGACGGAGGGCGGCTGCAGTTGCGTGCTTGACGCCGATGCTTTCCCGGAGAAGCTGGGCACGGTAGGCAAGGCGGCAGCAGACCACGATATTCGTATCATTGATGATGCCGGGCATGTCATGGCGCAAGGTGAAACGGGTGAGATCGTTGGGCGCTCTCCCTACATGATGGCTGGCTACTACAAGCAGCCTGAAAACACGGAAAAGTTCTATTGGCGTGACGGGACGGGGGCGGTGTTTCACCGCACAGGTGATATCGGCCGCTTCGATGCGGATGGCTTCCTGACGCTTCTTGACCGCAAGAAAGACATCATCATTTCAGGCGGCTTCAACATTTACGCAAGCGACCTGGAAGCCGTTATTGCCACTCATGCCGAGGTGTCGGATGTTGCTGTCATCGGTGTTCCCAGCGCGCAATGGGGCGAGACGCCCCTGGCGCTGGTGGTTATCAGGCCGGGTGGTACGGTGGATACGGAAACATTGAAGCAGTGGACCAACGACAGGGTAGGCCGGACCCAGAGGCTCTCCGCTGTGGAGTTCCGGGAGCAGCTGCCCCGCTCGGCGCTTGGGAAAACGCTCAAGCGTGAGCTGAGGAATCCCTACTGGCAGAAATGAACACTGCAGATGTCAATGCGGATGGCCTTTAAACGGATACAGGAGGTGTCATGGTGAATCAGGTGAAAGAGTTGCAGGGCAAGGTCGCCTGGGTTCATGGTGCTGCTGGCGCTGTGGGGCTTGCAATCGCGCAGGAACTGGTCAGGGCGGGCGCGTATGTGGTGCTCTCCGGGCGAAACGCAGACGCACTGAACGCCGCAGCGCTACAGGCGGGAGGGCCAGGTCTGGCGGAGGCGTTGATGATCGACATTGGTGACAGCACCAGCGTTTACGAAGGTGCTGCCGCGCTGGAGCAGCGCCTCGGACACATCGACATCCTGGTCAACTCGGCGGGCGTCAATCCGTCGAAAAGGAATTTCCGTGACCTGTCCGTGGAGGACTGGAAGAACACGGTCGATGTCAACCTGTCCGGCATGTTCTACACCTGCCAGGCGACGTTGCGTGGCATGCGCGAGCGCAAAGATGGGGTCATCATCAATATCTCTTCATGGACCGGCCGCTTCGCCGCGTACTTCGCGGGTCCGGCTTATGCGTCGACCAAGCGCGCAGACCTTGCGCTGACTGAAAGCATCAACATGGAGGAGTGTGTCAATGGCATACGGGCGACGTCGATCGCGCCAGGGGGCATCGATACCCCACTGCTCAACAAGCGACCCATACCGCCCTCTGCGGAAGTGCGCGCGGCCCTTCTCAAGCCGCAGGATGTCGCCGGCATCACGCGTTATGTCGCCGGGCTCCCGCCTCGTGTCTGCATCAATGAAATACTGATGAGCCCGACGCTCAATGGCAACTATCTTGGCGAGTTTGAAACGCGCAAGCGGCCCGTCAGGACCTGATTGACCTCGCGCAGTGGGCTAGTCAGGACGATCCTGCCTTGTCTTGCGGGGCACGGGCTTGCCCGCACGTTGGGGTTTTGCGCTACTTTTCCCGTCCAGCGTTTTCAGTCGCACGCTGATCTTTTCTGCGGCGGCCTTCATCTCGGGATACAGCGTCTGCACCGCATCCTTCAGTGATAGCGCAGATGAAAACCAGGTGAGACCAAAAGACGCGACCACACGTCCATTTTCGAAAATCGGTAACGCCAGCGTATTGGATACAGGCCGCACGGCAGGGTTGCGAACGGCATAGCCCTGTTTGCGTGTCTCCTCCAGTACCTTCATGATTCTGACAATGTCCTGTGCGGGTTTGTCTTCTTCTTCTGTTGAATGGGCAAGCAGCCCGAGAATGATCTCCTGCTCATCCGGCGGACAAAAAGCCAGGTAGGCACGACCCAATGCACGGCTCACCAGCGACAGGCGCATGTTGATGCTGGAATGAAGCAGTGACAGCGGCGACTGGGCAATGGTGCTGTATCGCACCACCACGGCGTCCGTGTCAAACACTGCCACCGCGACCGGCCACTTGAAGCGCGCCGTGAATGCATCTGCAATCGGCGCAGCTGCCTCGATGATGCGGGGCTCGCTGTGATAGCCGGACGACAATGTGTGGACGGCCGATGTCAGGTAATAGGACCCATGTTGCGGCGCATGGTTGACCAGGCCCAGACTCACAAGTGTCTGCAGCAGGCGCACAAGCGATGGTTTGGGCAACCCCGTCTGGCGATGCAGCAGGTCCAGGGTCGAGATGGGTTGCCGGTTCAGGCATTGCAGCAACTCGATGGCGCGTTCAACTGCTCTGACAGGAGGGAAAGAGGCCATCAGGATGCCAGTGCTTTGTCAGGCGTAGTCGCTGACAGGTATACAGCTGCAGAAGAGGTTGCGATCACCATGCACGTTATCGACACGGCCGACTGGCGGCCAGTATTTGGACTGCTTCAGGCTTGCCAGAGGAAAGGCACCGGTTTCGCGCGAATACGGCCTTTCCCAGTCCCCGCCGAGCAGGCTGGCAGCTGTGTGCGGCGCATGTTTCAAGGGATTGTTGTCCTGAGGCCATTGCCCGGCTTCTACCTTGCGGATCTCTTCACGGATGGCGATCATGGCATCGATGAAACGATCAAGTTCCGAAAGTGTTTCGCTTTCTGTTGGCTCCACCATGAGGGTGCCGGGGACGGGAAAACTCAGGGTCGGTGCGTGGAAGCCATAGTCCATCAAGCGTTTGGCCACGTCTTCTGCCGTAACGCCGCTGGTTTCCTTCAGCGGGCGGAGGTCAAGAATGCATTCGTGGGCGACATGGCCATTCGCGCTGGCATAGAGCGTGGGGTAATGGTCTTTGAGGCGCGCGCTGATGTAGTTGGCGCTGAGGATGGCGATTTCAGTTGCCTGTTTCAGGCCTTCCGGCCCCATCATGCGACAGTACATCCAGCTGATCGGCAACACGGCCGCATTACCGAGAGGGGCTGCTGAAACGGCACCCACACCATTGACGGGAATGCCCGCCGTTGCATGCCCGGGCAGGTAAGGAACAAGATCCCTGACCACACAAACAGGCCCCACGCCAGGGCCGCCACCGCCATGGGGAATGCAGAAGGTCTTGTGCAGATTGAGGTGGCTGACGTCGCCGCCAAACTCGCCGGGCGCTGCAACGCCGACCAGCGCATTCATGTTGGCGCCATCCACATAGACCCGGCCGCCGTGCGAATGCACCAGTTCGCAAAGCTCCTTGACCTGAGTTTCAAATACGCCATGGGTGCTGGGGTAGGTGATCATCACGCAGGCCAGGTTGGCGCTGTGCTGCTCGCATTTGGCCTTGAGGTCGGCCATGTCCACATTGCCTTTCGCGTCGCAGGCTGTGACAACCACGGTCATGCCTGCCATCTGCGCACTGGCCGGGTTGGTGCCGTGTGCCGATGACGGTATCAAACAGATGTTGCGATGGCCTTGGCCATTTGCTTCAAGAAATGCCTTGATGACGAGCAGTCCGGCGTATTCGCCTTGCGAACCTGCATTGGGCTGCAGGCTGATGCCGGTGTAACCCGTGGCCTGGCACAGCCAGTCGCATAGTTGCTGGTCGAGCTCTGCATAGCCCAGCAACTGTTCTGCGGGCGCAAACGGGTGGATGTTGGCAAACTCGGGCCAGGTGATGGGAATCATCTCGCTGGTGGCATTGAGCTTCATGGTGCAACTGCCCAGCGGGATCATGCTGCGGTCAAGCGCCAGGTCCTTGTCGCTCAGCATGCGGATGTAGCGCAGCATGCCGGTTTCGGAATGGTGGGTGTTGAAGACGGGATGGGCGAGGAAGTCGCTGGTGCGGCGCAGGTCGGCAGGGATCAGCGACTCAATGCCCTTTTCAAAAGCGCTGACAACCGGCAGCGTCTGGCCTTCGGTGGCGAAGAAAGACCAGAGCAGCTCAATGTCCTTGCGGCTGGTGGTCTCGTCCAGCGACACGCCCAGATGGTTCTTGAGCCTGAACCTGAGGTTTGCGCCGGCCTGGCGTGCGCGGTCAACTATCAGCGGGGTCGCTTCACCGGTCTTGACCGTCACGGAATCAAAGGCCCCACTGTTGGTGATTTCATAGCCGAGCTGCCTCAGTCCCTGCACAAAGATGGCGGTGTAAGCAGCAACGCGTTCTGCAATTCGCTTCAGGCCTTGCGGACCATGGTAGACCGCATACATGCTGGAGATAACTGCAGGCAATACTTGCGCTGTGCAGATATTGGAGGTGGCCTTTTCACGCCGAATATGCTGCTCGCGTGTCTGCAGCGCCAGCCGGTATGTCGGGTTGCCATGCACATCGACGCTGACACCGACAAGGCGTCCCGGCAGCGATCGTTTGTATTCATCGCGGCAGGCAAGGTAGGCTGCGTGCGGTCCGCCATTACCCATGGGCATGCCAAGGCGCTGTGTGTTGCCGAACACAATGTCGGCATCCCATTCACCGGGAGGCATGAGCAGGGTGAGTGCCAGCAGGTCGGCGGCGACACACAATGCAGCGCCATCGACATGCGCCTGCCCTGCCAGGGGGCGCAGGTCGTGAATGCTGCCGGTGGTGGCCGGGTACTGTGCGAGAACACCGAAGTAGTTTCCCTCGGCCATGAGCTGCGGCACGGTGACCGCTGCGGTGCTGACCTTGACCTCTATGCCCAGTGGCCTGGCGCGGGTCTGCACGACTTCAATCGTCTGTGGGTGGCAATCGCCCGCCACAATAAAGACATTGCTTTTGCTTTTGACGCTGCGTTTGGCCAGTGTCATGGCTTCCGCTGCTGCAGTCGCTTCGTCGAGCATGGATGCGTTGGCAATCGGCATGCCGGTCAGGTCGCACACCATGGTCTGGAAGTTGATGAGCGCTTCCATGCGTCCCTGTGAAATCTCGGCCTGGTAGGGCGTATAAGCGGTGTACCAGGCTGGGTTCTCCAGGATGTTGCGCAGGATCACCCCGGGTGTCAGCGTGCCGTAATAGCCCTGGCCAATAAAACTCTTGAAGACCTGATTTTTGGAGGCAATTGCCTTGAGCTGCCTGAGTGCTGCAGCTTCCGTGACCGGCGAAGGGATCGCCATCGCGCTGCTGCGCGCAATTGAACGGGGAACAATCCCGTCTATCAGTTCGCGGCGCGAGCCTGAGCCCACCACGGCCAGCATGCGGGTTTCATCGGCCCCATCAATGCCGATATGGCGGGCCAGAAATTCAGACGGGTTTTCAAGATCACCCAGCGGCTTGGCGGATTGCATCAGCATGGAAGGCCCGATCAGCTGTTGGCCGAAAAGCTGTTGTAGCTGGTTTCGTCCATTAGTGCCGTGAGCTGTGATGCGTCAGACAGCTTGACCTTGAAGAACCAGCCGGCGCCCAGCGGGTCGCTGTTGGCCAGTGAGGGGTCGTCGCGCAGGGCCTCGTTGACCTCGGTGACTTCTCCGCTCACGGGCATGTACACGTCTGCTGCGGCCTTGACTGACTCGACGACACCAGCGGTTTCTTTTTGCGCCAGGGTGGCGCCTACGGTAGGTAGATCCACAAATACGACGTCGCCCAGCGCATCCTGTGCATGCACGGTGATGCCAACGGTGGCGATATCGCCTTCAATCTTCAGCCACTCATGGTCTTCGGTGTATTTGACGGTCATGGTTTTCTCCTGGAAGTGTTAATTAAAAAACAGGTGTACTGCGGCCGCTTCGTTCAGCCGCGGTAATAACGGGTGGGGACAAAAGGCATGGCGCATACCTCCATTGGCACCGACTTGCCGCGCACCATGGCATTGATTTTTGTACCAATGATGGCAAAGTCCGGACTCACGTAGCCCATGGCCACTGGCTGGTTGATGGTGGGCCCCAGCAGCCCGCTGCTGACTTCGCCGACCTGCGCTCCATCCGTGCTGTGCAATATCGTGTGGTCGCGCACCGGGATGCGTTCCAGCGCGATCAGGCCGACGCGCTTGCGTGAGAGTGTTGATGCGCCGGACAGCTGAGCGAGTATCCTGTCAGCCCCCGGAAATCCACCGGCCCGCGCACCACCTGTGCGCCTGACTTTCTGAATTGCCCAGTTGAGATTCGCTTCGACAGGTGTCGTGGTTGCATCAATGTCGTTGCCGTAAAGGCACAGCCCGGCTTCAAGCCGCAACGAATTGCGTGCACCCAGGCCAACGGGTTTGACTTCTGGCTCGGCAAGCAGTGCTCGCGCAAGTTTGTCTGCCTGCGCGGCCGGTACCGAGATCTCGAAGCCGTCTTCGCCGGTGTAACCGCTTCGCGTGAGAAAGCAGTCGTAGCCGGCGATGGTGAATTTCCCACCTGTCATGAAGACCAGCTTCTCGACGCCCGGGGCAAGGCGTTGCAGCGCAGTCATGGCTTGCGGGCCCTGAAGCGCGAGCAATGCCATCTCGGGCATGGGGACGACATCACAGCGCTTGCCTATTCTTTCTTTGATGTGGGCGATATCGCCGACCTTGCAGGCACCGTTGACGATGATGAACAGATCGCCGCCATTGCCGATGTCACGATTGAAAAACATCAGGTCGTCGATGATGCCGCCATCATCATTGAGCAGCACGCCGTAGCGCTGTTTGCCTGCGGGCAGGTCCAGCACGTCAACAGGTATCAGGGTTTCAAGCGCGGCGGCTGCGTCGGCGCCTTCGAGGCGCAGCTGGCCCATGTGGGATACGTCAAACAGGCCGGCAGCGGTGCGTGTGTGGTGGTGCTCTGCCATCAGCCCTGCCTGATATTGCACCGGCATGGAATAGCCGGCAAAGGGGACCATACGCGCACCCAGTTCCACATGCAAATCATGCAGGGGTGTCTTGAGCAGGGTTTCGGGGGATGCAGGGCTGGACAAGGGCGTTCTCCGGGGGCAAACATGTTCCACGACAAAAGTCGTGCGCTGCCCCTGCTGTCCACTTTACCTGAGAGATTCATCCGGCGATGCGGATTTGCTCCTTCGGTGGGCCGCTGAAAAAGCGACCTCTCTCCAGTAGGGAACGCTCCCCGGCGTGGTGCGCCGGGCAACGGTTGTCAGTCCTTTTGCCTGAGCGTTCAGTGCACCATCTGGGCTAATCCCAAGTGGTGTTCGTGCGCCTTCGGCGGTTTTCGTGAGGGAAAACTCTCTCCTGACGAATTGAAGTGTAGCGGATGCTGGAGCCGACTATTTCGCGTAGACCAGATCCCTCAAACCAAGCGACAGTTGCGGGACGTAGGTGACGACCATGAGGCAGGCCAGTATTACAAGCACGAACGGAATCAGGTGTGTGACGATTCTGTCGAGTGAAATCTTTGCGACCGTACAGGCCGCGAACAGGTTCACGCCAAAGGGCGGGGTGATCATCCCCAGAGCAAGGTTGACCACCATGACCAGGCCGAAATGAACGGGGTCAATACCGAAATGGACGGCAACAGGTGCGAGTATGGGCGCCAGCACAATGATCGCGGCACTGGTTTCAATGAACATGCCGATCACAAAAAGCGCGGCGTTCACGCCCAGCAGAAACATGGCTGGGGACTGCAGCACCGCCTCCAGCCAGTGTCCGATGGCTTCAGGCACGCCCGCACGCGTGATCAGGAATGCAAACAATCCGGCATTGGCGATGATGAACATGATGACCGCACTGGACAACACGGATTTGCGAAGAATGACGTACAGGTCTGCCGGCCTGATTTCGCGATAAATCACCACACCCACAATCAGGGCGTAGAACACGGCTACCGCAGATGCTTCCGTTGGCGTGAAGACCCCGCCATAAATGCCGCCCAGGATGATCACCGGCATGAGTAGGGCCCAACCTGCCTGGAGTGTCGCCTTGCCGAAGCTCAAACGGCCTTCGCCATCATGCTTGCCCCACCCTTTCCAGCGGCAATACAGGTGCACAAACAGCATGAGGGCCCCACCGATGAGCAAGCCCGGGCCAAACCCGGCGATAAACAGTTCACCAATCGATACTTCGGCACTGACGCCGTACAGGATCATAGGTATGGATGGCGGGATGATCACACCCAGCTCCGCGCTGGTGGCCTGAAGCGCTGCCGCATACGCAGTGGGGTATCCATGCCTGATCAGTGCCGGTATGAGAATGGCCCCGATGGCAAAGGTGGTCGCAACGGACGAGCCTGATACCGCAGCAAAGATCATGCAGGTCAGCACGCAGGTCATGGGCAAGCCGCCCTGAACGCCCCCAACAATGCTTTTTGCAAACTCGACCAGGCGTCGTGAAATGCCCCCAGTCTCCATCAGGTTGCCGGCCAGTATGAAAAATGGAATGGCTGCCAGCGGAAATTTATTGATGGCATTGAACATCTCCTTGACGGAGATCAGCATGTTGGCGTTGTTGGCCTGAATGCCGAAAATGGACGCAAGGCCTATGGATACCGCCACCGAAACAGTCAATGCAAAGCACAGCACCATGGTGCTTATCATCACTGCGGTCATTGTGCTGTCTCCAGTTCATTGCGCTGCGGATCGATAAGGTTGCCGATCAGGCCGATCACGCAGAACATGCCGCCTATCGGCATGGCAACGTAGCCCCAGAACATTGAGATGGATTCAAGCCCTGCCATGGACTGGACTTTTCCTCTGAGCGCGTAGTCCCAGCCCCACCAGATGATTACCGACACAAGCGCAAGGGCGGCAATGCAGACCAGCCAGTCCAGGATGCGCCGCATTTTCGGCGGACTCCAGCGGTACAAAACGTCGACGCTGACCATCGCGCCTTCCCGGAAGGCCATGGGAATGCCCATGAATACCATCCAGATCAGGCTCAGGCGAATCAGGATCTCACTCCATTCGGCAGGTTGTTCAAGAATGAAACGGGTAATGATCTGGAACATGCCCAGCGCTGAAGCGATGACGAGCATCACACATGCCACCATCATGGCAAAACCGGTGGTCCGGCGTTCGAACCTGAGAAATGCCTGTTTCATGATGTCCGGTCTTGTCTGCTTGATTCGTAAAAACGCCCACTAGCAGGTGGCTTGTGGGCGTGTCCCACAGACACGCGCTGCGGTCTTGCTTGTGATCGCTGGCCGATTATTTGTAGTTGCGGATCTTGTCCAGGTTGGCCTTGCCGAACTGCTTTTCAAATTCCGCATTGACAGGCGCGAGCATCGCTACAAATTTCGCTTTGTCAACATTGTCGATCACGGTCATACCCTGGGCGCGCAGCTCTTTCACGCCGTTTGCATCGTCCTGGTCAACGCGGTCACGATTGGCTTTGACCGCAACTTTGGCAGCCTCGAGGAACGCTGTCTTGTCGGCAGCGCCAAGTTTGTCGAAGGCGGCCTTGTTCATCAAAAAGATGCAGGGCGAGTAGACGTGGCCTGTCAGAGAAAGGTGCTTCTGGACCTGTGAAAATTTGGCGGACATGATCACCGGCAGCGGATTTTCCTGGCCATCGACAGTACCCTGTTGCAGCGCAGTGAAGACTTCCGGAAATGCCATGGGCGTCGTGATGATGCCCAGGCCCTTGTAGGCCGCGATGTGCACCGGGTTTTCCATCGTGCGCATTTTCAGGCCCTTGAGATCTTCAGGGGTCCTCACGTCACGCTTGCTGTTGGTCATGTGGCGAAAGCCGTTCTCGGCCCATGCGAGAGCCTTGAAGCCTTTCGAATCGAACTTGGTCAGAAGGTCCTGGCCAATCGGGCCGTCGAGCACTGCACGCGCATGTGCCTTGTCCCGGAACAGGAAGGGCACGTCAAGGATCTTGGTGTCCGGCACGAAGTTGGGTACTGGCCCGGTGGATGAAAAAGCCAGTTCCTGCGTTCCCAATTGAACTGCCTCGATGGACTCGCGTTCGCCGCCGAGCGCGCCGTTATAGAAGGTCTGGACCTTGTAGCGGCCGCCCGTGCGTGTTTCGACTTCCTTTGCAAAGGTGTCGATGGCCACACCCTGATGCGAATTTTGTGCCGTGGAGATACTGATTTTCATGGTCGTCTGCGCACTCGCAGATGCCATAAAACCCATAGCCAGGCTCATGCCGACAATCAGTTTTGAAAATTTCATTTTATTTGTCTCCGGTGGATTGATGCTGCCTGATGAAACTCTTGCCCGCACAAGGCCGGGGCTGGCACATTATTACTGCGGCAGTCGCACCTGTGTTCGCGGGTTTTCGCTTAAGTAGGCCTGGATGATGCTCTTGAAATCAAGATCCGGCATCAGCCCCAGAGCGCGGGCGCGCGTGGCATTGATGCGTGACGGCCAGCTGGTGATGATGCGCTCAACCGACGCATCCGGCACCCAGTCAATCAGGTCTGCGCACTGTTTGCCGGCCACATCTGCCAGCGCTACAGCCATGTCCCCGACTGTTGTGGTGATGGCTGGCAGGTTGATGGCTGTTCTTGCACCCCAGTCCACGTCGCTGGCTTCTGCCGCCCGAATCATGCCCTCGATGGCTCGTGCAGGAGACGAGAGGGCCACCGCAGTGTCCGGCGTAACGGGGCATACGGCACGAATGCCGGCCAGCGGTTCGCGGATCATGCCGCTCAGAAAGCCCGAGGCTGCGCCATTTGGTCTGCCAGGCCTGACGCTGACCGTCATCAGTCTCACATTGCGGCCCCGTATAAAACCCTTGCGGGCATAGTCGGCCACCAGTTGCTCGCCGATGAATTTCTGGATGCCGTAGCTGTTCTGTGGCGTGGGCAGGGTGCTATCGTCGATGACAGCGGGCAAGGGCTGCTCGGGCGAGTTGCCGAACACGGCGAGCGAGCTCGCAAAAACAAAAGTCGGTACAGTCTTCAGGGCGCGGCAGGCCTCCAGCAACGCCCTGGTCGCATCGATGTTGCTGCGCATGCCGAGGTCAAAGTCAGCCTCGCATTCACCGCTGACGGCTGCTGCGAGGTGAAAAACAAGTCCGTGCCGAGCTTGTATGACTGCAGTTGCGGCGGTATCTGATTTCAATAGTCCGTTGAGGTCCCCGGTGATTACACAAACCCGGCTGTCGGCAGCCAGATCCGGCGGCGGCGTCATGCGATCTACAAGCGTGATGGAGTGGATGGCTTGCGCATCATTGCCAGCTACGGAAAGACTTCCGCGCGCAAGCAGTTCGCGCGCCAGCCTCGCGCCCAGGAAGCCGGCGCCGCCGGTGATGACAATATCCATGCGATGTCTCTTTGTCGTTTTAAAAACCGCGCTTCAACGTGCACGAAGTTTCAGGAGACGGTCCTGCGCCGCAGCAAGATGCTCGCGCAGCGTGTACCAGCGCTCCGCAAATTCATCCGGCATGTCCAGCGCGACGACCTGGCGTTCGATGACATCCAGGCGTTCGAGCAGGCGTTTCAGCGCCATGGGCTGTTCGCTGGCCATACTGTCCATCTCGCTCTCAAGAAACTTCACGTCGCCGTAAAAGTGGTTCAGTGCGGCCCTGATGCGCCAGTCAAAAAGCCTGGGAATCCATGCAAACACGAGCAGGGCAATGGCGAGGATTGGAACGACGGCATAAAGAAACAGTTCCATGCGCTGGGCCGCGCGATAGGGCAGCAGGGTCTCCAGCCAGGGACGTGTGCCCAGGCTGTAGTCTCTTGCAGCCGGAGAGAGCGGAAAGTCCGTGCCCTTGAAACTCGGAAACTGCCCGTGCCTCTGCAAAAAGCTGGGCACTTCGTGTATTTCAACGGCGGCGTCCAGCACGGCGCGTTGCAGTGCAGGGTGGACATCGGGGCGTACCAGCAGGTGGGTTTGCAGGCTCATCAGAGTGAGATCGCGAGGCGGAATGTCTCCCCGCAGTTCTACGGCGCCCTGCGGCAGCAATAGCGGCTGCAGGCGCGGCTCTTTTGTGGCAAGGCTTCCGGCGTGTTCAGTGCCCAGCAGCTGGATGCCTGGTTGGCCGATCAACAGTTTGATGGCTTGTGCGTCGGCTCCCGCTGCCTGAAACACCACGTCGAGGTTGCCGTCCATCAGGGCTTCGGCCGCCACCACCCCGGTAGCCGGATCGATGCGGATATCGGCAACGCGTATACCTGCATGGTCCAGCATGGCGCGGGCTGCAATGAAGGACGACGATCCAGGGGGACCTGCCGCCACACGCGTGCCAGGCTTTAACTGGGTCAGTGATGCAGGCCCGCCCGGGCCCGAGAAAATCCAGACGGGTTCCTGCGCCATGACGGCCAGAGCTTGTAGCGGCTTGTCAGGCTTGGCATAAATGCCAAGCCCGAAGCCGAAGCTGGCGTGGTCACTGTCGTTGACGAGGCGCTCAAGCGCTCCCCGCTGTGTGTCAGAGTAGACAATCTCAACGCTGATGTCCTGGCGCTCGAGTTGCTCGGCATAACGTTGTGCGAGGGCGGAGTAGCTGCCCTGCGGAGAGCCGGCGGCGATCACCACCCTGTTGGGGGGGATCACCTGCCAGCGCGTGGCTGACCACCACAGCGCCGCGGCAGTGCAGAGGATGACGGGCAGGTAGAACAGCCACCACCGCCGCCTGTAAAGAAGTAGAAGTTTCATCTGCCGCGCATCCTGTAGAGGCGCTGACGCACGAATTCGATGTGCTGGTGCAGCGTGTAGGAGCGCGCCATCAATTCCCTGGGGCAGGCAAATGCGAGCAGGGCCTTGTCCATGCCGTTCAGCCGCATCAGGAAGCGTGTGAGGTCAAGGCCGGAGAGGGCTTCATTCGACAGGTCGTTTTCGATGAACTTGAGCTCGCCATACCAGCGGTTCAGCCTGCTTTCGATCATCCAGCGTATGTAGCGGGGAATCAGCCCCATCAGCCACAGCGCCACCAGCATCACCGGCAACACCAGCAGCAAGAGGCGCTCCAACACCTGGGCCCACCAGAAGGGCAAAACGCGCTCCATCAGCGGCAGACCCTGAGTCAGAGTCTCGCGCGCCTGCGGTGCGGTGGGAAAGTCGATACGCCGGAGGGACGGAAAATCGCCCGCACGAAAAAACAGCCCGCCTCCAGTGTGCACCTCCATGGACACCGCCAGCGCAAGCCGCTTGAGCGCCGGGTGCAGCGCTTCGCGTGTGACCAGACTGGCTAAAGTCGTGAGCAGCGTGATGTCGCGTGGCGGCAGATTGGTATCCAGCGTACCTTGTGGCAACAGGCGTGACTCGAGAAACGGATTGCGCTCTGTGATGGCCGCTGATTTGCGCAGGTTGGCAAGCTGTATGCCGGGCACACCCAGCATGTTCTGGATGGCAAGCGAGTCTGGCCCTGCCACCATCAGTACCGCGTCGAGCTGGTTTTGCCGCACGGCTTGCACCGCCGCGTTGCCCGTCAACGGGGAAAGCGTGAGTTCCCTTTTCGAGACACGAGCCTGCTCCAGCAGTTTGAGTGCCACGTTGCGGCTGCCGCTGCCCTCCGGGCCAATGCCAACACGCAGGCCCTGCAACTGGGCAAGCGACTCAATCTCGCGGTTGCGTGTAAATATCCATACCGCCTCGACATCCACATTGGCCAGTGTCTGTACGCGCCTGCGGCCACGCCGCTCTACAGAGGTGCCGAGATACCCGAAGCCGCCCTGGATGAAGGCAAGGTCCGAGGGAAACTGGGCCTGCCGCAGACGCTCCAGGTTTTGCTCCGAGCCGGCTGAAGGCTGAATCTCAAGCGTGATGCCGTGGGCTGCAAATCGCTCGGCGTAACGCTGTGCGTAGAGGTAGTAGGCACCATCCGTGGCCGCTGTGGTGATGCTCAGGTGCGTCGGGGGCATGGGGTAGACAAACACCCAGAGGCATACAGCCGTGACCGCAGCCAGAATGAATACCGGCAGGCGAATCAAAAGCCATTTGCGTTGATACAGCCAGGCCATGCGCACTGAAAATGCCTCCCTTGCGTTGCTACCCCGACTCTTTATAGCGCAAAGACGCCTGCTTTGACAGGCGTCAGGCAGGCCCCCAAGGGTTTTCCTGTGCGGTCATGCGCGACGCGACGGCTGTGCACGCCCCCGCACCGCGCTCTTACATACCGCTGTAGTTCGGACCGCCACCGCCCTCGGGCGTGACCCAGACGATGTTTTGCGTCGGGTCCTTGATGTCGCAGGTCTTGCAATGCACGCAGTTCTGGGCATTGATCTGCAGGCGGTCGGAGTTATCCTCATTCTTGACAAACTCATAGACACCGGCCGGGCAATACCGGCTTTCGGGGCCCGCGTATTTCGCCAGGTTGATGCCGACCGGCACGCTGCTGTCCTTCAGTGTCAGGTGCGCGGGCTGCTGCTCTTCGTGATTGGTATTGGAGACAAACACCGAGCTCAGGCGGTCAAAGGTGATCTTGTTGTCAGGCTTGGGGTAGGCAATGGGCTGGCATTCAGCAGCCGGTTTGAGCATGGCGTAGTCGGGCTTGTCGCGGTGAATCGTCCAGGGCGGGCTCTTGATGCCCAGCTTGGGCAGCAGCCATTGTTCGATGCCCGTCATGAGGGAGCCCACATACAGGCCCTTTTTGAACCAGGCCTTGAAGTTGCGCGACTGGTCAAGTTCTGCAGCCAGCCAGCTGTTGGCATAGGCCTCAGGGTAGGCCGTCAGTTCATCATGCTGGCGGCCGGCAGTAACAGCCTCGTACGCGGCTTCAGCGGCGAGCATGCCGCTCTTGATGGCGGCGTGGCTGCCCTTGATGCGGCTGGCATTGAGGTAACCAGCTTCACAACCGATCAGTGCGCCGCCGGGGAAGACGGTCTTGGGCAGGCTGAGCGCGCCACCTGCGGTGATGGCACGCGCACCATAGCTGATGCGCTTGCCGCCTTCGAGGTATTTTTTGATGGCGGGGTGGGTTTTCCAGCGTTGCATTTCCTCAAACGGGCTGAGGTAGGGGTTGCTGTAATCCAGCCCGGTGACCAGGCCCAGCGTGACCTTGTTGTCTTCAAGGTGGTACATGAATCCGCCACCGTAGGTAGCGGTGTCCATCGGCCAGCCGGCAGTGTGGATGACGAGACCCGCCTTGTGTTTGGCCGGGTCGATTTCCCAGAGTTCCTTCACGCCCAGCGCGTAGGCCTGCGGGTCCTTGCCTGCATCGAGCTTGAACCTGGCGATCAGCTGCCGGCCCAGGTGGCCGCGCGCGCCTTCTGCAAACACCGTGTATTTGCCGTGGAGCTCCATGCCGAGCTGGAAGTTGTCCGTGGGTTCGCCGTCCTTGCCGACGCCGAGGTTGCCGGTGGCCACGCCCTTGACGGAGCCATCTTCGTTGTAGAGCACTTCTGCAGCCGGAAAGCCGGGGAAAATTTCAACGCCCAGGTTTTCGGCCTGCTGTGCAAGCCAGCGCACCACATTGCCCAGGCTGATGACATAGTTACCTTCATTGTGAAAACAGTCCGGCACAAAAAAATCAGGCGTCTTGACGGCACTGGTTTCTGTGAGGAACAGCACCTCGTCAGATGTGACTGGCTGATTCAGCGGCGCGCCCTGCGCTTTCCAGTCGGGGAGGAGTTCGGTCAATGCAATCGGGTCCATCACCGCGCCCGACAGAATGTGCGCGCCGGGCTCGGAGCCTTTCTCCAGCACGACCACTGAAAGCTCCGTGCCCTTTTCTGCGGCCAGCTGTTTCAGGCGAATGGCAGTGGCGAGGCCACCGGGGCCACCGCCCACCACGACCACGTCGTATTCCATCGCTTCACGGGGGCCGAACTGGGCCAGGATTTCTTGGTTGTTCATCGGGGGGCTCGCTGATAATGATTCGGGACAGGTTGCCTGCTTTGCCCAGGCTTGTCTGTGATTTTATGCGGTGAAACAGGTCAGTATCTGTTTCATCGGCTATAAGCGAAATGTCTTGTTTGATGTCCGTTTAAGGAGTCCTGATGGCCTACAGCCTTGATCTTTCCGGCCGTGTCGCCCTGGTGACCGGCGCATCCGGGGGCCTGGGTGCCCAGTTTGCAAAAACATTGAGCCGTGCAGGCGCTGCCGTGGTGCTGGCCAGCCGCCGGATGGACAAGCTCAAGGACTTGCGCGCGCACATCGAGGCCGAAGGCGGGGCAGCGCATGTCGTCGCGCTGGACGTCACCGACCATGCCAGCATCAAGGCCGCAGTGGCACACGCTGAAACCGAGGTCGGCCCCATCGACATCCTCATCAACAACTCGGGTGTCAGTACCACGCAGCGTCTGCAGGATGTGGGCGAGGACGACTACGATTTCATCTTCAACACCAACGTCAAGGGTGCGTTTTTTGTAGCCCAGGAAGTCGGCAAGCGCATGCTGGCGCGCTCACGCGGCGCAGCACCCGGCACTTTTGCGGGTGCCCGTATCATCAATATCGCCTCCATGGCCGGCCTGCGGGTGCTGCCGCAAATCGGTGTTTACTGCATGAGCAAGGCGGCTGTGGTGCAGATGACAAAGGCCATGGCGCTCGAGTGGGGCAGGTTCGGCATCAATGTCAATGCCATCTGCCCGGGTTATATCGATACCGAAATCAACCACCACCATTGGGAAACCGACCAAGGTAAAAAACTGGTGCAGATGCTGCCGCGCAAACGTGTGGGCAAACCTGAAGACCTGGATGCCTTGCTGGTGATGCTGGCCAGCGGCGAGAGTCATTTTGTCAATGGCGCAGTCATCGCCGCAGACGACGGGTTCGGAACCTGAACCGCATGCTGGCGGGCATTCTTGCCGGCCTGGCCGCTGGTGCCTTGTGGGGACTTGTGTTTGTCGCGCCGCTGATGGCTCCAGGCGTTTCAGCGGTGGACTTCACGGCCGGCCGCTTTCTTTCCTATGGCGCCCTGTCTTTTGTCGTGATGCTGCTGTTTCGCAAGGCACCGTGGCCAACTTCGCGGCAGGCCATCGCAGCCTGCGGACTCAGCCTGCTGGGCTTCACCGGCTATTACCTGCTGCTGGTCTTTGCGATTCGTGATGCGGGCACCGAGGTGCCCAGCCTCATCATCGGCACCATCCCCGTCTGGATGATGTTGCTCGGACGGCCCGCCGGCTTGCGCATGGCGACGCTGCTACCCGGCTTGCTGCTGACGCTCTTTGGTCTGGCGCTGATGATGCGTGCATCTTCCGGCCTGTTTGTTGAAGGGCAAGCGCCGTGGGTGTTCTGGCGCGGTGTCGCCTTTGCCGTGGCTTCCATGGTGTGCTGGACGGCTTTCGGCATCCTCAATGCCGCGTGGCTGAAAAAGCATGTGGAAGTCAATGCCACCACCTGGGCCAACTGGCTGGGTATGGCGACCGGCCTGGGGGCTTTGCTGTTGTGGTTGGTTGCCGGCTCGGACATTCAGGTACTCCAGTCGCAGGGCGGGTTGCTGAAAGCTGTGCTGCTCGCCGTTGCGACAGGCATCGGCTCGGCATGGCTCGCGACCATTTTGTGGAATATCGCCAGCCAGCGCCTGAGCGCCAGCCTGTGCGGTCAACTGATCGTGAGTGAAACGATTTTTGCGCTGGCCTACGCCTTTATCTGGAAGGGCCAGCTGCCCGGGCTGCTGCAGGGCATGGCCTGTGTATTTTTTGTTGCGGGTATTCTTGCTTCCATTCGCGCGCACCGCTAACCGCCATCACACACATCATGAAAATTGAAATTCCCGAAAAGAAAAAGCTGGTCCATGAGATGGTCATCCCGATTCGCTGGGGTGACATGGACGCCATGGGACACCTCAACAACGGCAGTTATTTCCGCTACATGGAAACCATCCGTATCGAATGGTTTGTAGCCGCCGGCATCAAGCCCGATCCGCTTGGCGAAGGCCCGGTCATCGTCAATGCCTTTTGCAACTTCTACAAGCAGCTCGAACACCCCGGCGATGTGCTCACAAAGATGTATATCAGCGACCCCGCGCGCTCAACGTTTGAGAGCTGGTGCACCATGGAGCGCGTCGATGCACCCGGCGTGATTTGCGCGGCCGGCGGTGCTACCACCATCTGGGTGGACTTCCCGGCGCAGAAGTCGAAAACCATGCCCGACTGGCTGCGCAGCCTGGTCGAGCTCTAAGAACGCCGGCGCTCAGGCTGGTTTCGCCTTGGGCACCCGGCCCATCAGATAAAACTCGGGGTTGGGCTGCATGCCGCTGAAGCTGGCCATGCGGTTGGACAGCCCGAAGAAGGCCGTGATGGCCGCGATGTCCCAGGCGTCCTCATCGTCAAAACCGTGGGCCTTGAGTGCATCAATATCGGTATCTTCAATTTCATCTGACTGCAGGCAAACCTTCATCGCAAAGTCCAGCATGGCACGCTGGCGTGGTGTGATGTCTGCCTTGCGGTAATTGACGGCAACCTGGTCGGCCACCAAAGGCTTCTTTTCATAAATGCGCAATATCGCGCCGTGTGCCACCACGCAATAGAGACACTTGTTGGCTGCGCTGGTGGCGGTGACGATCATTTCGCGCTCGCCCTTGGTCAATGAGCCGGTGGGATTGGAGCCTTCCTCCTTGAGCATGATGGCGTCGTGGTAAGCAAAAAAGGCGCGCCATTCGGCAGGGCGGCGGGCCAGCGCAAGAAAGACGTTGGGCACAAAGCCGGCTTTCTCCTGCACTTCCAGCACCTTGGCCCGAATGTCGTCGGGCAGGTCTTTCAGTTCGGGGGCTGGATAACGCGGCGCTGCACGGGGGGTCTTGATGCTCGTCATGAGGTTTTCCTTCAAAAGCTTTAAAAATGTCTCTGGCCCCAAGCGTAAAGCATGGCCGGGTCAGTCTGTCGGGGTGTGCGATCGGCAGGTCTGTCAGTTGTTAATTGAAAAAAACTATCAAATAAATATTTTTAATTGACTTTGATTATTTTGAGGTCAAAACTAGACTGGCAGCCGAGGCCCATTTATCGGCAACTTATCTGTTAACCCAAGCAAGGAGACTCCATGTCTGACAAGCAAATGCAAAGCGAAGCCAAATGTCCGTTCTCCACAGGCGCGCCCAGGCCAACGCCTCGTGGCACGACCAATTCGGCCTGGTGGCCCGAACAGCTGAATCTCAAAGTGCTTCACCAGAAGTCCCCGCTCTCCAACCCCATGAGCGATGAGTTCAACTACGCCGAAGAATTCAAGACGCTGGATCTTGACGCAGTGATCAAGGACCTGCATGCGCTGATGACCGACTCGCAGTCCTGGTGGCCCGCCGACTACGGGCACTACGGCCCCTTGTTTGTCCGTATGGCCTGGCATTCGGCTGGCACCTACCGCACCTTTGACGGCCGCGGCGGCAGCGGTAGCGGCGAGCAGCGTTTTGCACCGCTCAACAGTTGGCCTGACAACGGCAACCTCGACAAGGCGCGCCGCCTGCTCTGGCCCATCAAGGCCAAATATGGGCGCAAGCTTTCCTGGGCGGACCTCTTCATCCTCACCGGCAATGTCGCGATGGAGTCCATGGGCTTCAAGACCTTCGGCTTTGGTGGTGGCCGCCCCGATGTGTGGGAGCCGGAAGACATCAATTGGGGCTCCGAAACCGAATGGCTGGGCGACGAGCGCTACAGCGGCGACCGTGAACTTGCGAACCCACTGGCTGCCGTGCAGATGGGCCTGATTTATGTGAACCCCGAAGGCCCGAACGGCAAGCCCGACCCCCTCGGCTCAGCCCGCGATATTCGCGAGACCTTTGCCCGCATGGCCATGAACGATGAAGAAACCGTGGCGCTGACCGCTGGCGGCCACACCTTCGGCAAGGCGCACGGTGCGGTTGACCCCAAATACCTTGGCGTTGCGCCTGAAGGTGCCGGCATTGAGAACATGGGCTTTGGCTGGATCAACAGCTTTGAAACCGGGCACGGCGTGCACACTACGACCAGCGGCATCGAGGGCGCCTGGACCAAGAACCCCATCAAGTGGGACAACGGCTACTTTGAAAACCTTTTCGGCTACGAGTGGGAGCTGACCAAAAGCCCGGCCGGTGCGCACCAGTGGAAGCCCGTTGGCGCCACCGGCGACGGCACCGTGCCCGACGCGCACGACCCGTCAAAACGTCACGCACCCATGATGACAACTGCCGACATGGCCATGCGCATGGACCCGGCCTACGAAAAGATCTCACGCCGCTTCATGGCCAACCCGCAGGAGTTTGCCGACGCGTTTGCACGCGCCTGGTTCAAGCTGACGCACCGCGACATGGGCCCGCTTGCCCGCTACCTCGGCCCGCTGGTGCCGAAAGAAGAGCTGATCTGGCAAGACCCTGTGCCCGCAGTCGATCACCCGCTGGTGGATGAGAAGGACGTGGCTGCGCTGAAGGCAAAGATTCTTGCTTCGGGCCTGACCACCTCGCAGCTCGTCACGACCGCCTGGGCCTCCGCCTCGACCTTCCGCGGCAGCGACAAGCGCGGCGGCGCCAACGGTGCGCGCATTCGCCTGGCACCGCAGAAGGACTGGGAAGTTAACCAGCCGGCAGAACTGGCCAAAGTGCTGGCCAAGCTTGAAGCCATCCAGAAGGACTTCAATGCGGCGCAATCCGGCGGCAAGAAGGTCTCGCTGGCCGATGTGATCGTGCTGGGCGGCACGGCTGCTGTTGAGGCAGCCGCAAGGAAGGCCGGCTACAACGTGAGCGTGCCCTTTGCACCCGGCCGCACCGATGCTTCGCAGGCACAGACCGATGTGGAATCGTTTGCCGTGCTGGAGCCTGTGGCCGATGGCTTTCGCAACTATGTCCGCAAGGGTCATGAAACTGCGGTCGCCGAGTTGCTGGTCGACAAGGCCAACCTGCTGACCCTGACAGCGCCGGAGATGACGGTGCTGGTCGGTGGCCTGCGCTCTTTGGGTGCGAATGTGGGCGCGGCCAAACACGGCGTCTTCACCCAACGGGGAGATGAACTGACCAACGACTTCTTCGTCAACCTGCTCGACATGAACACGAAATGGCAGAAGTCTGCGGATGCCGAGTTTGTGCTGGAAGGCCGCGACCGCAAGACGAATGAATTGAAACTCACCGGCACAGTGGCCGATCTGGTCTTTGGCTCCAACTCGCAGTTACGAGCACTGGCCGAGGTCTATGCCAGCGGCGATTCGGGCGAAGTGTTTGTGCGTGACTTTGTGAAGGCTTGGACCAAGGTCATGAACCTGGACCGCTACGACATCAAATGAGCAGCGCAACCAGAAACGTCAAAACGGCGGTAGGTACCGCCATCTGCGGCACCGGCCTGCTGGCCATGCTCTTGACCCTGGCGCATTCCTGCGCAGGTTGATGCGATTGCCGGGTGCGCTGCGCCCGGCAAGCTTCCAAAACGCCCGCCCGGCCTGACCGCAGCGGGCGTTTTGTTTTTTGATTTGAACTATCCTCAGAATTTTTCCGGAGTACACCGTGACCGATGCAAACAACAAGACTGCCAAAGACAACAAAGACTTCGACGCAGGCCTCGCCACCCGCAAGCAGGTGATGGGCGAGGACTTTGTTGCCAACGCCTTTGCCAACGCCACGCCATTCACCATGCCGATGCAGCACTACATCACGCGCAACGCCTGGGGCGATGTCTGGCAGCGGCCGGGGCTGGATCTGAAAACCCGCAGCCTGATCACTGTCGCCCTGCTGACCTCCATGGGCAGGCAGCATGAGCTCAAGGGCCATGTGCGCGGCGCGCTGAACAACGGTGCCACGCCTGAAGAAATTCAGGAGGTGCTGCTGCATGCGAGCGTTTACTGCGGTGTGCCCACGGCGGTGGAGGCGTTTCGCTCGGCGGCGGAAGTGGTGGACGGGCCGAAGAAGGTCTGACGGCAGTTTTCGGGGCGTATTCGGCAGGCTTCGTCGCCGGTGTGGTTACTATGCTTTTCATAGCTGCTCACGCCCATATCTATTGGTCTGGAGGCCGATTTGATGCCTGAAAATGGCCATTTTTCGGCATTTCCAGGCTGCAGAATGGCTTTTGAGGCCATCTATTTCAGCATATGCCGAGGCATATGCTGAAATAGGGGTTTTGCTGAAACCAGGGTTTTAGACCCAGCCTTCGAGCACCACCTTGCCGCGCGCCTTGCCTGATTCGATCAGCGCATGGGCCTTGCGCAGATTGGCGGCGTTGATGCTACCGAACTTTTCGGTCACCGTTGTGCGCACCCGCCCGGCGTCGACCAGCTTGGCCACTTCATCCAGCAGCCGGTGCTGCTCGATCATGTCCGGCGTGCCGAAAACCGGGCGGGTGAACATCAGCTCCCAGTGAATGGACAGCGACTTGCGCTTGAACAGGCCGATGTTGATGTTTTTCGGGTCGTCGATCAGACCGAACTTGCCCAGCGGCGCCAGCGCTTCAATGATCTGCTCGATGTGTGATTCGGTCTGCGTCAGGCTCACGACGTAATCCACAGCCGGGATGCCAATGGCCTTGAGCTCTTCGGCGACCGGTTTGCTGTGGTCAATGACGTGGTGTGCGCCCAGCTCTTTCACCCAGGCCTGGGTTTCAGGGCGTGATGCCGTGCCGATGATGGTGAGCGAGGTCAGCTGCGTCGCCAGCTGCGTCATGATGGATCCGACCCCGCCGGACGCGCCAATGATGAGCAGCGTCTTGCCGGCAGCGTTACCTCCGTTGGGGCCCTGCGGGATGGCCAGGCGGTCAAACAGCATTTCCCAGGCGGTGATGCTGGTCAGCGGCAGGGCGGCAGCTTCGGCAAACCCCAGTGATGCTGGCATATGCCCGGTGATGCGTTCGTCGACGAGGTGCAGCTCGCTGTTGGTGCCTGGCCGCGCGATGGAGCCGGCATAAAAAACCTTGTCGCCTGCCTTGAAGAGCGTGACGTCCGGCCCCACCGCTTTCACGATGCCGCTGGCGTCATAGCCCAGCACCTTGTAGTCCTGCCCGTGCGCCGCGCCGTCCCTCATGCGGACTTTTGTATCGACGGGATTGACAGAAATCGACTTCACCTCCACCAGCAGGTCATGGCCCGTGGGCGTCGGGTCGGGCAGGATGATGTCGGTCAGGCCTTCGCCGGTATCGAGCGCGTGCGGTTGTTTGTATCCGATGGCTTTCATGAGATGTCTTTTTGAATTGGAGGGTTTGAAGAACGGAATGAACTGTATGACGTTTGCAAGAAACCTGTTTGTTGAAGCTGTCCTGCCTGCGCTTGCTGCGCGAATTCGTTGGCGCACGTTGAGCCGTCTGACTTACGTTTTGTATCACTCCCGGCCGACAGAACTTTTGAATGCTGCAGGGCTCAATGTATAAACAAAAGCTGTTTCGCGTTTTGCTTTTGCTGTTAACGGAGAGTCCATGCTTCCTATCAACGATCTGGGGTACCAGCCTGACGACCTGATGGTCAAGGTGTCGGAACTGATGGTTGCGACGTCCGACGGGTCCGATGCAGGAATTGAAGATTCCGTGCCTGAGGTACTGCGCCTGTTGCGCGAAAAAATGCACATGGACGTTGTGTTTGTGTCCGAGTTTGTAGACGGCGAGCGTGTCTTCCGCCACGTGGACAGTAAGGCTGAAAACGCCATCGTCTCGGCTGGCGACGGCAACCCGCTGGAGGAAACCTGGTGCCAGCGTGTGGTCGATGGCCGCATGCCCCCTTACATCGTGGATGCGTCGAAAGACCCGGCATCCGCGCCCCTTGAGAAGCAACTCCCGTTTCGTGTCGGCACCCACATCAGCGCACCGATCGTGCTCAAGGATGGCGAGGTCTACGGCACGTTGTGCTGTTTCAGCTTCAGTCCGGTCGAGAACCCTGATCCCAACGACCTGAAGCGCCTGCAATACACGGCGCAGTTGACGGCCGGCAAGATAGACAAGAGTCGCGCCAGCAAAAAACGCAACGATCCGCCACCGGATGCCTGGCACCTGGCACCCTGAGAAATCCTTGCCGCGCGGGCTGAGTCAACCCGCCAGCAGCTTGTGTACCAGGTCGGCGGTGGTCGATGCCTTGTACTTGCGCATCAGGCGCGCGCGGTAAATTTCAACAGTGCGGTGGCTGATGATCAGCGCCCGGCCTATTTCCTTGGACGTCATGCCGTCCATCAGGTGGGCCGCGACCTCACGCTCACGCGCCGTCAGTTCTGCCGTCACTGGCCTGCGTGAACTCAAATCTTCAAACGTCCAGATGCCCGATTCATGTGGCGCATTGCGATTCAGCGCACGGCCCGTGACGTGGCACCAGAAGGTCTCGCCCTTGTTGCGTCCATCGACGCGCTTCATGATGCGGTCGTCGGCGTAAATACCCTTGGCATTGAGGAAGGGCAGCATGCGTGCGCCTATGCGTTCGTACTCGTCGGCGCTGGGGTAAAGCACCAGGAAAGACTGCCCGATCAGCTCTTCGCGGGTGGTGCCGAACATCTCGCACAGATGCTGGTTGCAATCCACAATGGAGCGGTTGCGCGACAAAACCAGCCCGACTGGCGCCAGGTCAAACGCAAGCTGGTAGTCGACTTTTGTATCCACCTTCACAGGACTTACCCTTTACGAAAAACTACGTATTTAAATAGGTAGTATCGTACGGGATCGCCGCGGCCTGACAGGCGCTGGTGTTCAGATTTCTACAAGGAGACTTTTGTGAAGAAACTTTATCCCTCCGCAACGGAGGCGCTCAAGGGCGTCGTCAAGGATGGCCAGCTCCTGGGCGTTGGCGGTTTCGGCCTGTGTGGTATTCCCGAGGCGCTCATCGAAGCCCTGAAAGACAGCGGCGTGAAAGACCTCACCTGCATTTCAAACAATGCCGGCGTTGACGGCTTTGGCCTGGGTAAGCTGCTGGAGACCCGCCAGATCAAAAAGATGATCGCCAGCTATGTTGGCGAGAACAAGGAGTTCGAGCGCCAGTACCTGGCCAAGGAGCTGGACCTTGAGTTCACGCCGCAGGGCACGCTGGCTGAGCGCCTCCGTGCGGGCGGCGCCGGCATTCCGGCCTTCTTCACCAAGACCGGCGTGGGCACCCTGATTGCCGAGGGCAAGGAAGTGCGCGAATTCGACGGCGAAACCTACATCATGGAGCGTGCGCTGGTGCCTGACGTTTCGCTCGTCAAGGCCTGGCGTGCCGACACCTCGGGCAACCTGCAGTTCCGCTTCACGGCGCGCAACTTCAACCCGGCTGTCGCCATGGCCGGCAAGGTTTGCATTGTGGAGGTGGAAGAGGTGGTTGAGCTGGGTGCGATGGAGCCGGACCAGGTTCACCTGCCGGGCATTTATGTACACCGCATCGTGTGCAACCCCAACCCCGAAAAGCGCATTGAAAAACGCACCATCACAGAAACCAAATAACTTTGCGGGACAGACCTTCAGCTCTGTCCCCAACTAACCAGGAGAGACTAATCATGCCTTGGACCCAAGACCAGATGGCCGCACGTGCGGCACAGGAACTCGAAGACGGTTTTTACGTCAACCTCGGCATCGGCATTCCGACGCTGGTGGCCAACTTCACCGGCGACAAGGAAGTCTGGCTGCAGAGCGAGAACGGCATGCTGGGCATAGGCCCCTTCCCGACGGAGGACAAGGTCGATGCCGACCTCATCAACGCCGGCAAGCAGACCGTCACCACCATCAAGGGCTCGTCGATCTTCGGCAGCCATGACAGCTTCGCGATGATTCGCGGCGGCAAGATCAACCTGTCCATCCTGGGCGCCATGCAGGTCAGCGAAAAAGGCGACCTGGCCAACTGGATGATTCCCGGCAAGATGGTCAAGGGCATGGGCGGCGCGATGGACCTGGTTGCTGGTGTCAAGCGCGTCATCATCCTGATGGAGCACGTCGCCAAAAAGAAGGATGGCACCGAAGACATGAAGATCCTGCCCGAGTGCACCTTGCCGCTGACCGGTGTCGGCGTGGTCGATCGCATCATCACCGACCTGGCCGTGATGGACGTGACGCCCGAGGGCCTGAAGGTGGTCGAACTCGCGCCCGGCGTTACCATGGAAGCACTGCAGGCCAAGACCGGCGTGAAGCTGCATTAGGTCTTCGACTTTCGGTCAAAAGGGTACGGGCGGCGACGCCTGTGCCCTTTTTTATTTGCGCAGCAGGAGCATGTCGGCGGTTTCACGCTTGATGATGTTGCGCAGCCATTTGTTGGCCGGGTCGGCATGGTGACGTTCATGCCAGTACTGGCGGATCTCGAAATTCGGCAGCTTGAGCGGCGGTTTGAAAAGCTTGATGTTGACCATGCGGCTGAAGCCCACGCCGAGGTCCTCCGGAATGGTCATGATCAGGTCGGACTGGGATATGAAAAAGGGAAGGGCCGAAAAACGCGGCAGGCGCAGCATGACGTCACGCGTCAGGTCAAGTTTGGCAAGTGCTTCCTCCACGGCGCTGTGCGGTGAGCCGCTGGTCCAGTACATGCCGTGTTTTGCATTGACGAACTGCTCCAGCGACAGGCTGTTTTTGATGGCAGGGTGGTCACCGCGAACGGCGCAGACATACGATGTATTGCGCACGACCTGTTGATGCGCCCAGTTGGGCATGCCGAGAAAGTAGCCGACGGCCAGGTCAATGGCGCCGCTGTCGAGCGCAGGGATGACCTCGTCCGGGCGCAAGTCAAAAATCGACAGGCGTGCACCGGGTGCGTGTTTGCTCAGGTAAGTCATCACCTGCGGCATCATCAACAGCATGCCGATGTCGTTGATATAAACGCGAAAGTTGACCGTCGTGGTTTGCGGTGAGAAGTCGTCAGGCTGGTCGACCTCGCGAACGATGTCGAGCGCCCGCGTGATCTTGACGGACATGCTGTCCGCATAGGGCGTGGGCCGCATGCCGTGTGAGGTACGCACAAACAGCGGGTTGTCAAAACGTTCGCGCAATCGCTTGAGCGCAGCACTCACGGCAGGCTGGGTCAGACCCAGTTCAATCGCAGCTGCCGACAGGTTTTGATGCCGGTAAATTGCATCAAACGTCAGCAACAGGTTCATGTCGAAGTCAACCAGATCCATTGATGTGCTCCGCGTAAAGGTAAGCCCTTAAGGGTTAACCTGTGATTTTCATGATATCAGTCGGAATGATTTTATTGATAAACAGTTTGATTAGGAATTTATATGACATCGCACTAGACTGGCCGTATTAAAAGGCACGGCACAGTGCCCCGCACACCCATCCCCACGTGGAGACAAATGGACAACGCAGTTTCGCCGGCGCCCTATGCCGACTTCATCGCAACGCTGGACACGGTGCAATCCCAGCCGCTCTGGGACCGGTATCACCGCATCACCACGCGCCAGCCGCAAACACGCACGGGTGCGCACCTGTGGTCTTGGGAGATCATGGAACCGCTGGTGCAGCGCGCGGTGGATGAAGTGGCCATGGCCGATGCCGAGCGTCGGGTTCTTCTTTTTACACACCCCGAAGCCAGCGAGTCGGTTGACACCATGCGCAACATCTCCGGTGGCTTGCAAACCCTGTTGCCCGGTGAAGTTGCGCATGCCCATCGCCACACGCTGGCGGCACTGCGTTTTGTGATGCAGGGCCACGGTGCCGTGACGACCGTCAATGCCGAGCAGTGCACCATGAGCGAAGGTGACCTCGTATTGACGCCATCGTGGACGTGGCATGAACACACCCATCCCGGTGAAGGCCGCATGGTCTGGTTTGACGGCCTGGACCTGCCGCTGTCACATCACCTGGACACCATGTTTTTTGAAATGAATGCGCCTGGCCTGGTGACCTACACGCCGCCAGCGACAAGACCCCCCGCGGTGCCCAACGATGGCGCAACGCTTCGCCCGGATTCATGTGACGGGGCAAGTACACACGCCGGGCCGTTCAAGCCCAGCCGTTTCCGCTACAGCGCAGAGCGTGCTGTTGCGGCGCTTGCTGCAAGCGAGCCGCGTGCTGACGGCAGCCGCATGCTTCGCTACATCGACGCAACCAGCGGCGGCCCTGTGCTGCCGACGCTGGACTGTTACCTCATGGGGCTGGAAAAGGGCAAGAAGACACAGAAATCCCGCAGCACGGCTAGCGCCATCTGTGTGGTTGCCGAAGGCGAGGGCACATCAACAATTGGTGACCGCACCATTGCATGGCGCCGTAATGACGTTTTCACAGTGCCCCTGTGGCAATGGGTTGAACATACGGCGGCAAGCGACAGCGCCAGATTATTTTTCATGAGTGACCGCGAACTGGTGGCCAGCATGGGTTACCTGCGCGAAGAAAGCAATACAGGAATTCAAAAATGAGAATTTGCAGATTCAACGGTGGCAGGCTTGGCCTGGTGCAGGGCGACAAGGTGATTGACGTCACGCCCGTGCTGGGGCTGATCCCTGCACAAAACTATCCGCTGCCGCAAAAGGACCTGCTGATTGAAGCGCTGCCGCAACTGCGCAGTGCGATTGAAGCCGAGGCCAGGAAGGGCGCGAGCCACGCGATCACAAGCGTGAAGTTTGATTCGCCGGTCGCCAACCCCGGCAAGATCATTGGCGCACCGATCAACTACAAGGCGCACGTCGAGGAAAGCAAGGCCGACGCCAACATCGGCCATGGCCGCAACATCACATCCATCGGGGACTGGGGCATGTTCCTCAAGGCCGGCACGTCGCTGATCGGCTGCAGCGACGACATCGTGCTGCGTTTTCCAGACCGCCGCAATGACCATGAAGTCGAGCTCGGCATTGTCATCGGCAAGCAGGGCAACCAGATCAAGGCGGCAGATGCGATGGATTACATCGCCGGCTATTGCGTCACGCTGGACATGACCTTGCGCGGCCCGGAGTTCCAGTGCTTTCGCAAGTCCATTGATTCCTATTCGGTGGCTGGCCCCTGGCTGGTGACGGCCGATGAAGTGAAAGATCCCAACAACCTCGACCTGTGGCTGACCGTCAATGGCGAGTCACGCCAGAAATCCAACACCAGCTTTCTTGTCTACGACATCGCGCGCCTGATCGAGTTTGCCTCTTCGTTTTACACGCTCATGCCGGGCGACATCATCATGACCGGCACGCCGGAGGGCGTGGGCCCTGTCAAGCCCGGTGACCTGATTGAGGCCTGTGTTGAATCCATAGGGCAATTCTCTATTCGCGTGGCGCCAGCCTATGCCTGAAATGGCGACTTGCAAAGTTTCTGTTCGATGATTTTTATTAACTACAAGGAGACAAACCAGTGAAAAGCAAACTCTTCAACTTCACCCGTTCCGTCATGGCAGTTGCTGCCGTCGCTGTAGCTGGTGTGGCCATGACGGCCATGCCTGCTTTGGCGCAGAACACCATCAAGATCGGCATGATCACCGACAAGGTTGGCGTTGCCAAGGCTTACGCCGAACCGGTTGCCGCAGGCGTGACCTTTGCCGTCAAGGAACTCAATGCCAAGGGCGGTATCCTGGGCAAGCAGATCGAGCTGCTGGTGGAAGACGACCAGGCCAAGCCTGACGTCTCCGCCACCGTGGCGCGCAAGCTGGTCGATGCAGGTGCCGTGTTCATCCTGTCCGTGTCCCTGACGCCTGCAACACAGCAGGCCCAGTCTGTCACCAAGGAGAGCAAGACACCGCACATGACGCCGTCCAACAGCGGTGACACGCTGACGACGCAGATCGACAACCCCAACTTCTGGCAAACCGGGCCACTGGCTTCCACCCAGATCCAGACACTGCTGTCTTACGCCAAGAACAAGAACTACAAGCGGGTCGCGCTGATTGGCGAAAATTCCGATCTGGGTCAGCTGACCAATAAATTCTTCAAAAGCGGACTGGAAGCTGCCGGAATCCAGATCGTGGCTGAGGAGATTGTTCCAGGCGGCGCCACCACGGCAGACCCGCAGATGCAGAAAGTGCGCGCAGCCAATCCTGAAGCCCTGTTCATGACCGGCATCACCACCGGCCCCAACCTGCTGATCCTCAAGTCCTACCGCCAGCTTGGCATCAAGACGCCGGTACTGGCCAACTACAACCTGTCGGTGCCGGTCTACATGACGGTGGCCAAGGGCCTGATCGATGGCATCACCTTTGTCGACGCCTTTGACCCGGCCAAGCCAGCCACCAAAACGTTCATTGATGCTTACAAAAAGGACACCGGCACCGAGCCTTACAACCTGATCGGTTACGGCTATGACGGCGTCATGATGGTGGCCGACGCCATCAAGCGGGCTGGCAGCACTGACAAGGAAAAAGTCCGTGCCGCCATGCAGGCCACAAAAGGCTTCAAGGGTGTGATGGGCAGCACCGATGCAGCTTACGGCTTTGCGGACGGCAAGCGCACCGGCTTTGACACCAACGGCATGGTGGTTCGTGTCTACGAAGGCGACAAGCAGGGCAAGGTCGTCCACGTCGGTATCAAGTAAGGCACACGGGCGGGCTGTCCTGCGGCCCGCCAGACTTGACTGCAGCAGCAGGGCTGGCGGGACTGAAGCCGGTGGCCAGCTGCTTGCAGGCAGGATGGTTGCGTGCTCGCCGCAGAGGGCGCTGCAACCGGTTTGGTTTTTGAACAATCAATGACAAGGGCATCAGGTGAATGACTTTCTCGAACTGGTCGTCGGTGCGCTGGCCAGTGGATGCATCTACGGGCTTGCAGCACTTTCGTATCTGCTGATCACGCGGCCCACGGGCATCATCAATTTTGCGGTGGGTGAATGGTCCATGCTCGGAGCCTTTGGGGGTTTCCTGCTGCTGACGCAGGCCGGCTTGCCCTATCCCGTCGGCATGGCGCTGACGCTGCTGGCCATGTTTGCCATCGGCTGGCTCACGGAGCGGCTGACGGTACGCCCGCTGGTGGAGCGGGGTGCGCCGCCGCTAGCGCCCATCCTGGCGTTGCTGGGCATGCTGGTGGTGTTTCGGGAAATCGTCTCGCTTGGCATCGGCCCCGACCCTCAACCGGTGCCGCCTGCTTTCGGCTTTGGCAGGCTGGAGCTGGGCCCTGTGGCGGGCTCCTACCAGAGCTTTTTCATCATTGTGGTGACGCTGGCCGTTTTTGTCGCAGTCTGGTATTTCTTTGAACGTACGCTGGCTGGCAAGTCATTTGAAGCTGTCGCCATCGACAGGCGTGCTGCATCGCTGATGGGCATCAACCTGAGGCGCGTCACTGCATTCGCATTTGCCGCGAGCGGCGTTGTTGCAGGCCTGGCCGGCTTGCTGGTGGCGCCCAACGTTTCTGCGCATTACCTCATGGGTCTGCCGCTGGCGATACAGGGCTTTACGGCATTGGTCATAGGCGGCGTCGGCCGGGTGGAAGGCGCGCTGCTGGGCGGCATCATTCTGGCTTTTGTTGAACAGCTGACGGTGCGTTATGCACCCATCCCGCCCGGTCTTGCCATGGGCGTGCCGCTGGTATTGCTGATTCTTTTCCTGCTGCTGCGGCCCACCGGCCTGCTGCGCGCGCGGGAGGCAAGGGCATGAAACAGCTTGCTGGTTTTATCGTTACGGCGCTTGTACTCTGTGCCATTGGCTTTGCGCTGGGGTCGTATCAGACGGATGTCTACCGCAAGATGCTGCTGTGGGTCACGCTGGCACTGAGCTACAACTTTTTGTTCGGCATTGCCGGGCAGGTGGCGTTTTCGCATTTCACCTTCTACGGTATTGGCGCCTATGCCATCGTGATCCTGATTTTCCAGGTCGGCATGCCGCTACCCCTGGCGATCCTGGCCGGTATCGCGATCTGCATCGTCCTGGCGCTGATCGTGGCCATACCCGCAACAAGGCTGGAGGGTTTTTACCTTGCATTGGCCACACTGGCCTTTGCGCAGCTGTTCATCGTGGTGCTTGACGAAGGCGGCTCGGTGACCGGCTCTGCGGGGGGGCTGGCCAATTACCGTTTGCCGAATGTGTTTGGCAGGCAGGTGAGCGGGCCCTGGTACACGTCGGTGATTGTGGTGCTGATGCTCGCGACACTGGCCATACTCTGGCGTCTTGATCGCTCCTGGTTTGGCAGGGCCTGCCGTGCGGTGCGCGATGACTCTGAAGCCGCGAAAGCCATGGGCATCAATGTGGCGCGAACCAAAATCATTGCCTACACCATCACGAGTGCGCTTGCAGGTATCGCGGGCATGGTTTACGCGTTTGTCGACAACACCGTCAATCCGCCTATCTTCGGCCTGCAGAACTCCTTTTTGCTGCTGTTCATGGTGATTGTGGGCGGCAGTGGCCGCCACGCGGGCGCCATCATTGGTGCGGTACTGCTGTACATGCTGCCGCTGGTGTTGTCGCCCATCATCGGGCATCACCACGCGCTGGTGTTTGGCGTGTTTATGGTTGCCGTCGTTCTGTTCCAGCCCAAGGGCGTGATCGGCATCTGGGACTGGTTTAACCGCAGGCGTCTTGCAGGTGCATCAAGGAGCAAATCATGAGCAGTGCTGCATTGTTGACAGTGCAGGGGCTGGGCAAACGTTTCGGCGGGCTGCAGGCTGTGGCCGACGTTGACCTTGAGGTGCGCGCCGGTGAAATCCTCGGCGTCATTGGTCCCAATGGCGCGGGCAAAAGTACCACCTTCAGCATGATTGCAGGCGCACTGCCTGCGACCACTGGCAGCCTTCATTTCAATGGTGAGTCCCTGGCAGGGTTGCCGACACATGCGATGGCGGCACGTGGAATCGTACGCACGTTCCAGCACAACAAACCCTTTGCCAGCATGTCGGTGCGTGAAAACGTGATGGTGGGAATGCACACACGCTTTCATGGATCGCTCTGGAAGGTGCTGGCAGGACTGCGCAGCGCAGCGCAGGCTGAAGCCGACTCCGTCAAGCGGGCTGATGAGCTTGTGGATTTTGTTGGCCTGGGCGAATGGCGCGATGCCGATGTGGCGACGCTGTCGTTTGGTCAGGGGCGCCTGCTTGAAATTGCGCGCGGCCTTGCAGCCGGGCCCAAACTGATGCTGTTTGACGAGCCGGCAGCCGGCCTGACACCGCATGAATGCGAACGCCTGTCGGAGATTATTCGCCAGATATCGCAGCGCGGTATCGCCGTGCTGCTGATCGAACACGACATGCGGTTCCTGATGGCGCTGGCCGACCGCGTGGTGGTTTTGAATTTTGGACGCAAGATTGCACAGGGGACACCCGCCGAAGTTCAGGCCGATGAAGCGGTGGTAGCCGCCTATCTTGGTGATGTGGGGGCGCTGGCCGATGCTTGAGATTTCCGGACTTTTTGCAGGTTACGGCCACGGGCCAGTCGTCCAGGGCGTGGACATGCAGATCGCACGTGGTGAAACCATCGCCTTGCTTGGCCCCAACGGCGCTGGCAAGTCAACACTGCTCGCGGCTTTGTCGGGCACCTTGCGTGAGCGCACCGGCCGGGCCCTGATGGATGGCGACGACCTGATGAAAATGCCGACGCACGATATCGTCGGCCATGGCCTGGTGCAGGTGCCGGAGGGGCGCCGCATGTTCGCACCCATGTCGGTTGAAGACAACCTTCGCCTGGGTACTGTCCGGCTGGCAGGCCGCAATGCCGCAGCGGTTCAGGAACGTTTTGACTACGTCTACAAGCTGTTCCCGCGCCTTGCAGAGCGGCGTCACCAGCTGACGGGTACTTTGTCGGGTGGCGAGCAGCAGATGGTGGCCATCGGCCGCGCGCTGATGTCGTCGCCAAGGGTATTGCTGCTTGATGAGCCTTTTCTCGGCCTGGCACCCAAGGTGGTCGAGGAGATTCGCCGCACGCTCAACACCTTGCGTGATGCCGGGCTGACCATGGTGCTGGTCGAGCAGAAGCTGGACATCGCCCTGCCATTTACCAGCCGCGCCTACGTGATGATCAAGGGCCGTATCGCACTGACAGAAGCCAGTGCGGCCCTTGCGACACGGCCTGATCTGGGCCAGCTTTATTTCAATCTTGCGCAAACTCATTCCTGAAAGAAAGGGGCTGACATGACACAGGCATCCACGAGGCTTCAGCATTCTGAAAGCCCCATGACACGCGGCGTCCATCATCTGGCGCTCAATACCGATGACATGAAAATGACCATCGATTTCTATACCCGTGTGCTGGGCATGCCGCTGGTGCATGCTCTCAAGGTGCCGCCGGGGCTGGGTACAGGCACCGGTAATCGCGGTAATCCACCGTTCGAAAATCTTCGCCATTACTTCTTCGATGCGGGTGGCGACACCATGGTTGCCTTCTTTGAGATGCCCAAGGGTGCCAAAGGCAAGGGTGACCGTGATGCCATCGCTGCCATGCAGCACTGCTCTTTTACAACGACGGAGGAGCGCTTCAACCAGCTGCTCGAGCGACTCAAATCGGCCGCTGTGCCCATCATTGGTCCGATACCCGTAGGTGCCGGCACCTGGTCGGTTTATTTCATGGACCCCAATGGCATACGTCTGGAGTTTTCGTGGCAGGAGCACGACGGCGACGATGTCAGGGTTGTGGAGCGCTGGACGCAGACCCGGGACGAAGCACTCGCCGAATTGAGCTCGCTCTCGGGCGACAAGGCCTGGCTTGACCAGGTGACGCAACATCTACCAACGCAGCGCGCAGCTGCATAAACAATCAAGGAGAAAACCATGGCAAGTTTTGTGGCCGTCAACAAGCTCAATCACGTGGCCTATCGCTGCCGCGATGCCGAGGAGACACGTCATTTTTACGAAGACATCATGGGTCTGCCCTTGACTCATGTGGTTCGCGGTGATGTTGTCAGCACGGGCGAGCAAGGCATCTTTGCACACCTGTTTTTCGAGATGACGGACGGTAGCTGTGTGGCATTTTTTGATCTTGGTGACAACACCGCGGCCGAGCCCTCGCCTAATACCCCGGGCTGGGTGAACCACCTGGCGCTCCAGGTCGAATCGGAGGCCAAGGTGGATGAAGCCAAGAAGCGCCTTGAAGCAGCCGGTGTTGAAGTGTTGGGTCCCAAGTTGCATGAAGGCCAGTTTCGCTCGATCTACTTTTTCGACCCCAATGGTATACGCCTGGAACTGACGGTCAACACCACAAGTGCAGAGGAGCAAAAAGCCTTTCGCAAGAATGCCCGCGCTGCCTGTGATGAATGGATGCGCGACAAAAAAGCACGTCTTGGCGAGACGGCTGCGGCCTGATTTTTTTTATCCAGAACAAGGAATATTGTTGATGTCTTCAACGCAGAAGTTTGAAGTTCAGGCCGAGTGGGTGCACGTCAAGTTCGCCGAGAAAACGACCTTCAAGGAGGTTTATGGCTTCGCGGGCAACCAGGGCGTGATCAACCTGGAGGGTATTCGTTACCTTCCCAAGGGCAGGCCGTCCAAAACGCTGGTGATCTACATGCATCCGGCGTCGACGCTGCAGCTGCTGCCCATGCCGCGCGCCATGGCCGAGCGTGGCGTGCATGTGCTTTGCGCCGCAAGCCGCTATGCCCGCAACGACAGTGCCCTCATCATGGAAAACGTGGTGGTTGACCTCGGCGCCTATGTGCGCCATGCCAAGGAAGTCTGGGGCTACGAAAAAATCGTCATGGCCGGCTGGTCCGGTGGTGGCTCGCTGTCGCTGTTCTATCAATCGCAGGCAGAAAACCCCAGCGTCACGCACACGCCTGCGGGCGACCCATGCAACATCATGGCGGCTGACCTGATTCCGGCCGATGGCTTTATTTTCCAGGCGGCGCACATCTCGCGCGCTGTTGTGCTGGCTGACTGGATCGACCCCTCCGTCATCGATGAAAATGATCCGGACCGGGTGGACCCGGAGCTCAATCTCTACAACCCCGAAATCAAGCCGCCTTACACCGCTGAATTTCTGAAGAAATTCCGCGCCGGACAACAGGCGCGCATTCGCAGGCGTACTGACTGGGTCAGGCAGGTACTCGAAGATCTGCGTAAAAAGGGCGGGCTTGAAATGGAACGTGGTTTTGTCACGCACCGAACCATGGCCGAGCCGCGTTTCCTGGATGCGTCGATTGACCCCAACGACAGGCCGATAGGTACCTGCTTCATGGGCAACCCCGAAACCGTGAACAACGGGCCTGTCGGTTCGGCGCGGTTTTCAACACTGCGTTCATGGATGTCGCAGTGGTCACCGGAGACCAATGCGCATGGCGAAAAAAGCGCCGCTGGTATATCGGTGCCCATGCTGGCCATCGAGCACAGCGCAGACGATGCCGTACCGCAACCGCATACGCAGCGCATCTACGATGCGGCAGGCAGCTCTGACAAGACCATGCAGTGCATCAAGGGCGCCACGCATTATTTCGTTGGCCAGCCCGATCTTCTGACGTTGGCCGCGACAAGTTACATCGACTGGATGGAGCAGCGACGCCTGCTCGATTGAGGATGAGAAGTCGGCAGGACCGAAACGGCCTGCCATACGAAAAAATCAGCCAGCCTTGCCGCTGGCTTTTTTACTGGCCTTGACGGCCTGTTCAAGCTCGACGCGTTCGAGTTCGTCCTTTGCAAGGTTGTCAATCATGGACAAAAGAACCTTGCGTGTGGTGGCCAGGTCTTGCGTGCTGACATCCCTTGTGCTGATGCGGTTGGTCTCTTCTGCCATCGGAACAAGGCGCTTTTTGAGTCCGCGCCCAGCTTCTGTCAGGTGCACATAAATGTTTTTCTTGTTGGTCGGCAGCTGCTTGCGAACTATGTAGCCCTGCGCTTCCATGGCCTTCATGGCAGCGAAAGTTGTGGGTTCCATCACACCGGCGCGCACACTGAGTTCCTTTTGTGTCAGGCCATCGGCCTCCCACAGGATGCGCAGGAAACTCCAGTGCCCGAAAGGCACGCCATATTCAGCCAGTCTGATCTGAAGTGCACGTCTGAAAGCCCGCTCGGTATCACGTATGAGGTGGGCCATACGGTCATTGGGGACCGCCTCCCGCCAGTGCCTGAGGATGTTATGGGTTTCGGTTTTCATTGCAAGGTAATGCTACCTGATGATGCAGGGCCTGTGCGGTGTGGCTCCGTGCACTCGCAAGGATGGCCAGGCAAACCTCTGTTGTGGCTCTGGCCCATTCACCGCTGTGCAGCGGTAAGCGGCCTTCGATGACCGCCCCATATAACTCTTCAATTACTTCGCTGCGCGGGATGGAGGGTGCGGGCAAGGCCTCAAAACTGCGCTGCTCGTCGGCGTAAATTTCTACACCCGATGGCATGGGGCGCAGATCCGCCTTTTCGCAACTCACGATGATGTGACCAAAATGCTGGTGGGCCGCAGGGTTGCCTGCCATGAGTGGCTGGCCTGCATACAGGCTTCCACCATAGTTGCGCGCTGCTTTCAGGCGGGTTTCTTCGGCGGCGTCCGTTGCGGTCTGCAGGCGCCTGCGGGCGCTACCGTAGTCCTGCGGCGATTTGGTCTGGCCCATCTCGCCGATGTTGCCCAGCAATTCATCGGAGTCGTAATGACCGTAGCCGCTGTAGATGGCGGTTGCGAATGCACCGTTTTCAAATCCCAGCAAGGCGCTGTAGGCGCCTTCGGTTGGTCGGGCGGCATCCCATGCCCCGGTATGGGCCTGTACCGATGTCGTCTGGCCGCCAGCCAGCAGGCGAATGATGTCGATCTGGTGGGTTGCCTGGCTGTGGATCACGCCGCCGCCGGCTTTGGTGTCCAGCTCTTCAGGCCTGCGTGGGCGAAAGAGGAAGTCGGTGAAATTCATCGCTGTGATCATTTTGACGGCGCCGTACAGGCCGCTGTCGATCAGTTCGCGCGTGCGTTTGATGGGCATGTTGAAGCTGTGGCTGTGTCCGACGATCAGATGCACGCCCGCCCGTTTCGCGGCGTCAATCATGCGCGTGCATTCATCCATCGACAGCGCCATCGGCTTTTCAACCAGGATGTGTTTGCCGTGTGAAGCGGCGATGCAGGCATGGTCGGCATGGAACTGGTGCGGGGATGCAATGTAGACAACATCCACCCCCGGGCTTGCGCAAAGCGCTTCGACGGAGCCAAACGTGGGTGCGCTGAAGTCTTTTTCGAACTGCGCACGTGCTGCCCCAATCGGGTCGGTTGCGCCGACCAGTTTGACCCGGCTGTCAGCTGTAAAGGTCGGCAGCATTAGCGTGAAGGCGCGCCCCAGGCCGGCTACGCCTATCTTCAGTTTGCCGGTTTCGTTGCTCATAGGTCCAGTACAAGTTCAGCTGATTTTGCGCGCGACACGCAGACCATGATGTGATGTTCCTTTTCCTCATCGCTCAGCACCATGTCGCGGTGTTCCGCTTCACCTGCCAGCAAAATCGTCTTGCAGGAGCCACATGTACCGCTTTCGCATGAACTGGGTACACGCACGCCCGCGCCGCGGAGCGCTTCGAGTATGGATTGTTCAGCAGCGACTGGAATCATGCCCCCACTCTTTTGCAGGCACACGGTGAAGGCGGTGTTGGCAGCGTAGGCGCTTGCATCAACACCAAAGCTCTCAAAATGCACTGTGCCCGATGGCCAGTGCCCCGACATGTCTGCGACGGAATCCATCAGGCCTCGGGGGCCGCAGCAATAAACGTGGGCGTTGGTGGGCGATTCAAAAACCGGCCAGAAGTCGAGGGCGTTGTTGATGTCGCCGTGGTCATGGTGAAACTCCACCTTGCCTGCAAATTCAGGCCCCTGCAGCTCTTCGAGGAAAGCAGTGCCTTCAGGGTCGCGTGTGCAGTAAATCAGCTTGAACTGGTCGTTACCCTGGGCTTTCAGATGGCGCATCATCGACAGAATCGGTGTGATGCCTATGCCGCCGGCCACAAACAGGAATTTGTTTGCCCGTGGGTGCAGCTCAAAGTTGTTGCGTGGTGCGCTGACAGGCAGCATGTCGCCTTCGTTGACGTCATCGGCCATGCTGATGGAACCGCCGCGGCCGCTGGCATCACGCTTGACGGCTATCTGGTAGAAATCCCGGTCCGCGGGGTTGCTGCAGAGTGAATAGTTGCGCCGTGCACCCATGGGCACCTCAACCGTCAGGTGTGATCCGGCAGTGAAAACCGGCAATTCTGACCCTTGGGGATCGCGCAATTCAAACAGGTAAATACCCTCTGCCAATTTCTTTTTCTGTGCTACCTTGAGCTTGAAAAAGGCAGGTTCTGCGGCCCCGGCTGCAGCCCCGGGTTCAGGGTTAACGCTCATCGTGGTCTCCGTGAATATTCTTGACAAGCCCGGCAATGCGGGATAATCTTAGGAGTCTAAGAATAATGCCGTTGTCCCTGATTGGCAAGCAATTTCTGGAAGATTCCCGTTTCATCCGCTTGAAGGATATGCCATGTTGACCCACGAAGAAAATGAGTTGTTGTGCCGTGTAGAAGGCAAGGCCCCCATGGGCCAGCTGATGCGCCGCCACTGGACGCCCGTCTGCCTGATTGAAGAAGTCAGCGAACCAGACGGCACGCCCGTCAAGGCCCGGGTTTTTGGCGAAGACTTGGTGGTGTTTCGCGACACCAATGGCCGCGTCGGTGTGATGGATGAATATTGCCCGCACCGCCGTGTCTCGCTGGTCTTCGGACGCAACGAAGACTGCGGCCTGCGCTGCCTGTACCACGGCTGGAAGATGGACGTCGAGGGTAATGTGCTTGAGATGGTTTCCGAGCCTGTGGCCAGCGGTTTTGCCCAGAAGGTCAAACACCTGGCCTACCCGGTTCAGGAGTGGGGTGGTTTTGTCTGGGCCTACATGGGCCCGAAAGAAACCATGCCCGAGTTTGTGCCTCCGGCCTGGGCACCCACGGCAGATGCCAAAGTCACAATTGCCAAGGCGCTGATTCCCTGCAATTGGGCGCAGATTCTTGAGGGTGCCATTGACTCGGCCCACAGCTCCAGCCTGCACTCCTCCGACATGGTGCCTGCGCGCGTTGAAGGCGCCGAGGCCACCGATACCAACTGGTTGCGCCCATCGACCGACAAGGCGCCGCGCATGCAGGTGGAAAGGGGCGATTACGGTTTCCGCTATGCAGCGATACGCCGCCCCATCAAGAATGCGGCAGTCAATGACTACATCCGCTCTACCGTTTTTGTCGCGCCTTCGGCCGTGCTGATACCGCCCAATAACCTGTACAACGTGGCCAACATCAATGTGCCCATGGACGACACGAACACGGCGTTTTATTTCATCGCCTGGGGCCACCCGGATACCACGCCGGACACCAACACCTGGCGCAAGTTCCTGGGTCAGCAGATCGGCCCCGACCTTGACGACAAATATGTACCGCTGAGGAATCGCGCCAACAATTTCTGGCAGGACCGCGATGCGATGAAGGCCGGCAACTTTACCGGCATCACGGGTTTTCCCAATCAGGACATTGCCATGTGGGTCACCATGGGGCCGATTGCCGATCGCACCCATGAGCGGCTTGGTGCCAGCGACATGGCTGTGGTGGAGTTCCGCAAGCAGATGCTGGAGGCTGTGCGTGCCTTCCAGGCGGGTGCCCCCGCCATCGGCACGGGGGACCTGCGCATTCCGTCCAGCGTGGTGGCCTACCAGGCCATCATCCCCAAGAGCAGCGACTGGCGTGCCTTCCCGGGCAGCTACGTCTGGGACAAGAAAGAGCCAGCACTGGAGCCGTCTTATTCAACCTGAGCCAGCTTGACTGTCAGTGACTGCCCTTGCCGCCTTGCTGCCGGCATCACGCATCACGTATCACCATAAAACAACCAGGAGACAAACCATGAAAACATCACGCCGCCTTCTCGCCCTGGCCAGCCTCATGCTGGCGGTGGGCTCATTGCTGCCTCTGGCCGCCACAGCCCAGGGCGCCTATCCCAACCGGCCGATCAAATTTGTGGTGCCGTATGCGGCAGGCGGCCTGCCCGATACGGTGGCGCGCATTTTTGCGCAGCGCCTCGGTGAGCGGCTGGGCCAGTCTGTGGTGGTGGATAACCGCCCTGGCGCCAATGGCGTTGTGGCTGCACAAGTTCTCGCCACGTCACCCAAGGATGGCTACACCTTCCTGGTGACCGATGGCTCCATGTTTTCCATCAACCCGGCCATCTACAAAAATCTTGGCTACGACTACAAGCGCGACTTCATGCCGGTATCGCTGGCAGCCCGCGCACCGCTGTATCTTGCCGTGCATCCCAAGGTGCCGGTCAATACCTTTCAGGAATTTATCGCACTGGCCAAAGCAAAACCTGGCACGCTCAACTATGGATCTTCCGGCATAGGCAGTACACACCATCTCACCATGGAGGCGCTGAAGGCATCGCTTGGCCTGCAGATCACGCACGTTCCTTTCAAGGGCACGGGCCAGTCTGTTCCCGCGCTTATCGGCGGCCAGGTGGAAGTGCTGTTTTCAGCCCTGCCTTCACTGTCGGGTTTTGTGAAAGCAGGGCAGGTCAAGCTGCTTGCCAACAACGCGGCCCAGCGTTCCAGCCAGGAGCCGAACGTGCCGGCTATTGCCGAGACGATTCCTGGTTTTGACTTCGCACCCATCGTTGGCGTGCTGGCAGCTACGGGCACACCGGCCAGTGCCATCGAACGCATCAGTGCTGAAATGGCGCATATCGCCAAAATGCCCGAGGTCATCCAGACGCTGAACAACGCCGGCATTGAGCCTATTGGTGGTGGACCGGCTGATTACGGCAGGGCCATCATTGGCGAGAACGAGCGCCTGGCCAAAGCCATCGTGGCGTCCGGCATCAAGCCAGAATAATCAGCAGTCAAGCAGCACAGTTTCTCTATCTTTTTCTTTTTCTCGCGCATACATGTCAAAACTCAAACTTACCTTCGGCTGCTGGAATTACGATCGCACCCGTGCCTTGATGGACGGGAGCGTGCAGCCCGATGGCATTGATCTCAATTACCTCAACATGCCGGTTGAAGAAACCTTCTTTCGCATGCTGCGGCACAAGGAGTTCGACATCGCCGAAATGTCGCTGTCGTCATACAGCGTGTCCATGTCCCGGGACCCCCGGCCGTTTGTGGCGATTCCTGTTTTTCCCTCGCGTTTCTTTCGCCACTCGTGTATTTACGTCAATGCCAACTCCGGCATACGCGAAGCAAAAGACCTGATTGGTAAAAAAGTCGGCAACCCTGAGTACCAGATGACGGCACCCGTCTGGATTCGCGGCATCCTGTCTGACCATTACGGCGTGCCTGTCGACAGCGTGACCTACTACACCGGCGGTGAAGAAGAGCCAGGCCGCTCTGAAAAGATCAAGCTGGACCTGCCGCCCAACATCAAGGTACACAGCATTGGCCCCGAGCAGACGCTGGCCCAGATGCTGCTCGACGGTGAGATTGATGCGCTGTACACAGCCCGCATGCCTTCGAGCTTTCTGAAGGGCGGCGGCAAGGTCAAGCGCCTGTTTGAGGACTACGAGCAGGTCGAGCGCAATTACTTCAAAGAGACAAAAATTTTCCCCATCATGCACACCGTCGCCATTCGCCGCGATGTGTATGAAGCCAATCGATGGGTGGCTCGATCCATGATGAAGGCGCTTGAGGAATCGCAAAAACGCACCTATGAAGACCTGTACGAGACCGCCGCGCTCAAGGCCATGCTGCCCTGGCTGACGTCTCACGTCGAGCAGGTCAAAAAAGAAATGGGTGAGGATTTCTGGCCTTACGGCTTTGAGAAGAACGAGGAAACCCTGCGGACCTTCCTGCGCTATCACTTTGAGCAGGGACTTTCAAAACGCCTGCTCAAGCCTGAAGAATTGTTTGCCCCCGAGGCGCTTGAAGCTTTCAAGATCTGACGACGCCAACCACCAACAAGGCGCGCATTGATGTCTGATGCCATCCTGGGCTATGGCCTCGCGCTGGGTGCGTTGCTGTTTTTTGCCAGCGGCATTCTGGTCACCAAAGTTGCATCCAGGCGCATTGATCTTGGCCTTGGTTTTCTGGTGGCTACCACGGTCAACGTGGTGTTTTCGGGTCTTGCATTTCTTGTGCAGTTGTCACTGCGACAGGACAGCGTGGGCTGGAATGCATATGCCTTCTGGATGTTTCTGGGCGCAGGCGTATTTGCAACCTATTTTGGACGCTGGTTTTTCTACGAAGCCGTCATTCGTTTTGGTCCCGCCAAAGCCAGCATATTCCAGGTCAGCAGTCCGCTGTTTACGGCATTGATGGCCTGGGTACTTTTGGGTGAACGCCTCAGTGCGCTGGTTGTGTTCGGCATCGTGCTTGCCATCGGTGGCCTGATGCTGGTGAGCTACACGCCGGGCTTTTTCTCGAAAAAGCCATCTGTAGATGCTGCGGTTGACAAGGCACCGGCAGGCTTCCTGCCAACATCCATTCTTGTGCTGGGCCTGGGCAGTTCACTGGCTTATGCCGTGGGCAACCTGTTGCGGGGTTCAGGTGTCCGTGAGTGGAATGAACCGGTGCTGGGCGGATTTCTTGGAGCAGCCTGCGGCCTGTTGCTGCACCTTGCATTCACGCCGGCCAAGATGCAGTTGCTGCAGCGCTTCAAAACAGCCAGTCGCAGCGGTGTATGGCTTTATGCGGCACTGGGTGTGTGCACAATTTCCGGACAGATCCTCGGCATCGCCGCCATGCGGTACATACCGCTGTCAATCGCAACCCTCCTGACGCTGTGCACACCCCTGCTGGTTTTCCCCCTGAGCTATCTTTTCTTCAAAAACCAGGGTGACATGACGCCGACCGTCATCGGTGGCAGCGCCCTGACGCTGCTGGGTATTTTCATCATTGTGTTGCGATAAAGTAGCGGGCCGCATCTGCGGACTGGAGGCAACTGCATGGACGATAGCGAAAAACAGCTGAGCCGCGACTATGCCTCGGCCGCCGAGGCCATGAAGATACTGAACGTCCGTGCGCAGACGCTCTATGCTTATGTCAGCCGTGGCTGGATACGCAGCATCTCCCAAAAAGGGCTGAAAGAAAAGCTCTACCTTCGCGAAGATGTGGCTCGCGTCGAAATGCGCTCGCTGGCGCGTTCAGGTCACGGTGCTGTTGCTGCCTCGGCGATGAACTGGGGCGAGCCGATCTTCCCGACATCGATCACGGAAATTACCCCTGAAGGGCCGCGTTATCGCGGATGGCTTGCTGCCGACCTTGTTCATTCGAGCTCATCGTTCGAGGCCGTTGCCGAACTGCTCTGGACGGGCGAGCTGGACACGCGCACGGCAGCGTGGCCAGTGCGCAAGCCTTCCGCGGGGCTGGTCAGGCTGGCGCAAACCCTGGCGACGTTGCGTGCGGGGGACAGTGTCCTCGAGTCCTTTTCACTGGTGGTTCTGTTGCTCGGCATGCGGCGCGGCTCCGTGCTGGATCGTCTTTCGCAGGGTCAGACCTTGCCGGCAGCGCGTGAAATCATGCAAACCGTGGTCGCCTGCTGCGGTTTCGCCGGGCTGACGAAAAAATTCCTTCCCATGCAAAAGGGCCAGTCAATTGTGTCTGGCCTGATGCATGCGCTGGGCATACCTGTCAGCACAGAAAACAGCGAAGCCCTGCGTGCCATCCTGATCCTGATGGCTGATCATGAGCTGCCGCCAGGCACCCTGAGTGCACGTGTGGTGGCGTCTGCAGGCGGGACGCTGCATAGTTGTCTTTCAGCCGCGCTTTGTGCGACGTCCGGCGTGGATGTCGGGCGCATGTACGATCGCGTCGAAGAGTTCCTGGGCCACCCCGGCAGCAGGGCCATGCTGGTCAAACGGGCTGCACAGTTGCACGCCAAAGGGCAGAGTGTGCCTGGTTTTGGTCATCCGCTTTATCCCAAAGGTGATCCGCGCGCGGCGCAGTTGCTCGACATCGCGCGCAGGCGTGAACACCAGACACGGCAGACGCGCGCGATCTTCCAGTTCGTGGACGAGATGCAGGCTGGCACAGGGCTGTTTCCGCGCCAGGAGTTTGCGCTGGTGGTGCTGACCCGCGCCATGGGTTTGCCGCCCCAGGCTCCGGCCGCACTGTTTGCGCTGGGTCGCCTTGCAGGCTGGGTGGCCCATGTGCAAGAGCAGCGTGCAGCCGGCACCTTGCTGCGTCCGCGCGCCAAGTTTGTCGAGCCTGCGCCCGGCAAACTTGTGTAAAGCATGACCCTGCGCGAAGCGAGCGGGTGTTAGGTTATCCTCGGCAAGCTCAAGCCGTGGAACCGGCTTTGCCGGGCCACAGACGGGCGGCCCCCTCAGGGGGCAGGGAGTTACACGAAGTGAACGACCGTAGGGGCCACGTTCACATTGATTCAAAGTTCAAGATTGAATGATCGTCTTGTATTTATTAGGATGCCCGCGTGCACCCACAAATACAGGAGACAAACATGATCGTCAATCGCCGTCTTTCGCTGCTTGCCAGCTGCGCCCTCGCAGCTTGCACCACCCTCGCCAGTCCGTTTGCACTGGCGCAAGCCGACTACCCGAACAAACCTATCCGCATCATTGTTCCGTTGCCGCCTGGTGGGTCCAACGATGTGTTGGCACGTGTGCTCGGACAGAAAATGTCCGAGTCCTTCAACCAGCCAGTGATTGTGGAAAACAAGCCTGGCGCCGCTGGCAATATCTCTACGGAGTTCATGGCAAAGACGGAGGGTGACGGCTATTACATTGCCGTCGCGCCCAACCAGACGGTGGCTGTCAACCCGGTGCTTTACCCCAAGCTGCCCTTCAATGTGCTGAAAGACCTGCAGGGCATCAGCATGATGGGCCGTGTGCCCATGGTACTGGTGGTATCGCAGAACGTGACGGCCAAAAATGTCGACCAGCTCATCACACAGGCCAAGGCCAGGCCCGACCGGATCACCTATGCATCGGCTGGCTCGGGGAGCCCGCAGCACATGGCGGCGGAGGTTTTCAAATCGATGACCGGCACGCGCATGACCCAGATCCCGTACAAGGGTTCTGCGCCAGCGATGGTCGATCTGCTGGGCGGTGTGGTTGACATCATGTTCTGCCCGCTCAATACGGCTTTACCGCATATTCGCAGCGGCAAGCTGCGTGCATTGGGTACCACCGGGACCAAACGTCTGGCACTGCTGCCCGATGTGCCGACCATTGCCGAGACCGTGCCCAAATATGAAAGCGATATCTGGATCGGCATGGTGGCTTCTTCCAAAACGCCTCCGGCCGTCATCAACAAACTTAATGCAGAGTTGCGCCGCTCCCTGGCATTGCCTGATGTGCAAGGCAAGCTGGCAGAGCAGGGCATCTACGCTGAGAGTAGCAGTGCTGCGGATTTCAACAAACTGATTGCCAGTGACCAGAAACGCTGGGCTGCCGTTATCAAGGC
>JAZKCB010000025.1:0-26079 GCA_040388335.1 Pseudomonadota bacterium | reverse complement strand
GAAACCGTCTGGGGCAGCGACGCCATTGCCGACATGATGCGGGCGATGGACATTCCCTATGTGTTACTGAACCCGGGTGCGAGCTTTCGCGGCCTGCATGACAGCCTGGTCAATCACCTGGGCAATGAAAAGCCGCAGATGATTGTGGTGCTGCATGAGGAGCACGCCGTCGCCATTGCACAGGGTTATGCCAAGGTCACCGGCAAGCCGCTGTGCGCCATCCTGCACAGCAATGTGGGTCTGATGCATGGCTCCATGGGCATTTTTGATGCGTGGACCGACCGCATGCCGGTCATCGTGCTGGGCGCGACGGGTCCTGTCGATGCCGCCAAGCGCCGGCCGTGGATTGACTGGATTCACACCGCACAAGACCAGGCGGCGCTGATTCGCCACTTCATCAAGTGGGATGCACAACCCGCGTCCATACCCGCCGCACAGGAAGCCCTGCTGCGTGCCCTGCAAATCGCCACCACTGCACCGCAAGGCCCGGTCTACGTTTGTTTTGACGCAGCGCTGCAAGAGTCAAAACTGGAGTCGCGGCCCAGACTGCCCGATTACGCACGCTACAAACCTGCGCCACCGGCCCGCCCCTCGGATGAGTCGATTGAAGAAGCCGCACAGCTGCTGTCCAATGCACGCCGGCCTGTTCTTCTGATGGGCCGTGTTTCGCGCAGTGAAGAGGGCTGGGCGGACCGCATCAAGCTGGCTGAAAAGCTCAATGCTGAAGTGCTGACCGACCTGAAGGTTGGAGCAGCCTTCCCGACGACGCACCCGCTGTATGCGGCACCTGCAGGCACTTTTTTGTCGGCCGGCGCGATGGCGGTTCTGAAAGATGCGGACGTGGTGCTCAGCCTGGACTGGACCGATCTGGCCGGTACGCTGAAGCAGGCTTGGGGTAACGAACCCATCGGCAGCAAGGTCATCCAGGTGTCGGTTGACCAGTACATCCACAATGGCTGGAGCATGGACCACCAGGGCCTGCCGCCCATGGATGTTTACATGATGTGCGAGCCCGAGCCGGTGGTAAAGCTGCTGACAGAGCGCGTCAAACCCCGCAAGATGGTGGCGCATTCGCGGCTGCCCATCCCTGAGGTGCCCGAGTTGATTCAGGGCGCGCCTCTGACGGTACCCATGCTGTCAAAGGCCTTGAAAGCCGCAGTCAAGGGCCTGACGGTCAGCCTGATTCGCGCACCGCTCAGCTGGAGCGGCGAGATGTGGGACATCGAACACCCGCTGGATTACCTGGGTTACGAAGGTGGCGGCGGCGTAGGCGCCGGCCCGGGCGTTTCCATAGGCGCGGCACTTGCGCTCAAAGGCACTGACCGATTGCCGGTTGCCGTGATGGGCGATGGCGACTACATGATGGGCGTCAATGCACTGTGGACAGCATCAAACGCGCACATTCCCGTGCTCATCATCGTCGTCAACAACCGATCCTTCTTCAACGACGAAGTGCACCAGGAGCGCGTGGCGCGCCAGCGCGGCCGCCCGGTTGAAAACAAATGGATTGGCCAGCGCATCAGCAACCCCGCACCTGACCTAGCCATGATGGCCCGGGGGCAGGGTATGGGCGGCATCGGCCCGATCGAGACAGGTGCCGAGCTTGCGAAGGCGCTGGCCGAGGCAGTGAAGGTTGTGCGCGGCGGCAAGGCCATCGTGCTTGATGTGATCGTCAGTACCGGCTACAGCGCAGCCATGACGGCGGGTCTGACGCGATCTGAATAAGCTGATACTTCCTTCTTTTGTGGCTGGTCATTTTTTACGGCCGGCCAGCCGATTTCTTCAGGACAATAAAACATGCGCGCAAAAGACATTCCCGCTGGCATCCTGCCGACGCAACGCGGCCTTTATTACGGAGGCGCCTGGCATGCGCCCAAGGCCGGCGTTTATGCCGACACCATCAATCCCACCTATAACGAAGTCATCACCAACGCGCCCATCGCTGATGCACAGGACGTCGATGCCGCAGTGCAGGCCGCCCAGGCCGCCTTCCCGGCGTGGGCTGCCACGCCGCCTGTCGAGCGAGGCCGCTACCTGCGCAAGGCCGCTGCCGTGCTGCGTGAGCACGCGATGCCGCTGGCGCAACTTGATTCGCTGAACAATGGCAACCCGGTGTCAGCCCTTGCGCATGACGCAGGTTTTGCAGCCGATTGCCTTGAATACTTTGCAGGCCTCGCGACCGAAATCAAGGGCGAGACCATTCCCATGGGTGATGGCAACTTCAACTACACCGTGCAGGAGCCACTCGGTGTGGTGGCCCGCATCGTCGCGTACAACCACCCCTTCATGTTTGCAGCGGCGCGTCTGGCTGCGCCACTGGCAGCCGGCAATACCGTGGTCATCAAGGCGCCTGATCAGGCACCCCTGTCAACCTTGCGGCTGGCAGAACTGGTGGGTCATATCTTTCCGCCCGGGGTTGCCAATTTTCTGTGTGGTGGTCGTGAATGCGGCGAAGCACTGGGCCGGCACCCGCTGGTGCGCAAGATCACGCTGATTGGCGGTGTGCCCACCGGCAAGGCCGTGATGAAGACGGCATCGGACAACCTCAAGCCCGTGCTGCTTGAACTGGGCGGCAAGAACGCGCTTGTGGCTTACCCCGACGCTGACCTCGACAAGCTGGTGAACGGCATCATTGCAGGCATGAATTTCACATGGTCGGGCCAGAGCTGCGGCTCGACCAGCCGTGTGTTTCTGCATGAGTCCATCCACGATCAGGTGCTGGAGAAAGTCGTCAAGCTCCTGCCCGGGCGCCACAAGCCCGGCATCCCGACCGACCCCAAAACCACCATGGGCTCGCTCGTCAGCCGCGCGCAACTTGAGAAGGTGCAGGGCTATGTCGCCAAGGGCATTGAAGATGGTGGCCGCCTTGTCTGCGGCGGAAAGCAGCCGGACGATGCAGCACTGAATGATGGTTTCTTTTACGAGGCAACGGTATTCGCAGACATGAAACCGCACATGCGCCTTGCAAAGGAAGAAGTCTTCGGCCCCGTCATGTCGGTCTTCAAGTGGAGCGATGAAGACACCTTGTGGAAGGACGTCAACGGCGTCGAATTCGGCCTGACCGGCTCCATCTGGACGCAAAACCTCAACACCGCCCACCGGGCTGCCAAACGCATCCACACGGGTTACGTCTGGATCAACAACGCCAGCCAGCACTTCATGGGTGCGCCTTTTGGTGGGGTCAAGCAGTCGGGCATAGGTCGTGAGGAATGTTTTGCCGAGCTGATCGAGTTCACTTATACAAAGAATGTGAATTTGAAGTTTGGTTGAGGCGCTTTCACCTCTGCAGGCAAAAAACAGGGTGGGCGAGTCGGTCAGTCGCGCTGGACTGACCGGCGCAGGGCATAGGCGTCCCACGCGCAGAGCGCCTGGCATCTAAAGGGCGACAACTCATGAAGGGCAGCACCCCTTGCGCAAGGAATCGCTGCGATGATGGGACGTGGTTTCTTTAGTCTCGCAGCCAGAATGAACGAAAAACCATTTGCAGCAGTCCCATAGAGCCAAGTCATTTGCTGGTGAGCCGGCCTCGTCGAGTGAGCACCCCACCCAGTGCGATGCCGGCAAATATGGCACCTCCGATGAAAGTTGTCGCCGCGCCGTGTCGGTCCCACAGCCAACCTGCCACGCCGCTGGCGAAAAGCATGGCCAACCCGCTGACGAGATTAAAAACGCCATACGCTGTCCCACGCAAGTCGACGGGCGCCGTGTTGGCCACCATGGTCGCGAGCAGGCCTTGGGTCATGCCCATGTGAATGCCCCACAACGCTACCCCTGCCAGCAGGGTGACCCAATGATTGCCGCTGGCCAGCACCAGGTCGGCGGCAATCAGAACGACCAAGCCCGCAGCCAATAGTGTGGAATGGCTCATCCGGTCTGATAGCTTGCCAAAGGGATAGGCCGAGGCCGCGTAAACCAGATTCATCGCTACCATCACCAAGGGCACCAATGCCATCGCTACGCCGTTTTGTTGGGCGCGCAGGACCAGAAATGCTTCGCTGAAACGCGCCAGCGTGAATGCTGCGCCAATGATCACCACCCACCAGTAGGGACTGCCAAGGCGATTCAGGTTCTCGCGTCGAATCGGGTTGGTTCGCCGCTCCCCGACACGCCGCTCAGGCTCGCGCACACCAAACAGCAGCAGTGCCACGGCCAGAAGTCCGGGCACCACGGCCACCCAGAAGATAGAACGGAAGTCGTTGGACCATAACAACATCAAGCCCACGGCAATCAGTGGCCCCATGAACGCCCCCACGGTATCCAACGACTGCCGCAAACCAAACGCGGCACCTCGGACGTGACCGGGGGTGATGTCGGCAACCAGGGCATCGCGTGGCGCGCCTCGAATCCCTTTACCCACCCGATCCAGTAACCGGGCCGTGACAACGAGGCCGGTTCCTGACGCTATGGCAAACAGCGGTTTGGTCAGTGCACCCAAGGTGTAGCCAAATACGGCCAGCCCTTTACGCTTTCCAAGGTAGTCACTCAGTGCGCCTGAGAACACCTTGACGATGAGCGCCGTGGATTCGGCCAGACCCTCAATGATTCCCACCGTCAATGCGCTGGTTCCCAGCACGGTGACCATAAACATGGGCAGCAGGCTATGAACCATCTCCGAAGAAATATCCATCAGCATGCTTACGAAGCCCAGAACCCAAACGCCTGAGGGAATCTGTCGCAATACGGAGTTTGATTTTTTTTGTACCATGGTGGTCCTCTCAATAGCCGATCTGGTCGAAATGCCTGCACCTGCTGGCCAGGGTGATCAGGGTTTACGGTGCAACACTCTCAAAACATTAAACACGCAACATTGAAAAAATCTCCGCTATTCAACCATCATCGGGGGCAACCTTAGTCGATCAATGGACCGCGTTGACCAGGGCTGTGCCGGCCAGATACTCGAACATGCTCCTGACGGCCGGCAGATCGCCTGGACTGACTCCCATAACGGCGGTCAGTACGAAGTCAGACCAGACAAGCCCTACAAGAACCGTGACGGCCAGTATTGCCGCCAATATCTGACCAATGCTGTGATTGATGGCTATACCCGCCAGGTCACCAGCACAGCCTGCCGACAACCTAATGGCGGTGCGGCAGATGGTCAATTAGCAACTCGGAGAAGATTGAGTGACTAAATGCCAATAAAACCGGCATTACGGGATAAAAGTGGCCAGCCGGGGGGGGGGCGTCGGGTAGTACTGCACCTTCGTGGTCGATTTGCAGCTCGCTTAGCCGAGCATAAAAAATGCCCGTTGCCTCGGTATGGATGGTTGCCATATTGCGCCATGTGTGGCCGTCGCGTGGCACACGGTGGTGGCAAAGTCAGTTGAATGTGAAAAACTCTTTCAAAATCAACTAACTAATTGTTGCTTGAGCGGGTGATGGGAATCGAACCCACGCTATTTGCTTGGGAAGCAAAAGTTCTGCCATTGAACTACACCCGCGTAATGGGATTGTAAAACGCCGACGTCCGCTGATGGTGTGTCTCTACATTCCCGTGAGGACTGACATCAAAATAAAAAGCCATGTGAACCAAAGTTCGCATGGCTTTTGTATTTACAGCAGGCGATGGCGCCTGCAGGATGGTTTAGTTGGGCAGCAACACCTTGTTGATGACGTGAATCACGCCGTTGGACTGGTTGACGTCTGCAATCGTGACGGTGGCTGTGCCACCTTTTTCGTCGCTGATCAGGACACTCGAGCCGCTCATGCTGGCGACCAGGGTGCCACCTGACGCGGTCTTGAGCATGGCGCGGCCGCCGCCTGCGCTGATTTGCCGGGCCAGGTCGGACGCGTTCATGCGGCCCGGCACGACGTGGTAGGTCAGGATCTTGGTCAGCGTGGCCTTGTTCTCTGGCTTGAGCAGGGTCGTGACGGTGCCTGCTGGCAATGCGTCAAACGCCGAGTTCACAGGTGCAAAAACCGTGAAGGGCCCGGGGGACTTCAGGGTGTCGACCAGGCCGGCTGCCTTGACGGCTGCGACCAGCGTGGTGTGGTCCTTGGAGTTGACTGCGTTGTCGATGATGTCCTTGCTGGCGTACATCGGTGCGCCGCCTACGGTGACGGGCGCCATGGCGTCCGACATCGGCATCATGTTGCCGGCGCAGGCGCCGAGCAGGGCGGTGGCGCAAAGGGATACGAGAAGCAGTTTTTTCATGGTTGATTCCTTGTTGAGTGTTGAGCTTCCTGCGTGATCCTGCCGTGGCAGGCAGCAGTCCCCGGAAGTTGTGACTGCCTGGTATCAATACGGACCAGGTAGTCGCTCGGGATTCAAGGGTTAACCCTTGGGATGAAATCAGTTGCGTGAAAGCGGCCTGCAGGCAGCGCGGACGATGCGCTCCACCGGGTTGGGCACCACGCCGCGAAACTGCATCAGCCTGGGGTCGGCCTTGCCGTAGGTGGTGGTGATATGGGATTCGCCAGTCCAGAGTGGCTGGCGGTAGTAGCTGATCTGCTGGAAGTTGCCGACCTTGTTCTCACAATCGAAATCAACTGTGGCCTGGTAAGAGCGAAAGGGGATGCCGTCCCAGTTGGTCCTCTGCATGGACCGGCTGACGCGTATCTTCATCACCCGGTGGTCTTCTGTCATGCTGACAGGAATCGGGTTGACCTGAATGGTGTCGACGGCCGGGTCGGTTTTATTGCCCATGATGGTCAGCCACTCGTCTGCTTGCGCCATACACGCCCCGGAGACCACCAGACTCAAGACCGCGACAAACCGCTTCATGTTTTCCTTTGTTTGTATGCACTCGGGGCTTGTGCCTTGTCAGGGCTGCCATGCCGCTGTGCGACAAAGTTTGCCATTCCTTGAATTTACAACGATATAGACCTGTTGTTACAGATTTTCGTCAGGCGTGAATGCGGCGCACTCCACGGCTTAAAGGTGAAAGTCTGAAAATAGCTATAAAAATAATAGCTAAAAATCCTTGTGGATGTTGACTAAACAGATATTTTAATCATCAGAAATAACAGCTGTATTAGCTATAACAGCTGTTTTTGAGGGTGGAGCTTGCAATCCTGGAAGGCCCTCAAGCTGTTTTCCACGCCAAAGTGCCTTGTTTTAGGTATAAAAAGTAGCTCAAATCGAATAAATACGGGCGTGAGCAGCTATGAAATACGTAGCAATTTTAATGAGGGGCAGACCTCTCATGTCGCCCTGCCGTGGGCGGTGTGCTGCGTTGAATACGCTGTTTTCAGGGAAAACCCGCTGATTTACATCATTATTAATGATTAAACTTTAACCAAAAATTGAAGATCTGTACCGCAGCGGCATGCATGAACGGCGATGTCAGCGGGCAGGCTTCAGGTCCCATGATGGGCCGATTTGCACGTTTAACTTTCTTTCTGGAACTGGACAAACCATGACACAAGCTCAAAACTGGCCCAACGGCAAGCGCATCGCCGTCGCCGTGACCGTGATGTATGAAACCTGGTCTGAAGGCAAGGCGCCTTCGTACACCGTGCAGGCCACCGGCCTCAAGCCCGGTACTGTGGACCATGCCGGCAAGGCCTGGTCTACCTACGGCACGCGCAACGGCATCTGGCGCATCATCCGCAACCTGGACGACAACCAGGTGCCGGCCACCTTCTTTACCAACGCACGATGCGCCGAGATATCACCCGAATCGGTGAAGCAGATCGTCAGGTCAGGCCACGACCTGGGCGGCCACAACTATACGCAGGACGGCCTGCTCACGTATATGTCGGACGAAGAGCAGCAATCAACGATCAACAAGTCGCTCGACATCCTGACCTCGGTGGGTGGCAAGCGCCCGACCGGCTGGCTCAGCTCCGTGCTGGCCTTCACGCCCGAGACAGCGGGCTTTCTGGCCAAGGCCGGCCTGAAGTGGCATGCCGACGTGACCTACACCGATGTGCCGCACAAGGTGCAGACCGCCAGCGGCATCATTGCCGGCGTGCCCAACAGCGACTTCACCGACAGCCGCGTGCTGCGCTCCAGCCCGAACGACCTGATGGACGTTTACAAAAACACCTTTGACTACCTCTACAACAACGAGCCGGGCAGCCTGCTGGTCGTCACGCTCCACGCGCACTTTGGCGGCCGGCCCATGATTGTTTCGGTGTTTGACCAGATCCTGAAGTACTTCAAAAGGCACCCTGACGTCTGGTTTGCCCGACATGAAGAACTCGGTGACTGGGCGCTGAAGCAGCCGGTCGACGAGCATACCTATCAGGACCGATACTTCAAATAATTCCACGATCGGATTTCCGGAAAAGAGCCATGACGAACTTCAACACCAGCGCGGGCACCAGCAGCGAACGCGATGACCAGCCCGTTGACACCATGCCCAGCGCCACGCGCGCCGACTGGCTGGCCGATGTGCTGCGCAAGCGCGTGATGGAGGGTGTCTACAAACCGGGTGAGCGCATTCGCGAGTCCGCGCTGCAGCAGGAGTTCGGCATCTCCAACGGGCCGACACGTGAGGCCTTGCAGCAGATCGTGGCCGACGGCATTGCCGAGCGCGCGCCTTGGCGCGGCGTCAGCATTGTCGAACTCGACAAGGGCAAGCTGATCGAGCTTTTCCAGGTGCGGCTGGCCCTGCTTGAATACGCCGCCGAGCTGGCGGCGCGCAACATCACACCCCAGGGCAGGGCACAGGCTGAAGCGCTCAAGCTGGCGCTGAACCAGACCTTCGACGAGATCAGCAGCCATGCGTCATCGCACCCATCTTTCAGCGGCCAGTTGTCGAAGTGGCTGCTGTCGGTGGCCGGCAATGCGCTGATGCAGCAGCTGTGGAACACTGCCATGCTGCGCACACTGGTCTATGTCAATTTATCGCTGCGTGCCAATGCCGGCGAAGAGAGCCGCAAACACATCAACCTGCTGATCGACGCCATCGTCGCCGGCAATGCCGATGCCGCGCGTGCGTCGGCCCGGGCGCTGACACGCCAGACCCTGCATGACCTTGATATTGATGGTGAGGTCTGAGGTGCAGGCTCAGGTCACTCGTTCCGTTGCCGCGCCTGATCTGCTGATGGCCATCGGTGCCTTGCTCGCCGACTACTGGTGGGAGGTCGATCACCACTGGGGTCGTAATGCCCATCAGCTCTACACGGAAGATGGTGTGTTTTCGATTGGCGCTGACGTGATGAATGGACCGTCTGCCGTACAGGCGTTTTACAGGTGGCGTGAAGGCCGCGGCGCGCGTGAAGCGCGGCATGTGGTTTCAAACCTGCGCGTGGTGCAGCGTGACGATGAGCGGGTGGATGTCGATTGCATCCTCTGCCTCTACGCCGCCGACGGCGTGCCGGTGCTGCCGTCCAGCCCACCCATATTGATTGCTGATGAAGTGGGCGAATGCGTACGCGGCAGCGATGGCCTGTGGCGGTTCAGCTCGCACTTTCTCAAACCGGTGTTTCAGGGCGGTGCGCCCATCACCACACCCCCGGGAGCCAAAGCATGAAAGCACAAGCTGTACGCGCTGCGTTTCGCAAGCTGCTGAATGGCAAGGCCTGCGTTTATCCAGCGTCCGTGTTTGACCCGCTCTCGGCACGCCTGGCGCAGGACACTGGTTTTGAGGTCGGCATGTTTGCCGGCTCGACCGCTGCCATGTCTGTGATGGCGGCGCCAGACCTCATCGTGCTGACCCTGACCGAACTGGCGGAGCAGGCCCGCCGCGTCTGCCGCGCCAGCAGCCTGCCCATACTCGTCGATGCCGATCATGGCTACGGCGGTGTGCTGAACGTGAGACGCACGGTTGAAGAGCTTGAGAACGCGGGTATCGCGGCGCTCACGATTGAAGATACGCTCTTGCCCACGCCGTTTGGCGCCAGCGGCAAGGCGGCGCTCGTCCCTATGGAAGAGGGCGTGGCCAAGATGCGTGCAGCGCTGGCTGCGCGCACCGATCCTTCGCTGGCTGTCATTGGCCGTACCAGCGCGCCGCAGATCACGGACATCAGGGATGCGGTGACCCGTGCGCAAGCTTATGAGGCAGCAGGCGTCGATGCCGTGTTTCTTGTAGGCATCAAGACCTGGGAACAACTCGCAGAAATACGCGCTGCCGTCAAGCTGCCGGTGCTGCTGGGCGGCGCGGGTGCGAGGCTGATGGATCGCGAACGTCTGGCTTCTTTCGGCGTGCCCATCTGCCTGCAAGGCCACCAGAGCATGGCGGCCGTGGTGCAGGCACTGCATTCAACTTACCGCGCATTGCGCGATGGCGCGGAACTGCCGCAAGACAGCCTTGCGCCTGCGTCATTGATGCAGCAGGTCAGCCGGTCCGCTCTTTATGAAGAGTGGCTGGCGCCCCCTGGCGGATAGGCAAACCGCGCACTTCGCTGCGTTTTTCAAACAAAAAAATCAGCTGCTCCTTTTTAAAAAAAGGAGCGGGGGAAAGTCACGTCACTATGGATTCAAACAACTATTCAGGAGCAACCATGTATCGCCATTTTTTGAAAACTTCATGTCGGCTTCTTGCCACGCTTTCACTGGGCATCACCCTCGCGCACGCCCAGGCCCCGTTCCCGAACAAGGTGGTGCGCATCGTCGTACCCTATGCGGCTGGCGGCGTGACGGACATCATGGCGCGCGTACTGGCACAGCAGCTGTCAACGCAGATGGGCCAGCAGTTCATTGTTGAAAACAAGCCCGGCGCCGGCGGCAGCATTGGCATGGGCGAGGTCGCACGCCTGCCGAAGGACGGCTACAACCTGGTCATGATGCCGGCCAACCTGTCGGTGATGAGTGTGCTGTATGACAAGCTGCCGTTTGATCCGCTGAAGGACTTTGTGCCTGTGGCCAACGTGGGCTCATCGCCTGTCGGCATTTCGGTGGCGGCCAAGCTGCCGGTGAAAAACATCAAGGAGTTTTTTGCCTACGCAAGGAAAAACAGCGTGAGCTACGCATCCTGCGGCATTGCATCGCCGCAGCACATCGCGGCTGAGTACCTCAAGACGGTCGCGCAGATCGACATCGTGCACATTCCCTACAAGGGTTGTGGGGCGGCACTGCCCGATGTTCTGTCGAACGAAGTGCCGCTGTTTTTCGCCAGCATTCCGCACCTGATCACCAACGCAAAATCTGGTCGCATCGTGCCGATTGCCGTCACTGGCAAGAAACGTTCGCCGCTGATGCCTGATGTGCCCACGATTGCAGAGTCGGGTTACCCGCAGTTTGATGTTGAAGCCTGGTTTGGCATCATCGTTGCCAAAGGTACCCCCGCTGATGTGGTCACCAAACTCAACCTGGAGATCAACAAGGCGCTGCAGGCACCCGAGATGAAAAAGACCATGGCGGCACAGTATTTTGAACCTGTCGGCGGTACGGCCGAGTCTTTTGGCGCGACGATCAATCGTGATGCGCAGTTGCTTGGCGCAATTGTCAGGCAGGCCGGGATTCGTGCTGAGTAAGGCGCAGCCATAAAAAAACCGGGTCAGCCATAAAGCCGCCCGGTTTTCAGTCTTTTGCTGAAAAAGACTCAAGGCCGCAAATAAGCCCAACCCTCAGTCTGCTTCGTCATGATTTCAGTGACCCCGGCAGGCACATAGCTGATAGCCGGCAGCATGTCATCTTTGGTCAGCTTCTGCCCACGCATGGTGTTCTCGCAGGCAATCACCTTCACGTTGGCTTTCATCGCATCTGCAATGCGTGAGCCGGTGGGCGACTCGAGTTTGAGCATGCCGATGCCCGGGCCGTAGGCGACGATTTCAATGTCGACGTTGGCAGCGCCCACGTCTTCCTGCAGGTTTTTGGCGTTGTTGAGCGCCAGGTTCCATTTGGCCGGGTCGTTGTCGCTGACCTGGATGACGATTCGGTTGCGTTTGGCAGCGGCTGTCTGCGCCATCAGCATGGGAGCGGCGGCTACCAGCGAGGCGAGGGCGCCAGCCTGGATAAAGAGTCTGCGGTTCATGGTGTGTGCCTTAAAGCCAATTCGGAGTCATGTATTTCAACACAGGCGGCAGGATCTGGTGGCAAGTTCTGGTGCCTCGTGCGGCGTGCCGGGCTGACGGGGTGAGTCCGGCCGGCCGGATCAGTACCTGGGCGCCGTTTCGGCCAGATCGTTCCAGACCTCCTGGCGGGTGATTTTTCCGTTGGCGACTTCAAACCGGTCCATGAAACGTATGCCAGAAAAATCGCGCCCGTCGGGCCAACTGCCGTGGAGCGTGCCGCTGCAAAAGACAACCGTGTCCTGCTCGCGCCAGACTTCCTCGAAGCGCTCGTAATTTTTGGCGATGCTGCGATAGCGCGGCCTGGCCCATTCGATCATTTCCGGGAGCGTGCGCAGGGTGGCGCCGCCAGGAAAACACATGGAAAACCCGTCGGAGAGAAACGACTGCGCTTCTGCCAGGTCGCGCACCTGCATGGCCTGCAGGAATGCCCGTACCAGGTCGCTGGCCACAGGCCGGACCGGCGCGCCCTGGCTGACAAGCTTGCCATCACGCTGGTAGGCGCTGGCGTGGTTCACAAATACCGTGGTCCCGGCCGGGACGGCGTCTATGACGGAGCGCGCCGCCGTCGCCACACGGCCGACCAGGCGCGCTTCGACATCGGCCGCATAACCAGGCAGCAGGGTGATGGAAATAACGGGCATGAAAGCTGGCTTTTAGCGCTGGATGTCACCGATGCAGAGGTACTTCATCTCGATGTACTCCTCCATGCCATGGCTCGAACCTTCACGTCCGAGGCCCGACTGCTTGACGCCGCCGAAGGGCACGTGCTCGGTGGCGATCACGCCCGCGTTGATGCCGACCATGCCGTATTCCAGTGCTTCCGCCACGCGGTAGATGCGGCCGATGTCGCGGCTGTAGAAATAACTGGCCAGGCCAAATTCGGTATTGTTGGCGGCGTCAATCGCTTCCTGCTCGGCCTTGAAGCGGAACACCGGGGCAAACGGGCCAAAGGTTTCTTCGCGTGCGCAGAGCATGTCGGCCGTGGCTTCAGAAATCACGGTCGGCTCAAAGAACTGGCCACTGATCTTGTGGCCACCGGCCAGCAGCTTGCCGCCTTTGGCGAGCGCGTCATCGACGTGGCGCTGCACCTTGTCAACGGCTGCGTCCTCAATCAGCGGGCCCTGCACCACGCCATCTTCAAAACCGTTGCCGACCTTCAGGCTCTTGACCCTGGCGGCGAACTTTTCAACGAACTGGTCATACACGCCGTCCTGCACATAGATGCGGTTGGCGCAAACGCAGGTCTGGCCGGCGTTGCGGTATTTGCTGGCAATCGCGCCTTCGACGGCAGAGTCAACATCAGCATCATCAAACACGATAAAAGGCGCATTCCCACCCAGCTCCAGCGCCAGCTTTTTGATGGATGGTGCACTTTGCGCCATCAAAATGCGGCCCACTTCGGTCGAACCTGTGAAGCTGATGTGGCGCACGATGTCGCTGGCGCAGAAGACCTTGCCGATGGCAATCGAGTTGTCGGAGTCGGCAGTCAGGATGTTGAGTACGCCGGCCGGTATGCCGGCGCGTATCGCCAGCTCCGCAGCAGCCAGTGCCGTCAGCGGCGTCAGCTCGGCGGGTTTGATGACGACAGGGCAACCTGCGGCCAGTGCCGGTGCAACCTTGCGGGTGATCATGGCCAGCGGAAAGTTCCACGGCGTGATGGCGGCGCACACGCCAATCGGCTGTTTGATGACCATGAGGCGGCGGTTGTTGTCGAACTGGGGCAGGGTTTCACCGTTGACGCGTTTGGCTTCTTCAGCAAACCACTCGACAAAACTTGCGCCGTAGGCAATTTCGCCCTTGGCCTCTGCAAAGGGCTTGCCCTGCTCGGAGGTCATGATGCGGGCCAGGTCTTCCTGGTTGGCCATCAAAAGCTGAAACCAATTCAGCAAAATCGCGTGGCGCTCCTTGCCGGTCTTGCTGCGCCAGGCGGGCCAGGCCTTGTTGGCGGCGGCAATTGCAGCTTCGGCGTCTTTGGCACCCAGATTGGCGACATCGGCAATCTTCAGGCCTGTGGCCGGGTCATTGACGTCAAAACGGGCGCCGCCCTTGAGCCACTCGCCGTTAACCAGTGCGTCGGTCTTGAGCAGGCTGGGGTCTTTCAGCAGGGCGATGGGGGAGGTCTTCATGTCCATGGCGGTGTCTCTTTCAGGTGATCGGTGGAAAGCGGTTGAACGGCGGCTGAAAAGCGCGCTTTTGGGCTGGCTCCAAGCATAGCGTTTTGGCATTTACCCTGCCCTGGGCCCTGCCAATGCCAAAACTATAATCAAAGGTTTAGACAAATCAGTCTTTTTGCCGCGCCGGGTGCCATGTTGTATTGGCTTTGGGCGGCCCCAACTGGCAGAACATGAGCACATCCACCCCCACGTCAACCGCCCCGCAGGCCCCCGTCATGTCCGTCGCAGACATCCGCAAGACCTTCCTGGACTTTTTTGCGTCCAAGGGCCACACGGTGGTGCCGTCCAGCTCACTGGTGCCAGGAAACGACCCGACGCTGATGTTCACCAACTCCGGCATGGTGCAGTTCAAGGACGTGTTCCTCGGCACCGACAAGCGCCCTTACGTGCGGGCGGCATCCGTGCAGGCCTGCCTGCGCGCCGGTGGCAAACACAACGACCTTGAAAACGTCGGCTACACCGCCCGCCACCACACCTTCTTCGAGATGCTGGGCAACTGGAGCTTTGGCGACTATTTCAAGCGCGAATCGCTGAAGTGGGCCTGGGAACTGCTGACCGAGGTCTACAAGCTGCCGGCCGATAAGCTCTGGGCCACGGTCTACATCGACGACGACGAGGCCTACGACATCTGGACAAAAGAGATTGGCCTGCCGCCCGAGCGCGTGGTGCGCATCGGCGACAACAAGGGCGCCAAATACGCCAGCGACAACTTCTGGATGATGGCCGACACCGGCCCCTGCGGCCCCTGCAGCGAAATTTTCTTTGACCACGGCCCCGAAATCGCCGGCGGCCCGCCCGGCTCGCCCGAGCAGGACGGCGACCGCTACATCGAGATCTGGAACAACGTGTTCATGCAGTTCGACATGCAGCCCGACGGCTCGGTCAAGCCGCTGCCCGCGCCCTGCGTGGACACCGGCATGGGCCTGGAGCGCCTGGCCGCCATCCTGCAGCATGTGCACAGCAACTACGAAATCGACATCTTTGACGCGCTGATCAAGGCCGCCTCGCGCGAGACCGGCGAGAAGGACCTGGACAACAAGTCGCTGCGCGTGATTGCCGACCACATCCGCGCCACCGCCTTCCTGGTGAGCGACGGCGTCAACCCGTCCAACGAAGGCCGCGGTTATGTGCAGCGCCGCATCATCCGCCGAGCCATTCGCCATGGCTACAAGCTGGGCAAGAAAACACCGTTCTTCCACAAGCTGGTGGCCGACCTGGCCCGCCTGATGGGCGACGCCTATCCCAAGCTCAGGAGTGACGAGGCGCGCATCACCTCGGTGCTCAAGGCTGAAGAAGAGCGCTTCTTCGAGACGCTTGAAATCGGCATGACGATTCTCGACACGGCCCTGGCCGGTGATGCCAAGGTGTTGCCGGGCGAAGTGGCCTTCAAGCTGCACGACACCTACGGCTTCCCGCTGGATTTGTCGGCTGACGTATGCCGCGAGCGCGGTGTTGAAGTTGACGAAGCCGGCTTCAAGACCGCGATGGACAAACAGAAGAACCAGGCGCGTGCCGCAGGCAAGTTCAAGATGGACAAAGCGCTTGAGTATTCCGGCGAAGGTCATGCGTTCACGGGCTACGAATTGCTTGAAGAATCGGCAAAGGTCGTCGCGCTGTATGCCGATGGTGTTGCCGTGCAATCGCTCAATGCAGGGCAGAGTGGCGTGGTGGTGTTGAGCACCACACCCTTCTACGCCGAGAGCGGCGGCCAGATCGGTGACAAGGGCCGTCTCACGACGGGCGACACCACCAAGGACGGGCAGTTCGAGGTGGACGACACGCTCAAGATCAAGTCTGATGTGTTCGGCCACCATGGCGCGATGAGCTACGGCACGCTGAAAGTTGGCGATACGGTCATGGCCCAGGTCAATACCGCCGTACGCGCAGCGACGGTGCGCAACCACAGCGCGACGCACCTCATGCACAAGGCCTTGCGCGAAGTTCTGGGTGATCACGTGCAGCAAAAGGGCTCACTCGTGAACGCCGAGCGCACCCGCTTCGACTTTGCGCATAACGCCCCGGTGACGGACGCGCAGATCCGCGAGATCGAAGCGCGTGTGAACGCCGAGATTTTGTCCAACGTGGCAACTGATGCCAGCGTGATGGCTATGGAAGACGCGCAGAAATCGGGCGCGATGATGCTCTTCGGCGAAAAGTACGGCGAGACCGTGCGGGTGCTGACGATTGGCTCCAGCAAGGAGCTCTGCGGCGGCGTGCACGTTGGCCGCACCGGCGACATCGGCCTGTTCAAGATCGTCAGCGAAAGCGGCGTTGCTGCCGGCGTCCGCCGGATCGAAGCGGTGACCGGCGAGAACGCGCTGGCTTACCTGCAGGGCCTCGAAGCCACGGTAGAAGCAGCAGCAGGCTCACTCAAGGCCAGCCCATCCGAGTTGCAGGGCCGTATCGGCCAGGTGCTGGAACAGGTCAAGTCGCTTGAAAAGGAAATCGCGGCGCTCAAGGGCAAGCTGGCGTCTTCACAGGGCGACGAGCTGATGGCGCAGGCCATCGACATCAAGGGCCTGAAGGTATTGGCGGCAAAGCTCGAAGGCGCAGACGCCAGGACTTTGCGTGACACCATGGACAAGCTGAAAGACAAGCTCAAGACCGCAGTCATCGTGCTGGCGGCTGTCGATGGCGACAAGGTGCAGATCGCAGCCGGTGTGACGGCGGACAGCACAGGCAAGGTCAAGGCTGGCGAGCTGGTTAACTTTGTCGCCCAGCAGGTGGGCGGCAAGGGTGGCGGCAAGGCCGACATGGCCATGGCTGGTGGCACGGATGCTTCGAAGCTGGGTGAGGCTTTGAAGTCTGTTCAGGGTTGGGTTGCTGAGCGGGTTTGATCACCCGGTTAGGGACTGACTTGCAAGCTCCTGCTGTGTCTCTGTCATCCTGGACTTGATCCGGGATCCATTTTTACCTTGCTTGGGTTATCACCCTTCACATAGAAGCCGGGCTACCCCCGGCTTCTATTTGAAGGGCAAAACCCTCACCACGCAAGCGACCTCTGGAAGTCCTCACCAAGCTTTTTTAACACCTACGGCAAAAAATTAACGTAAATGTTAAAAAATTTCCAAATGTTGATATGGAGGTTAACATTTGACGGTTTTCGTCCCTTGACCGAGCAAAAAAAGCCAAAACCTGGGCTAAAAACGATGTGAAAAGCCTATTTCCAGGCATCAAATCAGCCTCTAGGCCAATAGAAATGGGCGTGAGCAGCTATCTAATTGGTAGCATTCGCCGGGTCTCGCAAAGACTCAAACAGCCGCCCAGAACACCGCAAACCAGCCCTTCGGATCGGTCCATTGCTCGATGTGCCTGAACCCGGCCTTTTGCAGAAGGGCGGTCATGCTTTCAAGCGTGTATTTGTAGGAGCACTCGGTGTGGATGCGCTCACCCGCCTTGAAGCGGCGTGTCTGGCCCGGCCATTTCACGGTGAGGTCCTGACTGGCTTCAAGATGCATTTCGATGCGTGACCTCTCCGTGTTGAAGAGCCCGATGTGCTTCCATTGCCTGACATCAAAGTCGCAGCCGATGATGTCGTTGACGTTGAGCAGCATGTTCTTGTTGAAGGCGGCAGTCACGCCCAGAGCGTCGTCATAGGCAGCTTCCAGCGTGGCGGTGTCCTTGACCAGATCTATGCCCAGCAGCAGGCCGCGTGCCTTGCCTTGCGCCGGGTCGGCGATGTGCTTCAAAAACTCCAGCGCTTCATCCGGGTGAAAGTTGCCCAGGCTGGAGCCGGGGTAAAAGAAAACACGCTCCTGGTTTTGCACTTCTTTCGGCAAGACCAGCCCGCTTGAAAAATCCATGCCCAGGCCGACGATGTCGAGCGCAGGGAAGAGGTTTTGCACCTGGTCAGCGGACGCGCGGAGAAAGTCCACCGAAATATCGACCGGCACATACTGGCGCGGCTGCAGGTGGGGGATCAACGCCGTGGCCTTGGCACAGTTGCCAGCGCCCAAGTCAATCAGGCAGGGGGTTTTGATGCCGACCTCGGCCAGCGTGGCTGCAATCTGGGGGGAGACGGCTTCAAATATGGCGGCCTCCGTGCGTGTCGGGTAGTACTCGTCCAGGCCGGTGATGGCTTCAAACAGTTTGGAGCCAAGGTCGTTGTACAAAAACTTCGGGCTCAGGCTGGCGGCCTCGGCCAGAATGCCGTCGCTCAACTCCTGCGCAATGCGGGGCGCCTGCCCCTCGGTGCTGTCGTCGTAAAGATTGATGAACTGGGGGGATGCCGGTGGCAGGGGAAGTGCCAGGCCAGAGACATTGAGCGGGAGGTTCAAGATGGTTGTCGTTTTCTTTGGGTTTTTGTTAGATTTGTCGGTAATAAACCAGTTTAAAAACAGCGACCAGACCGCCTTTGTAGGACTGAATCGCTTTGAGCGCAAGCGCACATTGCACGGCGCCGTCTGTTAGTCTCACATCCAGCTGTTTCCTTACCACTATTCCCCATGTCTGACCACCTCTTGTCCCGTCGCAGCGCGCTTGCTGCAACTGCCGCCTGGCTCGCCGGCGCGGCTGCCGCCCAGGGCCTGACCGGGCCCGCGTTTGAAGTCACGTCCTGGACCGGGCCACTGGGAGGTTTTTCGCTCGTCGATACGGCCGGCAAAACCTGGCGCCCGGCCGATATCGCGGGCCGTGCCGTCATGATCAACTTCTGGGCCAGTTGGTGCGAGCCCTGCCGCGCCGAAATGCCGACCCTGCAACAACTCGCTGACCTTTACGGTTCTGAAAAACTGCTGGTGCTGGCCGTCAACTTCAAGGAGCCGGCTGCGCGCGCACTCCAGTTTGCAAAAACCACCGGCGTGACCTTACCGGTGCTGCTGGACATCGACGGCAAGGCTGCGCGCCAGTGGGGCGTGAAGGTCTTCCCGACCACCTTGATGCTGGACAGCCGGGGCACGCCGCGCCAGCGTGTAGTGGGCGAGGTGGACTGGACCAGCGCCGCGGCGGAGAAACTGGTCGCGCCGCTGCTCAGGGTCTGAGTCGATAATCAGCAATTGCCCACCACACACCAGCCTCTTTTACCTGTAACTTTCAGGAGTCAAAACCATGACCACCCAACGCCGCACCTTCCTTAAAACCGGCGCCGCCGCAGCCATCACGACGACTGCAGCCGCCGCCCTGCCAACGCTGGCCCTAGCCCAGACGCCCGCTGCTTCTGCCGCACCTTCCCGCACGCTGTTTGCCCCGCAAAGCGGCGCATGGCGCACTTTTGATGTCACCACGCGTGTCGACATTCTGAAGCCTGAAGGCGTGACCAAGGTGTGGATTCCCGTGCCTTCGGTCAACAGCGACTACCAGAAATCGCTGGACAACAGCTTCTCAAGCAACGGCACCACGCTGATGACGCAGGACGGCAAGGACGGCGCCAAGATGCTGTACGTTGAATTCCCGGCGACTGAAAAGAAGCCCTATGTCGAACTGACCAGTCGCGTGCAGACCCAGGGTCGCGCCATCGACTGGTCGAACAAGACGGCACCTGCTGAAAGCGCAGACACGCTGAACTATTACACGCGCGCCACCAAATGGGTGCCCACCGACGGCATCGTGCGCAAGACCGCGCTGGGCGCGATTGGCAATGCCAAAACCGACGTCGAAAAAACGCAGAAGATTTACGACTGGATCGTCGCCAACACCTACCGCGAACCCAAGGTACGCGGCTGCGGCGAAGGCGATATCAAGACCATGCTGGAGACCGGCAACCTGGGCGGCAAGTGTGCCGATCTGAACGCGCTGTTTGTCGGCCTGTGCCGCTCGGTCGGCGTGCCGGCACGTGACGTGTACGGCATTCGCCTGGTGCCATCAGCCTTTGGCTACAAGGAACTGTCAGGCAACCCGGCCAGCCTCAAGGGCGCGCAGCATTGCCGCTCAGAGGTTTACCTCAAGGGCTACGGCTGGGTGGCGATGGACCCGGCCGACGTCGCCAAGGTCATGCGCCTCGAAACCGCAGACTGGATCAAGACCACCATCAACCCCGTGGTCGCCCCCGTCAACAAGGCACTCTTCGGCGGCTGGGAAGGCAACTGGATGGCCTACAACACCGCGCACGATGTGGTGCTGCCAAAGTCCACCGGCGAGAAGCTGGGCTTTTTGATGTACCCGACGGCTGAGACTGCTGCGGGCCGGGCTGATCCTTATTCGCCGGATGATTTCAAGTACCAGATCACGGCTAAAGAAGTGAAGGCGTAGGCTTTTACAAAATTCAGGCAAATCCAACAGGCTGCTGCTGACAGGAGGATTGTGATGATCACGTTATGTTGCAGCGTCATATTTATACCGAAGGGTTTGCGGGATAAATTGTCTTAGACATCCGAATGACACTTCACACCACCACAAGCGTACCCGTTGATGACACGTATGTGGCACTCGTTGGAAAGGCGGTGTACGTCTTCGCCTACTACGAGTGGACGCTCATCTACATCATTGAGTACCTCAGAAGCGGCTTTGTCGGGGAATACAGTCGCGGTAAGCCGCTCACGTCGGGAAACGTCAAGGATGAGTTACAGAAGACTATAAATAGTCTGTCTACATCCTTTCACAAAGTGCCTGTGTCTAACTTGCAGGCAGTCTGCGATGACTTCGACAAACTAATTGTCAAGCGTAATGCACTGATCCATGCACATCCAATCACAGACACGGACGGGGCCCAGATATTGGCTTACCAAACTAAGATCACCAAGCCATTGCCCGATATGAAGTGGCCTAAGACAGAACTCGAGTTAATCATCGCGACCTTTGACGCCGCTGCATGTCAGGCCGGCTCGATACTGGACCATTTACGTTAGCACGAGGCACCGATGCCTAGCCTCCTCGCTCAAACGGAGAACCGACGGCCTGGCCTCCAGCCGCTGACGCTCGCTTAGCTCGAACGTTAATTTCCACGAGACTCATCAAAGAGTCAAGCCCTGCAATGCCAACCGGCTCTCAAAGCGTCGCGACTCCCCTGTCACCGGATCAACAAACTCAATCGACTTTGCAAGCAGCTGCAATGGCTGTGCAAAGTCATCATCGGGCGTCACATCGACCGGTGGATACATCCGGTCATTCATGATGGGCAGGCCCAGCGCATTCATGTGCACGCGCAACTGGTGTTTTTTGCCGGTGATGGGGCTGAGCGCGTAACGCGCCACATCGCCCATGACCTCCATCACATCGATCAGCGTTTCACTGTTGGGCTCACCCGGCACTTCGCGCTGGCGGAAGAAAGGCTCGTCTTCCACGATGCGACTTTTACGTGTGAGGGGCAGGGCGAGTTTTGCACGCCAGGGCGCAATCGCTTCGTAGTGTTTGTGGATGGTGTGTTGCCTGAACAGGCCCTGGTAGGCGTTGCGGTCTTCAACACGGGTTGAGAACAACACCAGCCCGGCGGTCTCGCGGTCTATGCGGTGAATCGGCGTCAAGGTGTCTATGTTGAGCCGGTTCTTGAGTCGTACCAGCAGGGTCTCCTGCAAATAATGGCCTGATGGTGTGACCGGCAAAAAGTGCGGCTTGTCTGCGACCACGAGATGATCGTCCTGGTACAGCACCTGTTCATCAAACGGGATGCGGGGCTCGACTTCAAGCGCGCGGTAGTAATAGACCCGCATGTGGCCCTTGTAGGGCCGCTGCGGCGTAACAAGCTCGCCGAATTCATCCTGCACCAGGCCGTTGGCCATGCGGTCCAGCCAGACATCGAGTGCAATCGCCGGAAAGCGTTCAACCAGAAAGTCCGTGATGGTGGCCCAGTTGCCGCCGGGCAGACTGACGCAGCTGGGGCCTACGCCATTGCGGGTTAGCAGTCCCCCTGTCTTTGGCCTTGTCATCGCCGCAACGCGAGCAGGTCAGACCCGCGTGAACACAACATCCCACACACCGTGGCCGAGCTTGATGCCGCGATTCTCGAACTTGGTGAGGGGGCGGTAGGCGGGTTTGACGGCGTAGCCATCACCGTCTTCGGGCGCGGTGTTTTTCAGCAGTGGCTCGGCGCTCAATACTTCAAGAATCTGCTCGGCATAAGGCTGCCAGTCGGTCGCGCAGTGCATATAGCCACCGGGCTTGAGCCGCGCGGCAAGCTTGGCCACTAGCGGGGCCTGGATCAAACGGCGCTTGTTGTGTTTTTTCTTGTGCCACGGGTCGGGGAAGAAGATGTGCACGCCATCAATGCTTTGCAGCGGCAGCATGTGGTCGATGACTTCAACAGCGTCGTGCTGCAGGATGCGGATGTTGGTCAGCGACTGCTCTTCAATGCGCTTGAGCAGGGCGCCCACGCCGGGTGTGTGAACCTCGCAGCAAAGAAAATTTTTATCAGGCATGACGGCGGCGATATGCGCCGTCGCCTCGCCCATGCCGAAGCCGATTTCAAGGATGACCGGCGCCTCGCGTTTGAAGGCTGCGGGGAAGTCCAGCGCCCCCTGCGCATAGGTCAGTAAAAACTGGGGGCCGACATCGGCAAAGGCCTTGGCCTGTCCTACGGTGGTGCGGCCGGTGCGGCGCACAAAGCTTCGGATGGTGCGCGGCGGCGGCGGGGTCTGTGGAAGGTCGGAATGCTCGCTCATGCCCCTATTGTCGCCGAGCGTGGACAGGCCCAGGGCGCTGAGCGTCGCTACTGCCCCGTGGCCGTCACGTTGCAGCTCACAACAAAGCTGAGTGTTGAACCCGATGCGAATGAAGACAGCGTCAACCCGCCACTGAGCAGGTTTGGCCATTGGCCCGCGACCGGGCAGACCCCCGTGCCGGATGGCGTGCAACTGGCCACCGAGCAGCTCAGGCCTGCGCCCGGGGTGTCCAGCACCACCGCACCATCACCGGTGGCGGGCCCAAGACTCGCAAAGGTCACGGTGTAGCTCGTCGTACCGCCGGCGGTCACGGTTGTCTTGCCATCGGTTTTTGTCACGGTCAGGTTGGTGGCGCAGTTGATCGGCGTGGTGACCGTACCCGTGTTGTTGCTGGGCACCGCATCGCCAAGAGGTGATGTCGTGAAAGTAGCCGTATTGATGGCTGGACCAGGACAGGCTTGCGAGGACACGGCAACTGGTGCCGTCACAGTCACCAGGTTGGTAGCTGCCGCCATGGGGTAGACCGCCGCACTGGCCGAGCAGGTAAAGGTCGTGCTGGTTGCGTTGGCCGTGCATGTCCATACGGCCGGCGTATTGTTGGTGAGGGCGGTCAGCGTCATTCCGACCGGTAGCGTGTCGGTGATCGAGAGCGGTGTGGAAATGATGGCGGTTGCAGATTGACCCGTGGCCTGGGTGTTGGCATAAACCTGGTCGGCAATCGGGCGGCCATTGTTGCGGCCGACGACAACATAGGCCAGGGAGCCCGTTCCTATGGTGAAGGTCGGGGTGTTCAGGCTTTTGGTGACGGACAGGTCGGGCAGCAGCGTGACGTCGTCGGTCGTGGGGCCGGCCGCGAGACCGCTGTAGTTGCTGCCGCCGACGGTTGTCGTCCCGCCGCTGGTGTAGGTCGTGTTGGCGCTGTACCCGATGGCGTTGCGATTGGCCGTCACATTGGCGGCCGGGCTAACCATGCGAATGCCCGTCGTGCGGGTGGGGTCCAGAAAGATCACGCCGGCCGGGTTGTGGTACACGCCCACAGTCGCCGTGTTGGGAATCGTCGCCACAAAACTGACGGTGACGCTGCTGTTTTGCGGCAGGTAAAAACTGCCAAACGTGACGGTGTTGTTGCCGGTTGTCGGCGTGACGCCTGGAGCAGAGGCTGCTGCGCGCAACGACACGGCAGTACCGGTGTTGACGGTGGTGAGCGTGTTGACCGGTAAAGCGCCGGGTGCCGATGCCGAGGTGGTTTCGGCGCCTGCAGCGTTTGAGTTTGCAGCCGGTGGTGGTGCCGGGTTGTAGGCATAGGTGGGCGCAATCGCCGCAGTATATGACCAGCCGGGCGGAAGTGTGGCGTCAATCAGGAAAACGTTGGAGGCTGCGCCTCCGCTGTTGCTCAGGTTAATGCTGTAGCTGGCTGTTGCACCGGTTGTCGTTGTGATACTTGGCGTCGTTGTGCTCTTGGTAACGGCAATGACCGGCAGGCATGATGCGCCGCCTTGCACGCCCGCAGCCGCGCCGCCTGTTGTCAGCACGGTTCCAGCGTTGCCAGGGGCCGAATTCCAGGCCTTCGGGCTTCCGTTACTGATCGGTCCGGTGGAACTGCAGCAGGCGTCTGTGCCGTTGATGCCGCCCGCCACGTTGAATGTGCCGCCTGTGATATTACTGAGGATATAGCCGCCGCCGCCGCCGCCGCCCGGCCCGTGGTTGTAGTAATTTGAGGAGCCGCCTGCACCGCCGGATGCATTCACGGTCAGGCCTGCCGCCGTCCCGGCGCCGGCACTAATGAACACCGACCCGCCACCGCCACCGCCGCCCGCAGAGTCAGTGTCTGCTGGAAGTGCTTTGTTGTAGGAACTGTAGCCGCGGGCGTCGATCACGCCTGCAGTGGCGGAAAAACTCCCAGCCCGAATCAGAACGGCCCCTCCGCCGGACGCTCCGCTGGACGTGACAGCACCTGATGCGCCATTGGCCACAGTGCTGGTGGCGGTAGGCGGCCACGTGGTAACGACGTTTGCCGTTGCGTTGTTCGCAGCGCCAGCGCCGCCGCCGCCGCCAAGAACCAGCCGCGTTGCCAGATTGCTTTCGGTGTTGCCGCCTTTGCCGCCTGCAACGTTACCGATATTGGTATTTGTCCCCTGATTCAGGGCGGCGGTTGCCGTGGTTCCGTTGTTCCAGCTGTTGCCGCCCTGTCCCCCGGCGCCTGCATTGGCGCCACCACCTCCTCCTGCGTTGAGGGAGTTCATACTGCCCGAGATAGATCCTGTCGGATCGCCATCGTTGGCACCGCCGCCGGCATTGCCAATGGCTGCCTGGCCACCTGCGCCCAAAGCATAGCCCTGCCCGAGCAGCGTCGTGTAGGTAGCGCCTGCAGCAGTACCGACAAACACCACGGGTGGAGTGCCCTGGGTACCTTCGCCTTTTTGCCCGCCGTTGACGGTACTGACGCTGGCGGGGTTGAAGGTGATGTTGGCAGTGGTCACGGTCGCGGTAACCGTTCCAGTACCGCTCAACCCCATCGCGCCCCGAAATCCTGCGCCCGCCACCGTCACTGTGCCGTTAAATGCCAGGCTTCCCGTCACGTCCAGAGCCACAACCCCACCGCTGACAACGCCTGTGGTGGTGTTGCTGGTCCAGCGATCTGCGCTGACTGTGCCGCTGATGGTTGCTGACGAGTATTGCGGCACCCAGATGACCTGCCAGTTGCGCACGCTCGACGTGGACATGGACTGGTTGTAGGAATTCGTCAGCGGCCGGTTCAAAGATAACGTGGTTCCCGATATGGCAACAATTTGAGCGTATTCATGCAGCCCGGCATTGGCGCCAGTCGATGAATCCTGCATCTGCATGATGAGGATCAGGTCACCTGCCCTCAGGGCGCGCGTGTTGGTTCGCAGGCCGGTTGCAGATGCGACAGAAATGGAAGTGGCTCCTGCCGCCGGGCTGCCGCTGCCGCCGTGATAGGCGTTGACGATGCCGTTGGCCAGTGCCACGGGACCATCCCAGCCCGGCAGGGCACAGGTTTGCGCTATTGCCGGTGAGACGGATGCCAGAAGCACCAAAGCAGCCAGCCAGAAGCGGCAAAATTTATCAAAGAACACAAAAACACCTGAAAGAGAGAAACACGAAAAGCCGCTGTTATTGTGATTGTGAGTTATGAAGGTTTCGTTCTAGTGTAGACATTGGCGCCAGCGCATTTTCGCCGCTTACAGCCTTTTGCGTGCTATTTGTCGCCTTGTCCCGGCTTTTATTTCGCAGCTGTTACTGACAGGTCTGCGACCATTGTTTTGTCGCCACTGACAGCCAGTCTTTCGCCGATCGGACTGCAGGTGTGACCTGTAGCCCAAGGGTTTTCCCGGCATATTCAAGCAATGCAAGCGGGTTACTGTCATCAAGAGCCCGGGCGCCATTTTGTTTTGACAGCTTCTGGCCGTCAGCGGCCAGTACCAGGGGCGTGTGCATGTAAAGTGGTT
>JAZKCB010000024.1:0-6342 GCA_040388335.1 Pseudomonadota bacterium | reverse complement strand
TTGTCCTGCTCGTAGGTGCGGATCATCACGATGTCGACCATGCGGCTGATGACCCTGGCGCTGTCTTCAATCGGCTCGGCGCGGCCCAGCTGGCTGCCTTCGGTGGTCAGGTTGACCACCGTGCCGCCGAGCTGGTACATGCCGGCTTCAAAGCTCACACGGGTACGCGTCGAGGCTTTTTCGAAAATCATGACCATGGTGCGGTCCACCAGCGGCTGGTGTTTTTCGTAGGCCTTGAATTTTTTCTTGATCAGCGCAGCACGTTCAAAAAGATAAGCGTACTCCGACGCATCCAGATCGCTGAACTGCAGGTAATGCTTGATCGCTTTTATCTGTACAGGGGCATTCATGCTTTTTCTTTCAACAGCTGCTTGATCAGCGGCACCAGGATGGCCACAACTTCGTCGGCCTCTGCGATCGTCATGGTGAGCGAGGGCACCATGCGGATCACGGTGTCTGCCGTCACGCTGAGCAACAGGCCTTTTTCAGCGGCGCGCGAGAGGATCTCGCCACAGGGCACCTTGAGCTCTATCCCAAGCATCAGCCCACGGCCCCGGATTTCCTTCAGGCCGGCTTCCCCTTCAAGCGCATGGCCCAGCGTGGCGCGCAGGTGCTCGCCCACCTTGACGGCATTGGCCAGCAGGCCCTCTTCTTCCATGATTTTGATGGTCTCCAGACCCGCACGCATGGCCAGCGGGTTACCGCCGAAGGTTGAGCCGTGGTTGCCCGGCTGGAAGATATTCGCGGCCCTGGGACCGGCGACGACGGCACCCACCGGCACGCCGGAGCCCAGGCCCTTGGCCAGCGGCATCACGTCGGGCTTGATACCGGCCCACTGGTGTGCAAACCATTTGCCGGTGCGGCCCATGCCGCATTGAACTTCGTCGATCATGAGCAGCCAGTCGTTCTCGTCGCACAGCTTGCGCACATCGCGCAGGTAGTCGTCCGTCATGCTGTGGATGCCGCCTTCGCCCTGGATGGCCTCAAAAAACACGGCCACGACGTTCTTGTTGCCCGCTGTTGCTTTTTTCAGTGCATCCACATCATTGAGCGGCACGCGAATAAAGCCCTCGACCAGCGGGCCGAAACCGGCCTGCACCTTGGGGTTGCCGGTGGCGCTCAGCGTGGCAATGCTGCGGCCGTGGAAAGCCTTTTCGTAGACCACAACTTCAGGCCTGTCTATGCCCTTGTCATGGCCGAACTTGCGTGCCAGCTTCAAAGCGGCTTCGTTTGCTTCGAGGCCGGTGGAGCAGAAAAACACGTTCTCCATGCCCGAGAGCTCCACCAGCTTTTTGGCCAGCGCTTCCTGCAGGGGGATGTGATAGTAGTTGGAGGTGTGGATGAGCTTGCTGACCTGGTCCTGCAGCGCCGGCACCAGTTTGGGGTGGTTGTGGCCCACGGTGTTGACGGCGATGCCGCCCAAAGCGTCAATGTATTCCTTGCCGTTGACGTCCCAGACGCGGCAGCCCTGGCCGTGCGACAGCGCTATGGGCAGGCGGCCATAGGTGTTCATCACGTGGGGGGAGGCGGCTTCGATGTGCTTGGACGGGGCTACGGTCATTGAAAACTCCGGGGCTGTCGGTTGATTCGGCGAGGTTAGTCGGGTGAAAAACAAAACCCGCAACAAACGCGGGCTGGAATTGATTTTAGGCGCAGAGCTTGCATGCATTTGTGACGATTTCGCATGACAGCGATGCGCGATGAATGCCTCTCCCACGCTTGCAAAAAAAGGATCGCAGTCTTATATAAGATACAATCATTGTGCGCTGCAGCAAGGGGTAGTATTCCCACCCCGGTGGCACGCAAAAACCTTCCATCAGATGGTCTCCAACTCCGCCAAAGAAGTCTTTATCCAGGGCGTTACCCTAGACGGCAAAACCTTCAGACCCAGCGACTGGGCTGACAGGTTGTGCGGCGTGATGAGCCATTTCCGCCCCGGCGGCCCCCAGCCCGGCAGCCATTTGAACTATTCCCCCTGGTGTGTGCCCACCGTCGTCAACGGCGTGAAGTGCGTGGTGGTCAACTCCGAACTGCGTGATGCCGAGCCCATGGCGTGGGAGTTTGTCATCAACTTTGCCAAAGACAATGAGTTGCAGGTGGCCGAGGCTTGTTTGATTCCGGACGCGCCTAAAGGCTGATTCGGGGCCGGATTCGGGAGCGGGGATCTGATCAGTTGGGGACCTAGCGACGGGAGGGCTTCGCCCCGTCCGTCGGTCCGTCCCGCAATTTATTCGGGTGAAAGCGAAGCTGCACTTCGTGCAGTTTGGCTCCGCCAAAACAAAAAAGCCGTCTTTCGACGGCTTTTTTGACTTCGCTTTCAGCGCACCCTACAAAACGGCGAAAGGTTCTTTTTTCAAAGTGCCTTCCGGGCTGTTTTGCCTAATTGCTTAGGCGGCCTTTGCTGGGGCCAGTGCCAGGGCTTTCACCTTGGCCGACAGGCGGGACTTGTCGCGCGCTGCCTTGTTCTTGTGGAAGATGCCCTTGTCGGCAACGGTGTCCACAATGCTTTGGGCCTTGGCGAACAGGTCTTTGGCCTTGTCCTTGTCACCGGCTGCGACGGCTTTTTCAACGTTCTTCACAGCGGTGCGGTATTTGGAGCGCAGCGAGGTGTTCGCGGCATTGAGTTTGACGTCCTGGCGGACGCGTTTGCGGCCCGACGCAAGGCGTGGGTTCTTTTTCTTGGGTTTGGCGGTTGCCATAAATAGTTTCCTTTGATCCTGGGAGGAGTCTGTGGATGAGTAAAAGCGAAGCCTTCCATTATAGCGCCCCGGGGTTTTTGGGGTCAGAGCCCAAATTCGCCAGCCTCCGGCTGCCCTTTGGGTACGGTGCGTGCACCGCAGCGAAATTGGTGTCTGACCCCAATAACCCCAACGGTCGCTCGCTGCGCGTAGCTCCCTGCCCCCAGAGGGGGCCGTTCGCCTGCGGCCTGGCGGAGCCAGTTCCGCGGCTCTGCTTGCGAAGACCTCGCTACGTTTTACTTCCTGTCTGGGCCCCAGTCCACGTACCCGTCAGGGCTAAACTCCCCGGGTGTCCTTATTCAAAGCCGCCTCCACCGTTTCCCTCCTGACGCTGGTTTCCCGTATCACTGGCCTGATCCGCGAACTCCTCATTGCTTCGGCTTTTGGCGCCAGCGCCATGACCGACGCCTTTAACGTCGCTTTCCGCATTCCCAACCTGTTTCGCCGCCTGTTTGCAGAGGGGGCCTTCAGCCAGGCGTTTGTGCCTGTTCTGGCGGCCAGCAAGGCGCAGAACGGGGAGGCAGAGACCAAGCTGCTGATTGACCGTGTCGCCACGCTGCTGACCTGGGCCTTGCTGCTGGTTTGTGTGGCCGGTGTGGCGGCAGCGCCTGTGCTGGTCTGGGCCATGGCCAGCGGTTTGAAGCAGGACCCACGCGGTTTTGAGGCTGCCGTCTTCATGACGCGCTGGATGTTTCCGTATATCGGTTTCATGTCGCTGGTGGCACTGTCGTCGGGCGTGCTCAACACCTGGCGGCGTTTTGCCGTGCCTGCGGCCACGCCGGTGCTGCTCAATGTGTGCATGATCGCCGCGGCCGGGCTGGGCGCGCCGTGGTTCAAGGCTCATGGCATCGAGCCGGTTTATGCACTTGGCGGTGGCGTGATGCTGGGCGGCATCCTGCAGCTGGTCGTGCAGGTGCCGGCGCTGCTGCGCCTGGGCATGCTGCCCAGAATATCCTTCAACTGGTCAGGCATCCGGGCCGCCTGGGCTGACCCGGCCACCAACAACATTGCCAGACTGATGGTGCCGGCGCTGCTCGGTGTCAGCGTGGCGCAAATCTCGCTGCTGATCAACACCCAGATCGCCTCGCACCTCACGCCCGGCAGCGTGAGCTGGCTGACCTACGCCGACCGGCTGATGGAGTTCCCGACCGCCATGCTGGGCGTGGCCATTGGCGTGGTGCTGATGCCCCAGCTGGCGGCTGCCAAGGCCGCCAATGACGCCGAGCGTTATTCGGCCATGCTGGACTGGGGCCTGCGCATCGTGGTGCTTCTGTCCGTGCCCTGTGCGGTTGCGCTGTTGACTTTTTCAAGGCCGCTGGTCGCCACGCTGTACCACTATGGCGCCTTCACCGACCGCGATGTTCAGCAGACCACCCTGGCGCTCATGGGCTACGGCGCCGGCCTGTTGGGGCTGGTGGCGATCAAGGTGCTGGCGCCCGGGTTTTACGCCAGCCAGGACATCAAGACACCGGTGAAGATCGCCGTTCTGGTGCTGGTCATCACCCAGTTGCTGAACCTGGTGTTTGTGCCGCTGCTGGCGCACGCCGGGCTGGCCTTGGCCATCGGCATCGGTGCGCTCATCAACGCCTTGCTGCTGCTGGTGGGGCTGATCCGGCGCGGCAGCTACAAGCCGGCGCCGGGCTGGGTGAAATTTGTGCTGCAGGTGGTTGGGGCCAGTGCCTTGCTGGCCGTGTTTCTGCTCTGGTCTGCCGAACACGTGAACTGGACGGGCCTGAAAAGCGCTGCGCTCCTGCGCATAGGCCTGCTGGCCGCCGTGCTGGCGGGTTCGGCCGTGATCTACTTCTCGGCGCTCTGGGTGTCAGGGCTGAAGGTGCGCAAGCTGCTCAAGCGCTGAGTGCGGATTTTTGCTATTTTTTTAGTAGCTGCTCACGCCCGTATTTATTGGCTTTGATGCCAATTTGATGCCTGAAAAAGCCTCTTTTGGGGCTTTTTTTTCTGTTATTTATCCCTGGCGGGCCCACAAAAACCAAAATGTTAACTTCCAGGTTAACATTTCATGAATTTTTGATGTATACGTTAAAAATTTGCCGTGTAAGTGAAATTTGCTGCATCCAGCATGATCACATCCGCAGCGGCGCCGCATACCCCGTCATCTCCAGATACCCGCTGCCCACGCGCCTGCCGTTGCTGTCGATGAGCTGGCTCAGGCCTTCCCAGTAAATCGAGCCTGTGGACTGGCGGCTGTCGAGTTCCTGATTGTCGATGACGGCCTTGACGGTGTAGAAGTCTGCCGGGGTGCGGACCATCCATTCGACCGGGTAGGTCGTCTGTGTCAAAGGGCTTTTCCACAAGCGCGTCGGTTTGAAGATCACCTCGCCGCGGCTGAACACATACACGTCGCCTTTGGGGGCCCGGAAAGAGCCGCCGTCCCACAGTGCGTCGCCGGCCTTGTCGCGGAGGCGGAAGGCGGTGAGGGCGCTGCCATCGTCCAGGTTCATGCCTATCCAGTCCCAGCCGGTGGCGGCGCTGTGCAGCAGTTCCTGGCTCCACTCGTGGTCCAGCCATGCCTTGCCGGTTACTTCAAAATTCTGCCCCTTGACCTGCAGCGTGCCGGTGGTGGCGAGTTGCGGCTGGCTGTAGTAGTAGCTCGCCTGCTTTTCTTCGGGCCCCTTGCGTGACAAGCCCTGTTTGCCCTGCAGCAGCACCGGCTGGGTTTCAGAAAACTGCAGCCTGATGGCAAAGTCATTCGCGACCAGGCTGGCGGTGTACTGCGCGCCTTTGCTCTCCAGCGACCAGTCCCGAAGCCTGATGTTCATGTCGGTCTCGCTGGTCGATGCCACGCCGAAGCCATCACGTGAAATGCGCTGGTCGTGCCAGAGCTTTTTGCCATCGACATCGGTGATCGCAGCATGCGCAAACACCAGTTGTTTGGCGGCAAATTTCGACGTCATGCCCTGCGTGCCCTCAACCCGTGACCTGAAGAAGGTCAGCTGAAAACCGAACACACGTTTGCCCGAGGTCGCCTGACCGGTGATGTACCACCACTCGGTGCGAAAGTCGGGGTGCGCACCGCGGTCGCGCGGGAAGGCCAGTGTTCTGGAAGGCAGGGCGTTGGCGTGCTGCGACAGGCCAGCCAGTGCGAGTGACCCTGCTGCACTGCCGACCAACAGTTGACGTCGTTGTAGCGTGAACATCTCAAGCCTCACGTTCTGGACGCATGCACTGCGCAATGGTTGGCTGCGCGAGAGGTATGTTCCATGCGCCTGATTCTCGCAGCAAGGCCCGGTCTGTGGGAACGCGCGGTCAAAGCATGCGGGCATGCTGCTCAGGGCGTGGTGTCCTCACCTTCTGAGGCAGGCGTTTTGAACACCACCTCACCGGTCGGTACATGCACCACACGCACCTCCTCGCAGCTCGGGTCGGCCACGATCTTGACGGCGACGGCAACCGCCAGGGATGCATCGGCGTAAAGGTGTTTAATGTCGGATTCGGGCAGCAGGCTGTCGCTGGTGGGTGCGCTGCTTTCAATGCGGAATTCATGTGGCGGGTCGCATGGGAGTGCCATGAAGAGCTCCTTGTTGAAGTGAGCTTTCATCGTACGGGCATCACGGTCGCGTAGCCGTGCAGTGCAGCAAAAGGCAGG
>JAZKCB010000023.1:0-10849 GCA_040388335.1 Pseudomonadota bacterium | reverse complement strand
TAGCAGAGGCGCCGCGCTGCATCTGCCGCAGGTTGTGCACGATGTTGCCGCTGCCAACGATGAGCACACCCCGATCACGCAGCGCTTTGAGCTGTCTGGCCAGCGCGTAATGCTCGTCCGGTGCGCGGCTGTAGTCCATGCTGAGCTGGATCACCGGGATGTCCGCATCGGGGAACATGGGCTTCAGAACCGACCATGTGCCATGGTCCAGACCCCACTGGTTGACATCCAGCCCCAGCGGCTGGGAGCCGCGCTGTCGCACCAGCTGGCTGATGGCGCGCGCCGCAGCCGGGTCGCCGGGTGCCGGGTATTGCTGGTCAAACAGCTCCTGCGGGAAGCCGCCGAAGTCGTGAATCGTCTTGGGTTTGTCCATCGCCGTGACCCACCACCCTTCGGTCAGCCAGTGCGCGGAAATGCACAGGATGAGCTGCGGACGCGGCATTTTGGTGCCGAAATCCTTGCCCAGCGCCTGCCAGCTGCGGCGGTATTCGTTGTCACCAATGGCGTTCATGGGGCTGCCGTGGCCCAGAAAGAGCACCGGCATGCGTTCTGATTTTTTGAGGGAGGCGACGCTGTCGAGCAAGGCGCTGTCATTGGAAGAGAGCATATTCTTCTTGTCCTGAAAAGTGGGGGGGGGGATTGACCTGCGATACGACTCGCAAGAGGTCTTTCCAAACCGGGATATTAAGCCCACGACCGGTGCCATGTCGCCTGTGAAGAATTGCCCTTTTCACGCACCCAATTGGTAGTTATCCTCAAACTGGTGCGGTATCAAACTGTTATATTGCACTGCAGCATAATCAGTTGGACTTCAGTTCAACGCACAACATCCAGAGGTTCGCCCCATGCTTTATCAGCTTTATGAAACCCAGCGCACGATGATGGAGCCGTTTGTGGACTTTGCCCAGGCTGCGGCAAAGCTCTACGGCAACCCCATGTCACCGATCGCGCAAAACCCGTTTGCGCAGCGCGTCGCCGCCGGTTACAGCCTGATCTACCGCTTGGGCAAGGACTATGAAAAGCCGAACTTCGGCATCCAGACCATAGAGGTCGACGGCACCAGCATCGCCATCCACGAGCGGGTGGAGATCGACAAACCGTTTTGCGAGCTGCGCCGCTTCAAGCGTTTTTCGGATGACACCAGCACCCTGGCCAAACTCAAGGATCAGCCTGCCGTGCTGATCGTAGCCCCGCTGTCCGGCCACTACGCCACCCTTCTGCGCGATACCGTCAAAACCATGCTGAAAGACCACAAGGTCTACATCACCGACTGGAAAAACGCACGCACCGTGCCGCTGTCAGACGGCGCATTTCACCTCGACGACTACGTCAACTATGTTGAAGAGTTCATTGAACACCTGCAGGGCATCTACGGCAACTGCCACGTCATCAGCGTCTGCCAGCCCACCGTGCCGGTGTTTGCCGCCATCTCGCTGATGGCCTCGCGCGGCCAGAAAACGCCGCTGTCCATGACCATGATGGGCGGCCCCATCGACGCACGCAAGTCGCCGACCGCCGTGAACAACCTGGCTATGAACAAGAGCTTTGAGTGGTTTGAAAACAATGTGATCTTCCGCGTGCCGAGCAACTTCCCCGGCGCGGGCCGTCGCGTTTACCCCGGCTTTTTGCAGCACACCGGCTTTGTGGCCATGAACCCCAGCAACCACGCCAAGAGTCATTTCGACTTCTTCAAGGACCTGGTCAAGGGCGACGATGCCAGCGCCGAAGTGCACCGCAAGTTCTACGACGAGTACAACGCCGTGCTGGACATGGATGCCGACTACTACCTCGAAACCATCAAGACAGTGTTCCAGGAATTCAAGCTGGTCAACGGCACTTGGGATGTGGCATCTCCAGAAGGCAAGCTGGAGCGCGTCAAGCCGGCAGACATCAAGACCACCGCCGTGATGACGGTTGAAGGCGAGCTGGACGACATCTCGGGTTCAGGCCAGACCAAAGCGGCACTCGAGATGTGTAGCGGTGTGTCTGCCAGCCAGAAGACACACTTCGAGGTCAAGGGCGCAGGACACTACGGTATCTTCAGCGGCCGCCGCTGGCGCGAGCAGGTCTACCCGGCAGTCAAGGCATTTATCCTGGCGCACAACGATGATGTGGCACCGAAGAAGCTGGCAGAACCTGCTGCGAAGAAAGCCGTCGCCGCAAAACCAGCAACCAAACCGGTTGCAAAGGCCGCCGTAAAGCCTGCAGTCAAAGTCACCGCGAAACCTGCAGCAAAGCGCGCTCCGGCAAAAACAGCCAGCAGCAAGTGATCTGAAAGTCAGGCAGGTAACTGCCTGACAATACGCCGGTGAACGCCACCGCTAATATCAAGCTCGCCCAGCGCATACACGCCGCACTGCCGCAAACGCAGTGCACGCGCTGCGGCTACCCCGATTGCGCTGCGTATGCAGAGGCCATTGCATCCGGCGAGGCAGCCATCAACCAGTGCCCGCCCGGCGGCGAAGAAGGCATACAACGCCTTGCCGCCATCACAGGCCAGGCCGCCCTGCCGCTGAACCCTGCCAACGGTACGGAAGGCCCGCGTTCCATCGCCATCATTGATGAGGACTGGTGCATCGGCTGCACGCTCTGCATCAAGGCCTGCCCCACCGACGCCATCCTTGGTGCGAACAAGATGATGCACACAGTGATTGAGCCGCACTGCACCGGTTGCGAACTCTGCATACCGGTGTGCCCGGTCGATTGCATCAGCCTTGAAAACGTGACGGGCGATCGCACCGGCTGGGCTGCCTGGTCGCAGGCCGACGCGGACCATGCATTGCAGCGTTATGAATTTCACGGCGTGCTGCGGACCCGGCCCGGGCCACGCAATGCACGCATGCCATCGACCGTGGATGAGGCGGCGTTTACCGCGCTTGAAGATGCGTCTGCGCCTGCAGATGAGGCGCAAAACGCTGCAGACAAAAAGCGCGCAGTGATTGAAGCGGCCATGGCGCGCGCACGTGCGGCACGCCAGGCAAAGTCCTGAGCGGGTTCAAGCCGCTCAGGCCGGCAGTTCCGTGAGCCCCAGCACCTCAGATTCATACGCATGCAGTGACGGCGCACCACCGGTGTGTATGAAGAGCACATTCTCATTTTTCGCAAAGTGGCCCTTGCGCGCCAGCCCAATCAGCCCGGCCATGATTTTGCCGGTGTAGACCGGGTCCAGCAAAATCGCCTCGGTGCGCGCCAGCATCTGCACGGCCTCTACCATCGCCTGGTTGGGTACTGAATATTTCGGCCGCCACCAGTCGCCATGGCTCACCACCGCCTCGCGCGGCACCGTCATGTTCAGGCCCAGCAAATCACTCACGGCCTGCGCCTCCTTGTGCACCAGCGGGTCCTGGTCTACCGGGTCGCGGCTCACACCAATGCCGATGATGGGAATGTTGATGTGGTTGCCCATAAAACCCGCCAGCAAGCCACCGTGCGTGCCCGAACTGCCAGACCCCACAACGACTTTATCGATCTGTACGCCCTGCTCGAAGAACTGCTGCTGCAACTCCTGCGCACAGGCCACGTAACCCAGCCCGCCAATCGCATTCGATCCGCCACCCGGCACGATGTAGCCCTTGCGGCCTTCTTTGGCCAGGTCGGCTGCGACCTTCTGCATGGCCTCCAGCATATTGGTGCCCGCAGGCACGACGGTGATGGCTTCCACGCCCAGCAGGCGGAACAGGAAGTTGTTGCCGCTGGCGTCTTCACGGTAGCTGTGGGGCACACGCTCTTCAATCACAAAGCGGCATTTCATGCCTTCCTTGATGGAGGCAGACAGCGTGGCGCGGCAATGGTTGGATTGCGGCGCGCCGCAGGTGATCAGCGTGTCGGCACCCTGGGCCAGTGCATCAGCCGCCAGAAATTCAAGCTTGCGTGTCTTGTTGCCGCCAGGCGTCAGGCCCAGCATGTCGTCGCGCTTGATCCAGACATTGGGGCCTTCGCCATTCGGGCAACTTGCTGCAAGCGCCTTGGTGAAGTGGGGCAAAAACTCCAGCGGCGTGGCGTCTTTGGTGTAACGGCGGCGGGGGAAACGGCTCAGGTCCATGCAAACTCCAATCGGTTCAATTCAAATGCAGCCCGCATTTTGCCGCTACATCGATGACCTCAGCCCGTAGACGCCATTGCTGCGAAGGCCTTGATGACTTCGGGCGGTGCCTGCACCATCTCAATCAACACGCCCTCACCCGCAATCGGGAACTCATCATTCGCCTTCGGGTGCATGAAGCAGATGTCAAAACCGGCAGCGCCCTTGCGGATGCCGCCAGGCGCAAACCGCACGCCCTGCGCGGTCAACCATTCAACGGCTTGGGGCAGGTCGTCAATCCACAGGCCCACATGGTTGAGCGGCGTAGTGTGTACCGCAGGTTTTTTGTCGATGTCCAGCGGCTGCATCAGGTCAACCTCGACCTTGAAGGCGCCGACGCCCATAGCGCAGATGTCTTCGTCAACGTTCTCGCGCTCACTGACAAAGTTGCCGGTAACTTCCAGGCCCAGCATGTCCACCCACAGCTTGCGCAGGCGGTCTTTGCTCGGTGCGCCTATGGCGATCTGCTGGATGCCCAGCACCTTGAAAGGACGTGTCATGACGTCGACCTTTCCCGGCGCCCGGAGATATAGCTGGCGCCATTTGGGCCCGCGCTCTCGTGGTGAGGCGTACCTGCAGGCAGGCGGAATATCTGCCCCGCCTCGTAAGTTGTTGCAACGCCATCAACGGTCAGGGAGAAGTCGCCCCGGGTAATCAGCGCACAGGCGTCAAAGGTATGGTCATGCTCGCCAAGCGCATACCCGACCGGCCTTTCAACAGGGGCAATGGTGGTGAAACCCTCGGCCTTGAGTTGTGATTCGAATTCTTGCGGGTTCATGGTGTGAGCTCCAACAAATCAGGCAAATTCCACAATCGGCTGGTCCACGCTGAGCGACTCGCCCTTGCTGGCCAGCACCTTGCCGACCACGCCGTCAGCGACAGCGAAGAGCACATTTTCCATTTTCATGGCTTCAATCACGGCGACGCGTTCACCGGCCTGCACTTTCTGACCGGACTGAACAGACACCTCGACCAGCAGGCCAGGCATGGGTGATAGCACAAAGCGGCTCATGTCTGGCGGCGCCTTGTAAGGCATGAGCAGGTGCAACTCCGCTGCGCGCGGTGACAGCACCAGCGCATCGAGGCGCGTGCCGTTGTGGGCAATGCGAAAAGCCAGCGGATTGCGGCCCACACCGCGCTCAACCTGCGCCGCGAAAGGCTTGCCATTGACAGTGCCACGTATGCGCGCGCCACCCAGGTGCCAGTTGCTGCAGATTTCATAACTGCCTGTTGCCGTGTCTATGGCGCTCGAGCCTGTGGTCGCCACGTAGTCGCGCACTGTCACGGCATGGGGTTTGTTCTGGCCGTCTGCGCCCAGGCCGATGACGACAAACTTTTCACCGACCGTCACACCATGGCCGGGCATCTGGCCGCTGATGCCGGCCGCGCGGCCCAACTGCCGTCGATTGGCATAGGCCGCCAGAGCCACCAGAAAGCCCGGATCATCGTGCGGCACATCTTCTGCGTGAAAGCCCTGGCTGTAGTTCTCGGCAATAAATCCAGTGTTGAAATCACCTTTAACGAACTTTGGGTGGGCCAGCAACGCCGACTGGAAAGGGATATTGCTGGAGATACCGCGAATCACAAAGGCGTTGAGCGCCTCGCGCATTTTGGCAATGGCGTCCAGCCTGTCCTTGCCGTGCACGATGAGCTTGGCAATCATGGAGTCATAAAACATCGGGATCTCGCCGCCGTCCTGCACGCCGGTATCGACCCGCACGCCGTACAGCTGTGAGGTGTTCGAGGCAAACATACTTTCCTTGGGTGGCTGAAAGCGCACCAGCCGGCCGGTTGAAGGCAGAAAGTTGCGGAAAGGGTCTTCGGCATTGATACGGCACTCGATGGCCCAGCCGTTGCGCTGCACGTCTTTCTGCTCAAGTGGCAGCTTTTCGCCGGCGGCTACACGAATCATCAATTCGACCAGGTCCAGGCCCGTGATGCATTCCGTCACCGGGTGTTCGACCTGCAGGCGGGTGTTCATCTCAAGGAAATAAAAACTCTGGTCCTTGCCGACCACAAACTCGACTGTACCGGCGCTCTGGTATTTGACGGCCTTGGCCAGCGCTACCGCCTGTTCGCCCATGGCCTTGCGCGTGGCGTCGGTAATGAACGGGCTTGGTGCCTCTTCAATGACCTTCTGGTGGCGCCGCTGGATGGAGCATTCGCGCTCGTTCAGGTAAATCACATTGCCGTGGCTGTCGCCGATCAGCTGGATTTCGATGTGGCGGGGTTCCTCGACAAACTTCTCGATAAAGACGCGATCATCGCCAAAGCTGTTGCGAGCTTCGTTGCGGCAGGATGTAAAGCCTTCCAGGGCTTCCTTGTCGTTGAAGGCCACCCGAAGACCCTTGCCACCGCCACCGGCACTGGCTTTGATCATCACCGGGTAACCGATGCCCTTTGCAATTTCAACGGCCTTTTCTGCCGTTTCAATCGCATCATTGACACCGGGAATGCAGTTGACACCCGCAGCGCCCGCCAGCTTTTTCGATTCAATCTTGTCGCCCATGGCTGCGATCGAATAGTGCTTGGGGCCTATAAAGATAATGCCCTCTTCCTCGACGCGCTTGGAGAAACCCGCGTTCTCGCTCAAAAAACCATAGCCCGGGTGCACCGCCTGTGCGCCAGTCTGCTTGCAGGCCGCAATGATTTTTTCGGCCTGCAGGTAACTGTCACGGCTGGGTGCGGGGCCGATGTTGACGGCTTCGTCAGCGAGTTCGACATGGCGCGCGTCCTTGTCAGCATCGGAATACACCGCCACGGTCTTGATGCCCATCTTGCGGGCTGTGAGGATGACGCGGCAGGCGATTTCACCGCGATTCGCTATCAGTATCTTTTTAAACATGAGCGCTGCTCCAAAACTGGTTTTCAAGCGGGGGCCGTGGAACCGGCTTCGCCGGGCCACAGGCGCCGCCCCGGAGAGGGGATTCGGCTACACAAAGTGAGCCGAGAAGGGGGGAACTCATAAAGGAATGTTGCCGTGCTTGCGCCACGGATTCTCAAGTTTTTTGTCACGCAGCATGATGAGCGAGCGGCAAATGCGCTTGCGGGTTTCGTGCGGCAGGATGACGTCGTCCACATAGCCGCGGGCACTGGCCACAAACGGGTTGGCAAAACGCGCCTTGTATTCGGCCTCTTTGGCGGCGAGCTTGGCAGGGTCCTTTCGGTCTTCACGAAAGATGATTTCAACGGCGCCCTTGGCGCCCATCACGGCGATTTCCGCATTCGGCCAGGCGAAGTTGACGTCACCACGCAGGTGCTTGGAGCTCATCACGTCGTACGCGCCGCCATAAGCCTTGCGCGTGATGACGGTAATCTTCGGCACCGTGCATTCGGCATAGGCGTAAAGCAGCTTGGCGCCGTGCTTGATGATGCCGCCGTATTCCTGGCTGGTGCCGGGCATGAAACCGGGCACATCGACAAAGGTGATCACGGGAATGTTGAAGGCATCACAAAAACGCACAAAGCGGGCCGCCTTGATGGAACTCTTGATGTCCAGGCACCCGGCCAGCACCAGCGGCTGGTTGGCGACGATGCCGACGGTCTGGCCTTCCATACGCGCAAAACCGATGATGATGTTTTTGGCGTACTCGGGCTGGATCTCGAAGAAGTCACCATCATCGACCGTCTTGACGACGAGCTCCTTCATGTCATAAGGCTTGTTCGGGTTCTCGGGTACCAGGGTGTCCAGGCTCAGGTCCATCCGATTGGCCGGGTCAGCGCTCGGTCGCACCGGTGCTTTTTCGCGGTTGCTGAGCGGCAGATAGTTGTAAAGGCGGCGCAGCATGAGCAGCGCTTCAACATCGTTTTCGAATGCGAGGTCGGCCACGCCGCTCTTGGTGGTGTGGGTGATGGCGCCACCCAGTTCTTCTGCACTGACTTCTTCATGCGTCACGGTCTTCACCACTTCGGGGCCGGTGACAAACATGTAGGAGCTGTCTTTGACCATGAAGATGAAGTCGGTCATGGCAGGTGAATACACCGCACCGCCGGCGCTGGGGCCCATGATCATGCTGATCTGCGGAATCACGCCGCTGGCCATCACATTACGCTGAAACACATCGGCATAACCGCCCAGTGAAGCGACGCCCTCCTGGATACGCGCACCACCGGAATCATTGAGACCAATGACCGGCGCACCCACCTTCATAGCCTGGTCCATCACCTTGCAGATTTTTTCGGCATGCGCTTCAGACAATGCACCACCGAAAACCGTGAAGTCCTGGCTGAATACAAACACCAGACGGCCATTGATCATGCCGTAACCGGTGACCACGCCGTCACCCGGAATTTTGGTGTTCTCCATGCCGAAGTCGGTGCAGCGATGTTCAACGAACATGTCCCACTCTTCGAAAGTGCCCTCATCGAGTAGCACCTCCAGCCGCTCACGCGCCGTGAGCTTGCCCTTGCCGTGCTGCGCGTCAATGCGCTTCTGCCCGCCACCCAATCGGGCTGCAGCACGCTTTTGTTCAAGTTGTTCGAGGATTTCCTGCATGGTTTGGTCTTTCTCTTGACGTCTTTATGGCTTGTTTGTAATTGGCTGCGTTTGTGCGGACTGGGCAGCAAGCAGAAGATCCCTGGCGGCTTTGGATGCCGGGATCTGGCCCTTCGCAACCCTTGCTGTCATGTCAGGCAATATCGCGCTGACAGCAACGTTGTGTTTGAAGGCCTGCTTGAGGCCTGCGTCTATGCGCTCCCACATCCACGACAGCGACTGCTGCTGGCGGCGCAAGGCCAACTTGCCGTTGGCGCCCTGCAGCGACTGAAACTCCTTGACTGCCGCCCAGAAGTTATCGACTCCCTTGTTGTGCAGCGCACTGAGCTGGATCACTTTGGGGTGCCACTGCTTGTCGTAGTTGGTAGCCTGGTCGTTGCCCATCGCGTTGTTGACCAGGCCAAAAAGTCGCATCGCCGATGTGATCTGTGCCTCGGCACGCATGGCGGCATCAGCATCAATGTCAGCCTTGTTGATGATGACCAGGTCTGCCAGTTCCATCACGCCCTTTTTGATCGCCTGCAGATCATCGCCGGCGTTGGGCAGCTGCATCAGCACAAACATGTCGGTCATGTTGGCTACCGCCGTTTCGCTCTGGCCCACACCGACGGTTTCAACAATCACCACGTCATAACCCGCTGCTTCGCAGACCAGCATGGCTTCGCGCGTTTTCTCGGCAACACCCCCTAGCGTGCCACTTGAGGGGCTGGGGCGGATATAGGCGCGCTCATGCACCGACAGCATTTCCATGCGGGTCTTGTCACCCAATATGGAGCCACCGGAAACCGTGGATGAAGGGTCAATCGTCAGTACTGCGACGCGATGGCCCTGGGCGATGAGGTAAAGCCCCAGCACTTCAATAAAGGTTGATTTGCCGACACCCGGTACACCGCTGATCCCGAGACGAAAGGCTTTGGATGTGTGTGGCAGCAATGCCGTCAACAGCTCATCGGCCTGCTCCCGATGGTCGGCGCGTGTGGACTCGAGCAGGGTGATGGCCTTGGCAATGGCGCGGCGCTGCGCGGTGGAATCACCGTACAGCACTGCCTGCTCCAGCTCCTGCGCGCTGGCAATCACTTCAATGCAGCCCTGATCTGCTCAAGCACGTCCTTGGCACTTGCTGGTATCGGCGTGCCCGGCCCATAGATGCCCTTAACGCCGGCTTCATACAGCATCTCGTAATCCTGGCGCGGAATCACACCGCCGACAAACACAATGATGTCGTCGGCACCCTGTTTTTTCAGCTCGGCAATGATGGCCGGCACAAGGGTCTTGTGACCTGCGGCGAGCGTGGAAACACCCACCGCATGCACATCGTTTTCAATCGCCTGGCGGGCGCATTCTTCAGGCGTCTGGAACAGCGGGCCCATGTCTACGTCGAAACCGAGGTCTGCGAAGGCCGTGGCAACCACCTTGGCGCCACGATCATGACCGTCCTGCCCAAGTTTTGAAATCATCACGCGAGGGCGGCGGCCCTGCTCTTCTGCGAACTTGTTGATCTCGCTCTTGAGGGTTTCCCAGCCTTCGGCCGAATCGTAAGCAGCAGCGTACACACCAGTCACCTTTTGTGTATCGGCGCGGTGGCGCCCGTAAACTTTTTCGAGTGCATCGCTGACCTCACCCACCGTCGCGCGCAGGCGTACGGCCTTGATGCAGAGGTCGAGCAGGTTGCCGTTGTTATTTTCTGCCGCGGCGGTCAATGCGTCGAGCGCGGCCTGCACGGCGGCACTGTCACGTTTGGCCTTGATGGCTTTCAGGCGCGCAATCTGCCCGTCTCGTACGGCGACGTTATCGATATCGCGGGACTCGATGGCATCTTCGGTCTTGAGTTTGTATTTGTTGACGCCGACAATGACGTCCTTGCCGCTGTCGATCCGGGCCTGCTTGTCTGCGGCGGCGGCTTCAATTTTCAGCTTGGCCCAGCCACTGTCTACGGCCTTGGTCATGCCGCCCATGGCTTCGACTTCTTCAATGATGGTCCAGGCAGCATCAGCCATGTCCTGGGTCAGCTTTTCCATCATGTAGCTGCCGGCCCACGGGTCGATCACATTGGTGATGTGGGTTTCTTCCTGGATGATGAGCTGGGTGTTACGGGCGATGCGCGACGAGAATTCGGTCGGCAGCGCAATCGCTTCGTCAAATGAATTGGTGTGCAGGCTCTGCGTGCCGCCGAAAACCGCCGCCATCGCCTCAATGGTGGTGCGCACCACGTTGTTGTAAGGGTCCTGCTCGGTCAGGCTCCAGCCGCTGGTCTGGCAATGGGTGCGCAGCAT
>JAZKCB010000022.1:0-13091 GCA_040388335.1 Pseudomonadota bacterium | reverse complement strand
TGCGTTAAGCTAACTGATACTAATTGCTCGTGCGGCTTGACCCTATAACTTTGACCTTCTTAATTGATCGTCAAGGCTGTTATGCCAAGTTGACGCATTCAAAAGACGCACCTCTAACAAGGTGTGCATTTACTAAATAAAAGCTGATTTGCTCTATGAATTCGATTGGTTGCCGTTGTGGCAATCGATCAAACAGTTATGCCTGATGACCATAGCAAGTTGGTACCACTCCTTCCCATCCCGAACAGGACAGTGAAACGACTTAGCGCCGATGATAGTGCGGATTCCCGTGTGAAAGTAGGACATCGTCAGGCTCTTACAGCAAGGAACGCCCAGTTGATCAAAAATCAACTGGGCGTTTTCTTTTGTGCATTCATTTTTGATCGATCCAGTATCCCGGAGCCAGTGATGTAAAAACCCGCAAGGAATTTCTTCTTGCGGGTTTTTTATTTCCGCCCTATCTTTGACGTCTTCCAGGGCCGGTAACTATGCTCGGAGGGAAGCTTCGGTGATTTGTACCGATCGGGAAATACTGATTCAAAACACGGCTTCGGCGCAGAGGTCGCAGCTCATAAGAGTGCCATGCAATGGGCGAATTTTCATTTGTTGGCGATGTAGATATCGTCGCGCGTCACGACACCCGCTTGGCAAAGCTGATCACAAAGCTGCTCTATCCATGCGTCCATTGGAATCGATGCAAAAAATCGCTGCCTGATCTGCATAAGATACGGCGTATCCCCTGCCCAGATTGCAAATTCATCGAATGTCTGCTGCTGGGTTTCAAGTAGTTTGAATTTGAGTAGTACCTTTGATGCATGAAGCGCGTGCTTTAGCGGATTGGCTACAAACGCGTCGAGCCGGCGCCTCGCATTTTCCAATACGCCTGCGCTGTAATTGAACACTGATCCATGGCCCGGTATGACCGTCAAGGGATCGAGCCGCTCAATAAGATCCAGCGTCGACCCCACTTCATCGAAAGCTTTTTCGCCCTCCAGTTCAGGGAACACAACACCGAAGCCATTCTCCCAAAGTGCATCGGCTGAGATGAGCACACGTTTGGATGGCTCAAAAAAGATCAGGGAGCTAGGGTCATGTCCAGGTGCAGCATGAATTTGCCAGTTTGAGGACGCGAAACTGATTTGATTACCCGGTGCCAGAGTTTTGGTGAATGAAAACTGTGGACAAAGCTGGCCGGTTGGCTGGTAGGTCAAAGCAACCGGATCCCAAACAGCCACATGAGCGGCCTGGCCGGGCGGTATTAATGTCTGCAGATTTTCGTAGTGAGCCTGAAGCGCAGAATTTCCGCCGCAATGATCGCTGTGCAGATGCGTGTTGACCAGGATATCGAGGGGTCGCGTACCTAAAACAGACTCCACCAGCGCGACTGTTTGCGACGAATGGGTGGTGTAGCCGCTGTCTACCAGCAGGGTTTGATCCCCATCGGCAAACAAAATGTTGTTTGAAGAAAGCCAGCCACGCTCGAAAACATGTATGCCAGCCGGAAAATTCAGCGAATTCATCGAGACCTCAGGCAAAGATGCCCGTTTAAGCGTCAGGTCGACGTGCGCAATTCTCGCCGCAGTATCTTTCCGACATTTGTTTTGGGAAGATCGTCACGAAACTCAATGTATTTGGGTCGTTTGTAGCCCGTGAAATGCTGCTTGCAATACGCGCTCACGTCATCTTCGGTCAGGGTCGGGTCGTTTTTGACGATAAAAACCTTGATTGCTTCGCCCTGGCTCTGGTCTGCAACACCAACAGCCGCGCACTCAACAACACCGGGGCACAGCGAAATGATATTTTCCAGCTCGTTGGGAAACACATTGAATCCGGACACGATGATCATGTCCTTCTTGCGATCAATGATTTTGGTGTAGCCAGCCTCGTCCATGATGCCAATGTCGCCTGTACGCATAAATCCATCAGGAGTAAATGCTTTCAAATTTTCTTCCGGCTGTCGATAGTAGCCCGTCATCACCTGCGGACCCTTGATGCAGATTTCACCAGATTCGCCAACCGCTAATGTATTGCCGTCATCGTCCTTTATCGCGATGTCAATTCCAGGTAAGGGCAGGCCGATGTTTCCGGTGAACTGTTTGTTGGTCACGGGGTTGTTGGTACCGATCGCGCAGGTTTCGCTCATGCCCCAGCCTTCAATCATGGTGCTTCCCGTGGCCTGTGCCCAATGTTTGGCAGTACCTTCTGACGCGGCCATCCCGCCGGCCTGCGAGACGCAGAGGCTTGAGAAGTCAATTGTCTTGAACTGCGGATGCTGCAGCAGCGCATTAAACAGCGTGTTGACTGCGGGCAACATGTGGAAGGGCCGCTTCTTGAGAACCTCAATGAACTTGCCGAAATCGCGGGGGTTCGGAATCAGTGTCAGGTGCGCACCCCACCGCATGTTGAGAAGGCACAGTGTCAGCGCAAAGATGTGATAAAGCGGCAGAGCTGCAATGTTGTTGGTGTTGCTTACATCGCCAATTTTCTTGAGCGCTGGCGTAAACCATTCTTCAGCCTGCAATACCGCTGCCACGATGTTGCGATGCGTCAGGACGGCACCCTTGGACAGCCCGGTTGTGCCGCCGGTATATTGCAAAAAGGCAATCGAATCGAGATTGCTTCGTGCGGGTTTGAGTGCCAGCCGAGAACCTTCGCTGACCGCAGTATTAAACGCCGTCACCACGCGGCCGTGGCCTAACGGCAGCTTGTAGGCCGGCACAAGTTTGGCCAGGTGGCGCACGGCAAAAGTAATCCAGTGGCCGTACCAGAACCCAAGCAGGTCACCCATCGACGTCATCACCACGTTCTTGACCGGTGTGCGTTCTATGACCTCGGCCAGCGTACCGGCAAAGTTTTCAAGAATGACAATTGACGTCGCGCCGGAGTCCTTGAGCTGGTGCTCCAGCTCGCGTGCCGTATAAAGCGGATTGACATTGACGCAGGTGTAACCCGCGCGAAGTATGGCGGACATGGTCACTGCGAACTGCGGGATGTTGGGCAGCATGATCGCCACGCGTGAACCCGGTTCAAGTCCCAGGCCCTGCAGCCAGGCACCCAGTGAAGATGACAATTCATCCAGCTGTCCATAAGACATCCAGCGGTCCATGCAAACCGAAAACGGTTTGGCGGCGTTCTTCTTGAAAGAGTCCTCCAGCAGCTGGTTGAGGGACTGGAACTTCTCCGTGTCAATGTCGTGTGCGACGCCTTCCGGGTAACTCTTGAGCCAATGCCTGTTCATACAAAACTCCTTCAGGGCATTGTGGAGTTCACGCGCTGAAAACTGTATGGGGCTTGCCCTGATGCAGCTTCAGGATGAAGGGTATGGGCCGAGCAAATTGCCCAATCTGGTCTCGCAGGTGACAGTGTCATCCTCAAAGAGCGTTGCGATCCACCCGGTTTCGCGCGCCTCGATGAGCTTGAGAAAATCATCCGCACCGCGCATGCCAGCGAATGCATCAAACCCGGCTTCAAGAAACCCCTGCAGCGAGCTCAGCCCTGCGACGGCTGCGGGGCGGCGCATCATTTTGAGCAGCGTACGCAGGCCCGGCATACGTGTCAGCCGGTTCAATTCACTGCCTAGCAGCAGCACAACCTCAAGCTGTTTGTGCCGCGCCTGCCTGTCGCCCACCTGCCGCCAGCAGGCGATGTAGCGCATGTTCTCATCCAGCTCTGGTGCTGATTTCAACGACGCCAGCCATTGCCGTGCCATCAGATCATCCAGTTGTTCAGTGAGGGCGTGCACTTCTGCAAGTGCCGCAGCGGTATTGACCACTGCCTGCGGAAACAGCTTTGCAATGGTGCTCGCGATGCGTGCGAACTGCTGGTCACGCTCTGCATAGTCCTTGTCACTGTAGAGCTCCTGCAAAAAGAATGCGGCCGCAGTTTTGTAGCGGGAGCTGGCAAGAACGTCTGCATAGCTTGCACGAAAACGTCTGGCCTGAAAACGTTTGATATCGGCGCTTGCCCGCGTGAGCTCCCTGTCGGCAACATGCTGCGCACGGAGCAGCGCAACTGTCTGCAATGCTTCATGAATCCGGGTGGCTGATGAGTCCATACAAACCCGGAGTTTATCTAGGTATGAAGGTCTATAGAAATTGGTCGGCCCCATGCGAAACTCAATTCATGCAGAGAAGAACCCTCCTCAAGCTGGGCGTCACCGCCAGCGCCGTCCTTCTCATTGCGGGCGGCACGGCGGCCTTTATAAAGCCGGGGCTGACGCAGGGCCTTCTCAGTGCATCTGGCCGGACAGTGTTTTCTGCCGTCAGCTCGGCAGTTCTGGACACGACTCTGCCAGCCGGGCCAGCCGATCGCCAGAGGGTAATTGATGGCCTGCTGGGGCGTATCGACGTATTGATAGGCGCATTGCCGTCGCATGCGCAGGACGAGTTGTCCCAGCTGTTGTCGGTGCTCGCAAGTACCGTCGGACGACGGACCCTTGCTGGCCTGGACACGCCCTGGGCTGACGCCAGTGTGGCGGATGTCCAGGCCGCACTGCAGGGCATGCGGATTTCATCGCTTGCGTTGCGGCAACAGGCCTATGCGGCATTGCATGACATCACGGCCGGTGCCTATTTTTCAGAGCCCGCCAGTTGGGCTTTGCTGGGTTACCCCGGCCCCACCAAGATCTGACGCACCGAAGAACATGAGCCAATTGCAGGACCCGATCAAGGACGGCATCAAACGCGGATGGAAGGTTTATGGAGGCCCGCTGCCCGCCGCTCCCGAGAGCATCACCTGCGACGTTGCCATCATCGGTACCGGTGCGGGCGCGGGAGTTACCGCAGAACTGCTGGTCAAGGCAGGCCTGAAAGTTGTGATGGTTGAAGAGGGGCCGCTCAAAAGCAGCAGTGACTTCAACCAGACAGAATCCGAGGCCTATCCGTCGTTGTACCAGGAAAGCGCTGCGCGTAAGACCGCAGACAAGGCCATCAACATCCTGCAGGGCCGCTGCGTAGGTGGTTCAACGACCGTTAACTGGACCAGTTCCTTCCGCACACCAGCGACCACACTGAAATTCTGGCAGGAAAGGTATGGCCTCAGGGACTACAGCGTTGAAAGCCTTGCCCCCTACTTCGCGCAGGCCGAGCGGCGCCTGAACATACAGCCCTGGCTGGTCACGCCCAATGAAAACAACGATTTGCTGCGGCGTGGGGCTGCAAAGCTGGGCATTGCATCGTCAGCTATCTCGCGCAATGTCAAGGCTTGCTGGAACCTGGGATCATGCGGCATGGGTTGCCCGACCAATGCCAAGCAGTCCATGCTGGTCACCACCATTCCGGCCGCGCTTGATTTGGGTGCCCAGCTCCTGACCGAAACCCGCGCCGACCAATTTGAACTTTCCAATGGCCGGGTTACCGCATTGATCTGCAAGCCTTTGGCATCTGGCAAGCAGGGTGGTTCCCCGTCGCAGACGATCAGGATCAAGGCAAAACATTTTGTGCTGGCCGGGGGCGCCATTAACTCGCCAGCGGTGTTGTTACGCTCGGGTGCGCCTGACCCGCATGGCCGTCTGGGTCAAAGGACATTCCTGCACCCGGTGGTGATGTCGTCTGCGGTGTTCGACCAAAAGGTAGAAGCCTGGAATGGCGCACCCCAGTCGATCTACACTGACCATTTCCTCGAAACCCAGCCGGTTGACGGGCCCATAGGCTACAAGCTGGAGGCGCCGCCGCTGCATCCGGTCATTTTTGCCTCCACTGTTCCTGGCATGGGCCAGGGCCAGCATGATCTCCTCAAATCGTTTCCGCACAATCACACCCTGCTGGCGCTCCTGCGCGATGGCTTTCATGATGAAGCACCTGGCGGCAAGGCGAAGTTGCGCGGTGACGGGTCTGCGTTGCTGGACTACCCGCTGACAGACTTCGTGATGGATGGTGGCCGTCGTGCCTTGCTTTCGATGATGGAAATACAGTTTGCCGCTGGCGCAAAACAGGTGTTGCCTTTGCATGAGATGGCGCGCCCCTACACGACATGGAATGAGGCGCGCGATGCGGTCAACGCGCTGCCCATGAAACCCATGCTGGCCAAGGTGGTCAGTGCACATGTGATGGGCGGCTGCGGCCTGGCGGCCATTGAGCGCCAGGGTGTGGTTCGTCCTGACGGCGTGCATTGGCAGATAGACAATCTGTCTGTACACGACGGGTCCATTTTTCCGACCAGCATAGGCGCCAACCCCCAGCTTTCAGTCTATGGTGCCGTCAACCGGCTGGCGCAGGGCCTGGCCAAACGGCTGACCGGTCAGGATGTTACGCTGGCCTGATCTATAGTTTTACGCAACCTGTTCGTCAAGGGCGGGTGCTCAGATTCTCATGCTGGCCAATCTACAAAGAGTCATCACGCTGTCCTTGCTTGCCCTTGCGTTGGGCTGGCTGTTTTACTGGCGTAACACGTCGCCACTGCTGGCAGTCGTGGGTTTTCTGGTCATCGTGCTGGGCTACACGGCTTTCCTTGCGCTTGAGTTTCTGCTGCTTCGCTTCATCAACAAGAAAGACCCCGCGCCACAGCCGACCTGGGCAGAGCTGGCGTCTGCATGGCTGGGCGAAACGCTGACCGCACCGCGCGTTTTCTGCTGGCGCCTGCCCTTTCGCACCTTTGCCGTCCCTGACAAGCTGGTAGCGTCCAGTGCCATGCGCGGTCAACCGGGCGTCGTCTTCATCCACGGTTTTTTTTGTAACCGCGGCCTGTGGACGCCCTGGCTTGAGCGCCTGCAGGAACAGGGGCGCGTGTTCGCAGCAGTCAGCCTGGAACCCATATTCGGCTCCATTGACGACTACGCACCGCAGATCGATGCGGCTGTGCGTCAGGTGACAGGAGCCACCGGCGTGCCGCCGCTGCTGGTGTGCCACAGTATGGGCGGCCTTGCTGCGCGGGCCTGGCTCAAGGCACACGGCAGCGAAGCGCGGGTGCGGCACGTTGTCACCATAGGCACGCCGCACCGGGGCACCTGGCTGGCCCGTTTTGGCCATGGGCACAATGGCTTGCAGATGCGTTTAACGTCGGACTGGCTGGGGCAACTTGATGAGGGCATGCATCCGGAACGCCATGCCCGCTTCACCTGCTGGTACTCCAACACCGACAACATTGTTTTTCCCACATCGACAGCGACGTTGCCAGGTGCCGACAACCGGCTGGTACGGGGTGCCGCGCATGTGCAGATGGCATTTCTGCCCGAGGTGATGAATACGACGCTGGCGCTGCTGGATGTAAGCAAACGTTGAATTTGCAGGCTTGCAACTTGTGTAAGCTTGCGGTTTGTACAGAACAGATATTTCAACATGCCGCTGATAGTGCTGATGGAGGACGACGCAGCCACCCGCATGCTGGTGGCCTCGGTCCTCAAGAAGGATGGATACGATGTCCTGTCGTCCGATAACGGCGCGGAGGGACTGTCACTGGTGCGCGAGCACAAGCCCGACCTCGTCATCAGCGACATCCAGATGCCGGTGATGGATGGTTTTGCAATGCTGCAGGCCCTGCGCGCCGACGCCACCATCGCCGAGATCCCGGTTATTTTGCTGACATCGCTGCAGGAGCGCGCCCATATGCGCATAGGCATGACGAGCGGCGCAGACGACTACATCACCAAGCCCTTCCGGCCCGGGGAGTTGCGCGAGGCTGCCTCTGCCCAGCTCAACCGACGCGAGATGCGTGCCGCAGCAACCGCCACTGCTGTGGATTCCGCCGTGACCTGGGCACTTGAAGAACAGAAACACCAGCTCGCGCGGCTTTATGAGCGCAAGCTGGCTGCAGAACTCAGCGAGAAGTGGCCTTCCGGGGACGGCGACAGCGCAGATGAAAAATTCGACAGCGCCACGCTGCTGTTTGTGGATGTGCTGAACTACGCCGCCCTGGCAGAGACGCTGACGACCGAGGAGCTGAGCGACACCGTCAGACGTTTTTACAACAATGCCGGCGACACCGTTCATCTCTTTGGTGCCAGGCATATGCAGTTTGTCGGTGAGGCTTTGCTGGCCGTTTTTGTGGACAGCGCTGACACTCTGTCCGTCAATCACGGACTGCGTGCTGCACGTGCGGCACTCGGGCTGGTGGATGCAGGCAGGCGCGTACACAAATATCTTGAAAGCAGTTTTCCGAATCGCCATCTGCCGCCGTTCACGGTCAGCGTTGCCCTGCACAGCGGCCCGGTGACGCTGGCCAAACTGCAGGATCCGCTGCATGGTGAGACCAGGCTTTTACCCGTAGGGGATGCCGTGAATTTGACCCTGCTGCTTCAAAAACAGGCAGCCGTTATGGGGTGGACCGTGATTGCCAGTGTTCCCATGCTGCGCGGCATCACCGGCGCTGTGCGCACGGGGGGGCGTGCCATGGTGAACCTGCCTGGCCGCAGCATGCCCATGGATGCAGCTGAACTGCTCTTGATCGCTACCTGACGTTGCGGTAGAGCCCACCATGTTCAACCCGCCGCCCAGGCAGAGCCGCCGGCCTTCGTTTTCACTTCGCAGCATTCTGGTTGTGAGCTTGCTGCTGTTTGCGCTGCTGCCTGCAGTTGTGGTGACCTGGCTGCTGGCGCGCAGCAGCACGCAGGCGATCGGAGAGCTTGCCAACCAGGTGATGGGCAGCGTCGCGCTGAGGGTGCAGACTGAAACCGAGAACCACCTGCAGCAGGCCCACGTCATCATGAACGGGCTGTTTCCACCCACGATGAATGCGCAGCAGACTCGCCAGGCCAGAACATGGCTTGAACGGCCGGCGCTTTTTGAACCCATGGCCTTCGCCTTGACCCGTCAGGCCCCCGCCGTGCCTTTCCTGTACATGGCCACTGTCAGGGGAAATTTTTTTGGAGTTGAGCAGACTGCGCGTGGCGCAGAAGTCAGTGTGCGGGAGGTTGGCGGCGGCGCCGTCAATCCACGCAAGTTCTTTCTTGCGAACCAGCCGGGAGACCGCTCCGTGCCACTCCCTGATGAACCGGGCAGCTACGAACCCCGTACCCGCGCGTGGTACCAGGAGGCTCTGCGTGCGGGCGGCCGGGTGTTCTCACCGGCCTATATCTCCGCAAAACAAAAACAGCTGGTGATCACGCTGTCACAACCTGTTTACGACGATTTTTCAGGAGCCGCAGGGGTATTTGCCACAGATCTGCACCTGCAGCGGCTCGCGGATTTTCTGCGCACGCAGCGCATCAGTTCTCACGGTGCGGCCTATCTGGTGGACGAGCGCGGACTGCTGGTTGCAACTTCTGCAGGGGATGCGCTTTACAGGGAGCAGTCTGGCAGTCTTGAGCGCGTACGGCCTGATGACAGCCGCAATTCTGTTATTCGCACCAGCTACCTGGCCCTGCGTGAAGGCCTGCGCAAAAAGTCGTCTGATGCCGTGATGACCGAAGGCTTTGTAGATCGTTCCGTGTCGCTGGACCGCCTTCCCATGGATGGTGACGCATTGATCGCCATACGGCGGCCTTTTGGCGATGAACTGGGCTTGCGCTGGACTCTGGTGGTTGCTGCGCCCGAGAGCGACTTTACGGCTGCCACTCACCGTGCGCTCCTGTTCTCGATGGGCGTGATTGCTGCAGTGCTGCTGCTGGGCGGCGTGCTCGCGCTGTTTGTGGCGCAGCGCCTGGGGCGCCGGCTGTCGCTGCTGGGCAAGGCCGCGCAACGCATAGGTGCTGGTGAAGTTCCTGATATCGACAAGACCACCTGGATTGCAGAGGTGCGTGACCTTTCGCATGTGCTGCATGACAGCGCAGAACAACTGGAAAGCTACCGCGGGGAAGTGCAGGCCAAGACCGAAGCGATTGAAGAGGCCAACCAGCACCTTGAAGACCGCGTTGCCCGGCGCACCGAGCAGCTCGAAGCCTCGCGTGAAGAGGCCCTGCAGGCAGCCAAAGCAAAGGCGGCTTTCCTGGCGACCATGAGCCATGAGATCCGCACGCCGCTCAATGGCGTGCTGGGCATGAGCACGCTGCTGGCCGAGACACGGCTTGACGAAGAGCAGGCTGACTACCTGCAGACCATACGCCTGTCGAGCGACCAGCTGCTCGGCGTGATCAACGACATCCTTGATTTCTCCAAGATCGAATCCGGCAAGCTGGAGCTCGAATCCGAGCCCCTGAGCCCGCGCGCTGCCGTGGAAGAGGCTTGCGACATCGCCGCATCGCGTGCGCGCGAGAAAGGCCTGGAACTCATCATCGATGTGCCCGAGACGGCCATGAACGGCCAGCTGGCGGTGCCTGATGCCGTGCTGGGCGACATCACGCGATTGCGCCAGGTGCTCATCAACCTGATCAACAACGCCATCAAGTTCACTGAAAAAGGCGAGGTGTCGGTTCATGTGCGGCGGCTGGAGCCAGAGCCTTCCGGGCGGCCGGGTTACGCATCGCTTGAGTTCCGTGTCAACGACACCGGCATCGGCATTCCCGCAGACCGCGTCGGCGCCCTGTTTGAAGCTTTTGTGCAGGTCGATACATCGACCACCCGCAAATATGGAGGTACGGGTCTCGGCCTGGCGATCTGCAAGCGCCTGGTCGAGCTGATGGGTGGGCAGATCGGTGTGGCCAGCGTGCAGGGCAAGGGATCTTCGTTCTGGTTTACCGTGGAAGCGCCGCTGGCGCAATTGCCGGCCATGCTGGGCGCGGTTGATGCCACCATGCTGCAGGGCCGCCACGCGCTGGTGGTGGATGACCATGAAACCAACATTCGTGTCCTTACGCGCCAGCTGGAGTTGTGGGGCATGCAGGTCGTCGGTGCAGAGTCGGGCGAAAAAGCCCTGCAGCTGATGGCCATCGCGCAGGGTGAGGGGCGTTTGCCCGATGTGATCATCACCGACATGCACATGCCGGAGATGGATGGCGTCACGCTGGCTGAAACCCTCAAGGCGAAACCCGCCTGGGCTGGCGTTCCCCTGGTCCTGCTCACGTCGGGATTCATGCCGCCGGGCCACGAAGCGGCGCAGTTGTTTGCGGCGCGCCTGCTCAAACCCACACGGCAAAAACAGCTTTTTGACACCATGGCCCGCTGCATCGCCACCCAGGGTGGGATCAAGGCCGCCGCAGAGCTTCCTGCTTCTGCAAGTGAGTCAGCGGTCGCAAAAAGCACTGTGCTGGTGGTCGATGACAACGCCGTCAACCTCAAGGTCGCGTGCGCAATGCTGCAGCGCCTGGGTTACCCGTCTGAGACGGCACTTGATGGGCAAGAGGCTCTTGAGGCCGTGGCAAGGGCTCATGCGGCCGGCCGGCAATTCGGCACTGTGCTGATGGATGTGAACATGCCGCGCATGAACGGCCTGCAGGCCACGCAGGAAATCCAGTCGCTGCTGGGCAAGGCCTCGCCTTCAGTCATAGGGCTGACAGCAGGGGCTTCGTCTGAAGACCGAGCCCGCTGCATGGAGGCGGGTATGAATGACTACCTGACCAAGCCTCTCTATGTGGCCTCACTCACGCAGGCACTGGAGCGCTGGATAGACCAGCCAGGCGTGGGTTCAATGGTCACTGCGGTCGAGAGCACGCCCCAGCCAGACGGCACAGACAGCGACAAGGAGCCCGAGCTCATGGATTTTGAGCGGCTGGCGCAGTTCAGGGAATTTGATGACGAAGACCTCACCATGACACGCGAGGTGATTGCGCTGTTCAGGACTGACGCTGCGGCAAAGCTTGATGCGATTGGCGATGCCATCAGGGCTGATGATGCGCAGGCGCTGTCATGGGCCAGCCATGCCATGGTGGGCGCTGCCGGCAATGTCGGTGCCGTCGCCATGCAATCGGTGGTCATGGGACTTGAGGCGCATGCGAAGAACGGCATTGTTCCGGTCAACGCGCTGCAGGAGCTGGAGCGGCTTCGGGCCTATTGGGACAAGACCCGGGCCGTTCTCGACAACTGGCTCTAGCTTGATTCAGGCGCTTGTGCCTGCAGTGCGTCTTCGGGCAGCGATGCATCTGCAGCCAGCTCTTGCATACCGCGAAGTTGCTGGTACAGCGGCGTAAAGTCAGGCGCCGTCATGTCAAACAGTTGCTGGAAGCTGTCGATCACGAAGTAGGTCTGCTGGTAGCTGTCAATCTTGTAGCGCGTGCGCATGGCGCGCAGCACGTCCAGCATGATGCGCTGGGGCTCCGCGCTCTTGACGGCGTAAGCCAGCTCGCCAGCTGAACTCAAAATGCCCGCACCATAGGCCCTGACCTCGCCACGCTGGCGCATCAGCCCAAATTCAATCGTGTACCAGTACAGGCGCGACAGCTCTTCGCATGCGCCCAGCCGGTGCGCCTTCAGTCCGCCCGCACCATAGGCCTGCATGTGGTCAGCAAACACCGGGTCGAACAGAAGCGGCACATGGCCGAACAGGTCGTGAAAAATATCCGGCTCAACGATGTAGTCGAACTCTTCCGGCTTGCGGATCCAGTCGGTCACCGGAAATTTGCGGTTGGCCAGCAGGGTGAAAAAGGGCACTTCGGGAATCAGCCCCGGCACCGCCACCACTTCCCAGCCCGTGGCCTTGAACAGCCTGGCGTTGATGTCTTCAAAGCGCGGAATGCGTTCAGACACACCCAGTGACGGCAGCGCCGCGATGAACTCGTCGCACGCCAGTCCCGGCAGCAGCGCCGACTGGCGCTTGTACAGGCGGCTGTAGGTTTCGTGATCGGCGCTGGTGTAGGCGGCGTAGTTTTGCGGGCAGGTGTAGTCGGCGTTGACCTGGCCTTCGCGGTCGTAGTCACCTCGCGGCGGCCGGTCACTGGCACCATACACCGCTGGTTGAACAACTGCGTTTTCGCTCATGCCTTTTCCAGGACGCCGCGGCGCATTTGATCGAGTTCGATACTTTCAAACAAGGCTTTGAAGTTGCCCTCGCCAAACCCGTCATCGCCCTTGCGCTGTATGAACTCGAAAAAGATGGGGCCGAGCTGGTTCTCGCTGAAGATCTGCAGCAGCAGCGCGCCCTTTTTGCCATCGACCAGCACCTTGCGCTTTTGCAGCGCGGCCACGTCTTCACCGTGGCCGGGAATGCGTTTGTCGATGAGTTCGTAATAGGTGTCTATGGTGTCCAGCAGCTTCACGCCGTTGGCACGCATCTCGTCCACCGTCTTCAGCAGGTCGTTGCTGCCCATGGCGATGTGCTGTATGCCTTCGCCATGGTATTTGTCCAGG
>JAZKCB010000021.1:0-3794 GCA_040388335.1 Pseudomonadota bacterium | reverse complement strand
CTGCCGGGTTCGGTGTAGTCGCCGCAGTCGTGCACGTCCATGCCCATCCAGTGGCTGGTGCGATGCATGTAGAACTGGCGGTAGGCGCCTGAGGCGATCACGTCATCAACCTTGCCGTGTTTCTTTTTGTCGAGCAGGCCGGTGTCCAGCATGCCCTGGGCCAGCACGCGCACAGCGGCGTCATGCGGGTCGTTGAAACGTTTGCCGGGCCTGCATACTTTCACGGCGGCGTATTGCGCTTCAAGAACGATGTCATATAGCGTGCGTTGGGCCGGCGTGAACTTGCCGTCGGCCGGGAAGGTGCGTGTGATGTCGCTGGCGTAGCCGTCAAGTTCGCAGCCGGCATCGATCAGGCACAGCTCGCCGGGTTTGAGCTCTGCCGTGTCTGCGCGGTAATGCAGGATGCAGGCGTTGGGGCCTGCCGCCACGATGCTGGTATACGCGGGGAACTGCGAGCCATGACGGCGGAACTCATGCAGCAGTTCGGCTTCAAGATGGTATTCGCGCGCACCGCCTTTGACGGCCTCGCGCAGCATGGCTGCTGAAGCCTGCATGGCCCGCACATGCGCAGCCGCCGAGATTTTGCCGGCGCGGCGCAGTATGGCAATTTCATGCGCGTCTTTGGTCAGGCGCATCTCGTCGAGCAGGCTGCACAGATCATGCTGGCTCTGCGGGCATTCAGCGCCCATGCGCGCATGTGCACGCACGCTGTTCAGCCAGCCGTCGACCTGCGTCTCCAGCCCTTTGTGCGTCGCAAACGGAAACCACACCGCCTTCTGGTTGGCGAGCAGGGCAGGCATCTTCTCCGCGAGTGCCTCAACGCTGAAGGCCGCGTCAACACCCAATGCCGTTGGTGCAGCCTTGGGGCCGAGGCGTATGCCGTCCCAGATTTCGCGCTCCAGATCCTTGGGCCGGCAGAACAGTGTGGTCTTGCCGCTGGCTTCAATCACCAGCCAGCTGTCGGGCTCAGTAAAGCCGGTGAGGTAATAGAAATAGCTGTCGTGCCGGTAAGGGAAATCGCTGTCGCGGTTGCGCGGTGACTCGGGGGCCGTGGGTAGCAAGGCGACGCCGCCGCCTGCCGCCTTGAGGGCGCGCGCAACAGCGGCGCGCCTTTTTTCGTAAACCGTGGTGCTCATGAATGGCTGGCTCGCAGTAGGTTGGGTGGGTTGTTCAGTTCCTGCAATCGCGCCGGTGTGCCGACGTCGGTCCAGGCTTTCTCATACAGTTCGGCGCTCACCTGCTGATTGTCCATCGCCGCCCGTAACAACGGTGCCAGCGGGGCCTTGATGCCTTCGGGGTTGCCAAAAGGCAGTCCGTCAAACAGCGCCTGGCGATAGAGGCCAATGGTGCTGAAGGTGTAGCGCGGCTCCGGGGAGGCGGCCGGCAGGTTCAGCGCCAGGCCGTCTGCGCCCAGGCCGAAATCGCCTTTCGTGTTGTGCGCCGGGTTGGGCACCAGCCAGAGATGGGCCAGTTTGCCGCTGGCGATGAAGCGGTCAACGGCAGACTGGGTGAATTCAAAGTCCGGCACAAACACATCACCAGCCAGCACCCAGAACACCTCGTCCAGAGAGGGCAGGGCGCGTGCAATCCCCCCCGCGGTCTCAAGTGCGTCACCAAAATCAGCGCCTTCATTCGACCAGGTCAATGACAGCGTACTGCCCTCAAACCATGCGGGAATCTGCTCCCCCAGCCAGGCGGTGTTGATCACGAGTTTTGTGAAGCCACCTTTGGCCAGGGCATCGGTGTGCCATTCAATCAGCGGTTTGCCGCCGACCTTGAGCAGCGGCTTGGGTGTGCTGTCGGTCAGCGGCCGCATGCGTTCGCCACGCCCTGCGGCCAGGATCATGGCTGTGGCGCCGCCGCTCAAGACTCGTCTCCGCGATCCAGTGAGCGCTGTTCTGTCCACTCGGGTGCGAAGCGGTCGACCAGCGTCTGCATGATGTTTGGCGCCAGGCTGGCCTGCGAACCGCAGAGAAACACATCCACTGCTGCTGCTTTTTTTGCCGGCCATGCGTGTATGCAGACATGCGAGCCGGCAAGCAGCAATGTCATCGTGATGCCATTGCCGGTTTCGGAGTCCGAAAAGCTGTCGAACAGCTGCTTGTGTTGTTGCAGGCCCATCGTCGCCACGGCTTCACGACACCAGGCGCCCAGTTTTTCGGCATCCAGCATCCATGCGGGGTCGCAGCGGCAGTTGTGAAGGTCGGCAGTCAGGTGAAGGCCTTGCATGACCTGACTTTAGACCATACCGGCGGGCCAGGTCCGGCGCATCCAGCCAGAACGCCCTTAAAGCCGACCAAAAGGGCCGCCATGCCCAGCCCGTTAAAATAAGGGGCTTTACCCGATTCCCCGAACTTTTCCCTCTGGAGCAGCCTGCATGGCAAACACGCAATTGATGGCGGGCGCGATACGCGCACTCGCGATGGACGCCGTACAACAAGCCAACTCCGGACACCCCGGCGCCCCCATGGGCATGGCCGACATGGCCGTCGCCCTCTGGGGTAGCCACCTCAAGCACAGCCCGCACAACCCCCACTGGTTTGACCGCGACCGTTTTGTGCTGTCCAACGGCCATGGCTCCATGCTCATCTACGCCGTGCTGCACCTGACGGGTTACGCGCTGCCGATGAAGGAACTCAAGAACTTCCGCCAGCTGCACAGCAAGACCCCTGGCCACCCTGAATATGGCTACACGCCCGGCGTTGAAACCACGACCGGCCCGCTGGGCCAGGGCCTGACCAATGCGGTCGGCATGGCACTGGCTGAAAAGCTCATGGCCAAAGAGTTCAACCGTGATGGCCACCAAATCGTTGACCACCACACCTATGTGTTCATGGGCGACGGTTGCCTGATGGAAGGCATCAGCCACGAAGCCGCGGCCCTGGCTGGCGCCTGGAAGCTGAACAAGCTGATTGCGCTGTACGACGACAACGGCATCTCGATTGACGGCCAGGTTGCGCCCTGGTTTATCGACAACACCGCCGTGCGTTTTGCCGCCTATGGCTGGAACGTGATCGGCCCGGTGGACGGCCATGACGCCGCGCTGGTAGCCCAGTCGATTGCAGACGCGAAGAAGTCTGCCGACAAGCCCACGCTCGTTATCTGCAAGACCCACATCGGCAAGGGCTCACCCAACCGCGCCAACACCTCCAAAGCCCACGGCGAGCCGCTGGGCGCCGAGGAAATCAAGCTGACCCGTGACGCCATCAACTGGCCGTACGCCCCGTTTGAAATCCCGAAAGAAGTGCACGACGACTGGGATGCCAAGGCCAAAGGTCTGGCGCTCGAAGCCGATTGGGACGCGAAATTCGCCGCGTACAAAACGGCGCATCCCGATCTCGCTTCTGAATTCACCCGCCGCATGAAGGGCGACCTGCCCAAGAGCTTCTCGCAGCTGGCTGTCGATACCGTTATTGGTTCACACACCAAGGCTGAAACGGTTGCCTCACGCAAGGCCTCGCAACTCGCCCTCGAATCCTTTACGGCCGGCCTGCCCGAGCTGCTGGGCGGCTCGGCCGACCTGACGGGCTCCAACCTCACCAACACCAAGGCCACACCGGCCTTGCGTTTTGACCTCAACGGCGACGTTGTGCAGGTTGACGGCCCCAATGGCAGCAAGATCGGCGGCCGCCATATCAACTACGGCGTGCGCGAATTCGGCATGGCCGCCATCATGAACGGCATCGCGCTGCATGGCGGGTTCATCCCTTACGGCGGCACCTTCCTGACTTTCAGCGACTACTCGCGCAACGCCATCCGCATGGCCGCGCTGATGAAGATCCGTGTCATCCACG
>JAZKCB010000020.1:0-11301 GCA_040388335.1 Pseudomonadota bacterium | reverse complement strand
GGAGAATATTCCCACAATTGAAGTGTGGTTTTCCGGGCCCAGCGGATTATAGGAGCGGGGTTTTCCATGGCGACCAGTGAGGGCAGCACCGGCTAAACAACGCTGCATCTGCAAAAAACAAAAGGCAAACGTCAAAGTAAAGCTCAAAAACACAGCCGCCTAAATTCCACATACGGAACAAATACCATATGCCGAATAATTTGGAGAAGTAGACAAGCCGCTGCAAAGCCCGCAGCGTGCGCAATGACAAACAAAGGATTGGTCATGCCCCTTGAGTGGAACTTTGCAGACGTGTGGGAAGCCGTAGCGCACGCCGCGCCCGGCCACATTGCACAGTCGCACGCGGGCCGACACATCACCTGGCGCAAATTTGATACACAGGCCAACGGCATTGCCGCAACGCTGCTGCAGGCGGGTTTTTACCGGCAGGACAAGGTCGCCCTCTACCTGCACAACGGCCCCCAATACCTGCAGTCGGCTTTCGCCTGCATGAAGGCGGCACTGGTGCCGGTCAATACCAACTACCGTTATCAGCAGGACGAGCTCCATTACCTCTGGGACAACGCCGATGCAGTGGCGGTGGTGTTTCATGGTGCCTTCACAGACACGGTTGACGCGGTGCGCGCGCGCTGCAAAAAGGTCAGGCTGTGGATGCATGTGGACGATGGTTCAGGCCCCTGCCCCGGCTGGGCGGTGACTTACGAAGCGTCGGCCGCATCCCACCCTGAGCGGGTTGAGGCCAGCTGGGGGCGGTCTGGCGATGACCAGATCCTGATTTACACCGGCGGCACCACCGGGCGCCCGCGCGGCGTGATGTGGCGCCAGCATGATTTGTATGTGGCGTCCAACACCACGGGCGACCCGGAGGAGGCAGACCTCGCCTGCGTCCGGCAGCGCATAGGCGCGATGCTGCAAAGCGGCACGCCACCGCCAGTGGGGTTGCCCGCAGCACCGCTGATGCACGGTACAGCCTATGTGTTTGCCAGCGCCATACTCAACCGCGGCGGCACGGTCGTGACCCTTGCTGAGACACAGTTTGATGTTGAAGAACTGCTCACTGCGATTGAAGCAGGCCCCGTGACCGACCTGTGCATCGTCGGTGATGCGTTTTGCCGACCCATGGTGGATGCGCTGGATGCCGCGCCGGCGCGCTGGAACCTGGAGTGCCTCAAAGCGGTGTCGTCATCAGGAATGATGTGGAGCAACGCCACCAAGGTGCGGCTGCTTGAACACGCACCGAATGCGGTGCTGATTGACTTTCTCAACAGCAGCGAAGCCAGCGGAATGGGCCGCGCCATCTCTTCGAAAGAACGCGCCAGCCCTTCGGCGCGATTCAAGCTCGGCAAAAACGCGTTTGTGATTGACGACGATAACCAGCCGGTAGTGCCGGGCAGCGGCATCGCAGGGCGTGTGGCCGTGCGCGGCAATGTGCCCGTCGGTTATTACGGCGACCCCGAAAAAACAGCAGCCACCTTTCCGGTCATCAACGGCATTCGCTGCGCAGTGCCAGGCGACTTTGCGCTGGTTGAGGCCGACGGCAGCATCACGCTGCTGGGGCGCGGCTCGGTCAGCATCAACACCGGCGGCGAAAAAGTCTTTCCGGAAGAAGTTGAAGAGTGCATCAAGCTGCTGCCCGAGGTGCGCGATGCCGTTGTTGTCGGTGTGCCCGATGAACGCTTTGGCGAAACCGTGGCCGTGGTGGTCGAGGCCGTGCCCGACCACACCATAGACGCAGCAGCCGTGACCGCGCATGTGCGCGCGCGCCTGGCCCGCCACAAGGCACCGCGCCATGTGATGGTGGTTGACTCAGTAGGCCGTGGCCCCAACGGCAAGGCCGATTACATGGGGCTGAAAAAAAGTGTGGCCCAGTGGCTTGAGAAAACTGCCACCGCCTGATCCGGCAACAGAAAGTAAAAAAAGCATGTCGCAGATACTGATAGAGCAGCGTGATGGCGTGGCCATCGTCACCCTGAACCGCCCCGAAAAACGCAATGCGCTGTCGCCGGAAATGCTGGTGCGGCTGGCGGAGTTCTGGAAAGAAATTGCTGCTGACCACTCGGTACGTGCGGTGGTCGTCACAGGCGCTGGAGACCAGGCCTTTTCATCGGGCGGCGACATGGGCAGCCTGATACCGCTGATGATGAAAACACGCGCTCCCATCGGAGAGTGGGAAGAGCGCTTTGCCGCTGACCGCAAGCAGCTGGGCGCGGCACTGCTGCGCAACGCGACCTTCTTCAAACCGGTGATTGCCGCCATCAATGGCCATGCCCATGCTGGCGGCGCCGAGTTTGTCATGAGCACCGATCTGCGCGTGATGTCGAGTGAGGCCACGATAGGCGTGACCGAGGTTCGCCGCGGCCTGATCGCCAGCGGCGGCTCGCTGGTGCGCATGGCGCGGCAGGTGCCTTGGGCGCATGCGATGGAACTGCTGTTGCTGGGCGAACCCGTCAGTGCACAGCAGGCGCTGGCGATGGGCCTGGTCAACCGCGTGGTGCCGCCGGGCGAAGTAATGGCCACCGCGCTGGACCTGGCACGCCGCGTCAGCCTGGGCGCGCCTGTTGCACTTGAGAAAACCAAGGAGGTCATGGTGCGCTCCAGCGGCAGGCCGCTTGAAGAAGCCTTTGCGATTGAAACCCAGTGCACCAAGGAAAACGCCGCCATGGACGACGCCAAGGAAGGCCCGCGCGCCTTCATGGAAAAGCGGCCGCCGGTGTTTCGTGGAAGGGCTGCCAAATGACATTGCTCAAAGGCATACGTGTGGTGGAGCTCGGCCTGTGGGTCGCAGGCCCGGCAGCAGGCGGCATCATGGCCGACTGGGGCGCCGAGGTGGTGAAGATAGAGATGCCCAAAGGCGACCCGATGCGCAAGCTGTTTGGTGCGCTGTCGGGCTCAAAAGAAGACCGCTGCCCGCCGTTTGATTTGTACAACCGCGGCAAAAAAAGCGTGGCGCTGGACATCAACCACCCGGACGGCATTGCACTGGTGCAGCAGCTGGTGGCGACAGCCGATGTGTTTGTCAGCAACATGCGGCCACAGTTTCTGGAGCGCATTGGCCTGGACCATGCCACGCTGCTTGCCAAGCACCCGCGTCTTGTCTACGCCAGCCTGACTGCCTACGGCCTTGAAGGTCCGGACCGCGATGCACCCGGCTACGACATGGCAGCTTTCTCGGGACGCAGCGGCCTGGCCGAACGCGCCACACCTGCGGGCGCATCGCCGCCTGTGCTCCCAGGCGGGCTGGGTGACAACGTCACGGCCATCACCATGGTTTCGGGCATCATGGCAGCGCTGTTTCACCGCGAACGCACCGGCCAGGGCCAGATGGTGTCGACCTCGCTGCTGCGCACCGGCATCTACAGCATAGGCATGGATGTATCGACACGCGTCGGGCTGGGCCGCATAGGCGCAGCGGCGTCGCGCACCAAACCGCAGAACCCGCTGATGAACTCGTATTGCGCGAGTGATGGCAAATGGTTCTGGATCGTGGGTGCTGAATCAGAACGCCACTGGCCGGGCATCGTCACGGCGCTGGGTGACCCGTCGCTGCTCACCGATGAACGCTTCACGACGCCGCGTGAGAGGCGCCGCAATTCAAACGCTCTGGTACTGGCCATTGATGCGCTCACTGCGCGCCACACACGCGAGGAATGGTCGGCCATTTTCAAGACACACGACGTCTGGTGGGCGCCCATCAACTCGGTCGATGACCTCATGACCGATGCACAGGTACTGGCCTGTGGCGCCTTTGTAGACGTGCCGGTCCATGAAGGAGAAGCGGCGCCGGAAAGTTTTAACGGCGTTGCGACACCGATTGATTTCAGTGCGACACCCACAGGCCCCGCCGGACCGCCGCCGCGCGTGAGCGCCGATTCAGATGCGCTGCTTGCCGAACTAGGGCTTGATGCAGCGCAGGTGCAGCGGCTGCGCGATGCAGGCGTGCTGACCTGAGCCGCGACGAAGGGAAACAAGCCATGCACAACACCAGCCATAACCCGCAGCCCAGTCCCGCGATGAAGCCGCTCACCGGCGTCAGGGTTGCCGATTTTTCGTCCAACATGGCTGGCCCTTATGGCGCCATGATCCTGGCGCAGCTGGGCGCGGACGTGATCAAGGTTGAGCCGCCGCAGGGCGACGATGCACGCGCGTGGCCACCCTTTGTGGATGGCATGAGCCTGTCGCACCGGCATATGGGCGCAGGCAAGCGCGGTATGGTGATCGACCTCAAGAAGAAGCAGGGCGTTGAAGTTGCCATGACGCTGATTGCAGGTTGCCAGGTGGTGATCCAGAGCATGCGGCCGGGCGTGGCCGACCGCATCGGCATAGGCCAGGCTGCTGCGCGTGCCATCAACCCCGACCTTCTTTATTACGACCTGAACGCATTCGGCAGCGGCGACAAAGGCCAGGCCATGCCGGGTTACGACCCGCTGGTACAGGCCTTCACCGGCATCATGCAGATGACGGGCCACGAGGGCTCTGCGCCCACGCGCTGCGCGCCGTCATTGATAGACCTGGGCAGCGGTCAGTGGATTGCGATGGGCGTGCTGGCAGCGATGCTGGCGCGGCAGAAGGGCCAGCCTGTTGGCTCGCTGGAAACCGCGCTGGTGGACACCGCCTTCAGCGTGATGCCCTACCAGGCAAGCGCGGCAAAAATCTCGGGCCAGCGCCCGCCCAAGGCCGGCTCCGGCAACCCGATTGCCGCGCCCTACCAGTGCTACCGCGCGCGTGACGCAGAACTGCTGATTGCTGCGCCCAGCCAGCGGCTTTGGGAGGCCGCCGTGCACGCGATGCAAGCACCTTCACTGGCAAAAGATGAACGTTTCGCCACCGTCAGTTTGCGCAGCCGCAACCTGAAGGCGCTTGAGGACGAGATCACATCCATTCTGGGTACGCAGGACGTTGACACCTGGATAGGCCGCTTCACGCGGGCCGGCGTTCCGGTGACGCGTGTCAGCGGTCTTGAAGAGGCCGTAAACAGCGACGTGGCCAGAGAGCGCGGCACCTTCATGGATTCCGACGGCGTGCCGCTGGTACGCCTGCCCTGGCTGGTTGATGGCGCGCCCATTGTGTGGGGGCGGCCTGCACCGCGCCTGGGAGAGCACAGCCTGGAGATCCTGGCCGAGCTGGGTTACACGGACGACCAGGTGGCAGGACTTGTCAGCATCGGCGCCCTGGGCCATGCAACAGCCGAGGCCGGTGTCGTTTCCGAAGTTGCACTTCCATAAGCCCGCATTCACCCTGCATTGCCGATTTTTTAAAAGTACTTCAATAACTTAAACCGGAGACAAACCATGAAACGAAGACTTGCCCAAACCTTCATGCTGCTGGCGTCTGCCGCAGCCATCGGCGCCATGGGCGCCATCGCGCAACCAGCCTTTGCGCAGGGTGCGTACCCGAACAAGCCGGTGAAGATCATCATCGGTTTTGGTCCTGGCAGCGGCACCGACATCATGGCGCGCATGATTGCCGAGGAGCTGCGCCTTGCCCTGGGCCAACCCTTTATCGTGGACAACAAGCCGGGAGCATCGGCGCAGATCGCAGCATCGGCCGCGGCCAAGTCGCCAGCCGATGGCTACACGCTGTTCTTCACCTCGAACTCATCGCACTCGGTGAACCCGCACATGTTCAAGAAGTTGCCCTATGACCCGGTGACGGACTTCACCCCCATAGGCGGCGTGGCCTACTTCCCCTTCATCCTGGCCGTGAACGCCAGCGTGCCGGCACGTACGCCCCAGGAGTTTGTGGCCTACGCGCGCGCCAACAAAGGCAAACTCAACTACGCCTACGGCACACCAGCCGTACAGATCCCGGCCGAGGCGCTGAACCGGCTTGAGAAGCTCGAAGCCATCGGGGTGCCGTACAAAAGCAGCCCGGCAGCCATGACGGATGTGATTGGCGGGCAGGCGCAGTTCCTGGTGGTGGACCTGGCCTCGGCCCGCCCGCACCTGCAGTCGGGCCGCCTGCGCGCCCTCGCAGTGACGACTTCCAAACGCTCGGCCCTGGCGCCTGATCTGCCCACGATTGAAGAAACCCTCCAGCTCAAGGACTTCGACCTGGCGGCATGGACCGGTTTTTTCGGCCCCGCAGCCCTGCCCAAAGACATCCAGGAAAAACTCTCCGCAGCCCTGCTGCAGATCCTGGCCAAGCCTGACGTACGCGAGCGCATCATCGCTGCCGGCGCCGAACCCACACCGTCGGACATTCCGACTTTTACCGCCCTGGTCAAACGCCAGCTGGAAGTCTGGGGTCGCAAGGTCAACGACGCCGGTATTCAACCCGAATGAGCACTGACCCACGCCAACCCGTGCTGGTAGGCGTGGGCACCTGCATGCAGCGGGAGGATGACCCCGCACTTGCCCGCGAACCCATGGACCTGATGCTGGAGGCCGTTCGCCGGGCCGGCGAGGACACAGGCGCAGATCACACGCGCGGCGCGCAAATACTGGCAGGCCTGCAACATATCTCGGTACCCAAAGGCCGTTGGCGCTACAACAACCCGGCAGGTGAAATCGCACGTGCCGTGGGTGCCGCATCGGCCACCACGGTGCTGGCAAATGTGGGTGTGCTGCAGCAAAACCTGCTGGGGGCAGCCTGCCGGCTGATCGCTGGGGGTGAGATCGACACGGCGCTGGTCACAGGCGCAGACGCAGGCCATCGCATTCAGCGGGCCCGACAGTTGGGCCACAGGGCGGCCGAAAGACAGCAGGATGACATGCCTGATGTGCGCCTCGAACCGGCTGAAGAGCTTCTTCACCCTGCGGAGCTGAAGGCCGGGATACGCATGCCCGCGGCGCTTTATGCGATTATCGGATCGGCCTGGCGTGCACGCAGCGGCGCCTCTCCAGGCACACATCGCAGGCAGATCGGCGAGATCTATCATCGATTTTCTGAAGTGGCTGCGGCCAACCCGCAAGCGTGGCGACGCAAGACCATCACGGCCCCTGAAATTGCCGAAGCGTCGGAGCACAACCCGATGCTGGCTTTTCCGTACACACGCCTGCAGTGCGCCAACTGGAACGTGGACCAGGCCTCAGCGCTTTTGCTGTGCTCTGAAGAAAAGGCACGCGCACTGGGTGTACCGCAGCACAAATGGGTGTACCCGCTGGCAAGCACGGAGTCCAACCACATGATGCCCGTGTCTGCGCGCGGTGATCTTGCAGCCTGCATTGGTGCTCGTCTGGCTGGTGAGGCTGCGCTTGCGGCTAGCGGGCTTGATGCTGCACACCTTGACCTTGTCGAGCTGTACAGCTGCTTCCCGATTGCCGTGGAAGCGTATGCGCAGGAGCTTGGCATTTCGTTGTCAAGACCGCTCACCGTAACCGGCGGCATGCCGTTTGCAGGCGGGCCGTTCAACAACTATGTGTTGCAGGCGACCTGCCGGATGGCCGAACTGATACGTGAAGGTCATGGACAGAACGGGCTGGTGTCCTCGGTGTCCGGCATCCTGACCAAGCAGGGCTTTGGCATCTGGGGCAAGCGGCCCGCACCTGGTGGGTTTGTGTTCAGCGATGTGAGCGCCGATACAGCGCTAATTGAAACTGAAATACGGGTGCTGGAATCTTTTAGCGGCCGCGCAAAGGTGACGGGCTACACGGTGCTGCACGACAAGGGGCAGGCACCGCGCGCGCTGGTGCTGGTAGACACCGATACCGGTTGCCGGGCGCTTGCATGGAGTGAAGATGGCGCACTGGTACAGCGCATGGAAGCAGCAGAATTTTGCGGTGCTACCGTCACAATAGAAGATCAACTCTTCGTGCCTGCCTGAACGCGCCGCACCCTGTACCATGTTTAACGTTTCTGCCCTCACCAATGTGCCGATGACCGGGCCAAGGTCCATCCTGCGTGTGGTGCAGGTGTTTGCCTGGCTGGGCAACCACCCGGAAGGCCAGACGCTTGCACAGCTGTGCCAGGGTCTGGCCATGCCGAAGACAACGCTGTTCACCATGCTCAAGGTGCTTGAATCTGCGAGATACCTGCAGAACGACGGTGGCGCCTACCGGCTGGGCCCCGAAGCGGCGGCACTGGGCGCTACGATGGCAGAGAGCCCGCGCCGCAACTTCCCCGACTGCGCGATGGGCATTCTTCAAAACCTGAGCCATCGCACGGGTGAAACCGGCTTCCTGGCGGCACTGACGGCAGACCGCATGTTTTGCCAGTATGTGGCTGTGGTGGAAACCGAAAACTGGCTGCGTTTCAGCGTCAAGCTCGGCTCTCAAAAACCAGCGTACGCTACAGGCAGCGGCCGGGCCATGCTCGCCTTCCTGCCGCTGGACGAAGTTGAGCGGCTGATGAATGCCTTCAGCTTCGAAAAAGTCACCGCAAAAACCGTGTCATCAAAACGCGCCTTGCTGACAAGCCTGAAGGAAGTTCGCAAGCGGGGTGTGAGCGTTGTCGACAGCGGCACGGTGGCAGGCGTCGTCGCGGTGGCAGCGCCCATATTCGCGTCTAACGGTGATGTGGCGGCAGCCGTCACGGTGGGCGGACCCATCAGCCGGCTGGCGGAAAGGCTGCCAGCCGTGCAGGCGGCCGCGCTTGAGGCCGCCGAAGATATCTCGCGAATACTGGGCTACCGGGACGAATGGCCGCGCCACCCTCCCGAATGAGGCGGGCCTTTGCCAGACCGGCATTGTCCGGCATTTGCTAGTATTTTTATAGCTGGTCACGCCCGTCTGTATTGGCTCACAATCGATTTGGCAGCCCAAAAATGGCATTTTTGAGCTGTTTTTGCCAGGTCAAAGCGGACCAAAACACCTCGAAACAGCCAAAAGTTAATGCACATACTAACTTTTGGCCGAATCATCAATATTAAAGTCCAGATTTGCTCTTTCAGGCTCCGGCCTTATGGGCGGGCCATATGCGCACGGCCAGGGCAGTGATGGCGGCGAGCGCAGACAGGCTGCAAACCCCCACCCAGCCGAAATGCGCCAGCGCCACGCTGCCCAGCCATGCACCACTGGCCATGCAGACGAACATGCCTGTCATCAGCACCGCGTTCAGGCGGCTGCGGGCTGCGGGCTCCATGCTGTAGATGATGCTTTGGTGGGCGATCAATGCGGCCTGGCAGCCGAGGTCAAACACCACGGCGCCCAAGGCAATCACCCAGAGCTGGTCATGGCCGAAGGCCATGGAGATAAATGCGGCCGCCACCAGCGCAGCGCCAGTGCGTGTGACCAGCTCCGGGCCCTTGCGGTCTGCGAGGCGGCCCGCCAGCGGCGCCATGAGCGCCCCCGCCGCGCCAGCCAGGCCGAATGCACCGGCAGCGCTGCTGCCCAGGTGGAAGGGCGCGGCATGCAACATCACAGCCAGCGTGGACCAGAAGGCGCTGAAACTGACACTGAGCAGTCCCTGCGCGAGCGTTGCCCGGCGCAATGCCGCATGGCGTTGCCACAAGGTCGCAATGGACCCAAGCAGCGCGCCGTAGGGCAGACCGGTGGTCGGCACAAAACGTGGCAGGCCGCGCCAGAGCGCCACGCCCAGCAGCGCAATGCTGGCGGCTGCCGCCATGAACATGGCGCGCCAGCCCAGGTGCTCGGCGACAAAGCCGCTCACCACCCGTGACAGCAGGATGCCGAGCAGCAGGCCGGTCATGACGGTGCCCACTGTCCTGCCGCGATGCGCTTCGGGTGCCAGCGTGGCAGCGGCAGGGACGATGTCCTGTGCCAGCGTGGCGGACAGCCCGATGACCAGGCTTGCAAACACCAGCATGCCCAGCGAGGGCGCAGCCGCTGCGAGCAAAAGCGCCACGAATAGCGCCACAGCCTTGCCGAGGATGATGCGGCGACGGTCAAAGCGGTCGGCCAGGGGGGCAAACATGAACAGGCCGATGGCATAACCCAGCTGGGTCAAGGTGGGTACCAGACCTATGGCCGATGGCGTGGCGTTGAAATCATTGGCGAGCACGCCCAGCATGGGCTGGCTGTAATAAATGGGGGCGACGGAAAGCCCGGCGCCAACGGCCAGCAGGCCCAGCAGCAATGGGGGGAGTTTCGGAGCGACTTTGTTATGCGCATAAGCAATAGAAGACATGGTAAAAACCCTTGATAAATCTGTGGGACCGAGTATTACCTGAAGCTTTTCGGCCGTGTAGCCCTGCAATAGGCACAATGGATATACGCGACACGCATGAACAAACCATGAAAACCAATCCCGACCGCATCGAGCTGATGCAAACCTTTGTGCGCATCGTGGAGGCCGGCAGCCTGTCTGCTGCCGCCGCACAACTGGGCACCACCCAGCCAACAGTCAGCCGGCGACTCCAGATGCTCGAGCGCTCGCTGGGGGTGCTGTTGCTGCAGCGGTCCACCCACGGCATGAAGCTCACTGAAGACGGGACGCGCTGCTTTACCCGTGCGAGGGAGATGCTGGGCAGCTGGGAGGCCTTCGAGGCAGACCTGCGCGGCGCCAGGGAAGTGCCGGAAGGCACTTTGCGGGTGGTGATGCCGCACGCCTTTGGCCAGCAGCAACTCGTCGCGCCGCTGGCGGCTTACCTGCGCCAGTATGAAAAGGTGACGGTCGAATGGCTGCTGCATGACCGCGTGCCCGACTTCATCGCAGAGAACGTGGATTGCGCCCTGCTGGTGGGTGAAGTGCACGATCCGTCCGTCGTGGCGATCCGGGTGGCCGAAGTCCCCCGCATTGTTGTCGCACGCCCCGACCTGGCAGAAAACATGACCGCGTCGCAGCAGCCGTCGGCGCTGGAAACGCTGCCCTGGCTCGCCCTGGGCACCTACTACCGCAATGAGGTGGCCCTGAGACACACCGATGGGCGGGAACACCGCTTTCCCATCAGGCCGCGACTGGTGACCGACAGCCTGTTTGCCATGCGAAGCGCCATTCTGGAGGGACTTGGAGCAGGGATCGTATCGTCGTGGATAGCCGCCGAAGACATCGCGCAAGGCCGGTTGCTGCATCTTGCACCGCAATGGCACGCCCCTGCCCTGCCCATGTACCTGATCTATCCGTATTCACATTTCTACCCCGCCAGACTTCAACGCTTTGTAGAGGTGCTGCGCAAGGGCCTGGCCGATCTCATGGGCCTGCCTGAACCGTCGGGATTCCGTTTGCCGGACACCCTGCCACAAGCGGCATGATAAGTCCCTGCTGCAAGGTCGGAATGCGTCAGCGCTGCACATGGCCGGGTTCTAGAATGACCAGCAACACCGCGCTCGTCCGCCGGTGGGTTTGCAGCAACAGCCTGCCTTCAGAGCCTCTTCAGATACACCTCCACAATGACTTTTGCATCCGAATCACGCGGCGCAGGCCGCCGGCATGTCTTCGCCATGCTGCTCATTGCTACCGTACTGG
>JAZKCB010000019.1:0-10414 GCA_040388335.1 Pseudomonadota bacterium | reverse complement strand
CCAGCCAGCACTACCACGTGCCTTTGCTGGTCAGCCCGTGGAGCTATTCCACCTACCGGGGCAGTTGAGTTTTAACTGCTTGACGGCTCGCAGCCGTTAGCCACTCTCTTCCTTTCCTGAATGCTGCGCCGCTGCAGGCGGAGCTGTGCGTGCCCTGCTGGTTCGCAGGCCCTCGCGCCAGCGTTGACGTGCCGGTTTCCCCCGTCGGGGGCATGGGCAGGCAGGGGCGTGCATGGCTGCGGCTAGGTGTTATCCCTAGTTTTTATTCAGAATGTCTGATTTAATATCGTTACATCAGAAGATACTACGTTTTGCAGAATAAAACATCAATGTTTTGCAAATTGATGTGAATGTGAACAAAGAGCGACGCAAGAGGCCCCACCATGCAGCAGCAGACCGAACAGAATTACGAACTCCCACCAGGCGCCTGGCGCAAGAACCAGCCCGGGCTTTCCAAAAGCCTGCTCAAGGGCGCGATTGACCTGCACTGTCACAGCGGGCCTTCCGTCATGCCGCGTTACTTTGATCACTACGAGGCCATGCAGGAAGCGTCTGAAGCGGGTGTGCGTGCCTTGCTGATCAAGGACCACTACTACTCGGTAACGCCCGTCACGGTGATGCTCAACAAGCATTTCAGCCACCTCAATGTGACGCTCCTGTCCGGCGTACCGCTGAACAACCAGAGCGGCGGCCTCAACATCTATGCGGTAGAGCACGGCATTGCGCTCGGTGCCAGGCTGGTATGGATGCCGACTTTCTCTTCGAAAAACCACATCGAGCAGCACAAAAAAGGGCAGACCACCAACTTCCCCAACTCGAGCCGTCCCATGATGCCGGCCACGCCAGTGCATGTGGTTGACGACAAAGGCCAACTGCTTCCCGACGTGCTGAACATCCTGGACGTCATTGCCGACCGCGACGTGGTGCTGTCGTCAGGTCACCTGAACATCAGCGAGATCTGGCCCCTGTTTGAAGAGGCCAAAAAACGCGGCATCAAACGCATGATCTGCAACCACCCGACCTTTGTGGTGGGCGCTTCGCTTGAAGACATCACCCGCCTGGCCGGCATGGGTGTCTATATCGAGCATTCGATGTGCATGTTTGCCGAAGACTCGAAGTTCCGCATGTTCGATCCGCAAAACCTCAACGCCCTGATCCAGGCCGCGGGCGTGGACCGCACCATTCTTGGCTCGGACCTCGGCCAGGTGGGCAACCCCCGCCTGGTGGATGGCTTCCTCAGCGTGATTGAAATTTGCCTGGACCTTGGCTACAGCGAAGCGGATGTCCGCAAGATGGTGTCGACCAACGCGGCAGACCTGGTAGGCCTTTGAGGCGCAGCATGAAGACGCTGATTGTTTATGCGAATCCGGAGCCGACTTCGTTTTCGGCGGCCCTGAAAGACGTGGCGAAAAAAACGCTGCTTGAACAGGGTCATCACGTTGTGGTGTCTGATCTCTACGCAGAAAACTTCAACCCCGTCGCGGGCAGGCACGACTTCACCACGGTGGCCGATGCCGGGCGTTTTCATTATCAGCAGGAGCAGCTCAAGGCCAGCCAGGAGCAGGGCTTCGCAAGCGATCTGGTCCGGGAGCAAAAGAGGGTGGCCGGTGCCGACCTGTTCATCTTTGTTTACCCGCTCTGGTGGGGCGGCATGCCGGCCATCCTCAAAGGCTGGTTTGACCGTGTGCTGGCCTATGGCTTTGCCTACGCCGACGGCAAACGTTTTGACAGCGGATTTTTCAAGGGTCGCCATGGTGTGGTTGCGCTGACAACCGGCGGCACCCCTGAGCGGTTTTCTGACGGCGGTGTGTACGGCCCGATTGAAAACCTTTTGTACCCGCACCGGCGCACCATGCTCGAATATCTGGGTCTTGAAGTCGCGCCCAGCTTCGTCGCGTATGCCTCGCCGCGTGTGAGCCAGGCCAAACGCGAGCAATACCTGGCCGACTGGTCTGCCCAGCTCACGGCACTGGCGAAAAAAATGGCGAGCGCACCGGCAGCCGACAAACGCCTGCCAGACTCAGCGCTTGAAGGTGGCGTCAACTGGGCCAGTACCAGCGGGGGCAAGCCCCTGCAAAGCTAACATCGCGGAGCCGGAATTTCCCGGCTTCAACGCGAAGCAAGCACCATGACAGAGCCCAAAGAAACCACCGGCGTCCAAGCCGTCCTGTTTGCACTGGAAATCCTGGAGCACGTCGCCGTCCAGCGCGAGGCTGTGGGCGTGACCGCCATTGCCGAGCACTTTGGCACCAACAAGAGCAAGGTGTTCAGGCATCTGCGTACGCTGGCGCAACAGGGTTACGTGGTGCAGGACGAGGCATCCGAGCGCTACCGTGTCGGTGCGCGCATGGTGGCACTGGGTCATGCAGTCAACGACAGCGTGGACATCGTGCGTGAGTCCGAACCCGTGATGCGCAAGGTGCGCAACACGCTCAGCCACTCCGTCATTCTGGGCATGATGGACCGCGGCGGCGTGCGTGTCGTCTCGGTTCAATCGGGTACCTCGGCCATCGAAATCTCCGTCAAGCCGGGATCACTGCTCGGCTACCACTACTCGGCGCAGGGAAAGATCGCGCTGGCCTACGGTGGCGCGGCACTGGTGAAAAAAATCGTTGCTGCCGGCTTGCCCGCGCTGACCCCCAGCACCATCACCAGCGTGAAAGAACTTGAAAAAGAGCTGGCGCAAATCCGCAAACAGGGCTGGGCCATGGCACCCGACGAAGCGGTCACCGGCCTGAATGCGCTGGCTGCCCCGATTTTTGATGCCGCCGGAAAAGTTGTGGCCACGATTGCCATCGTCGATGCCGTCCAGTTCATGCCGGGCAAGGCCACAAAGCTGCAGATCGAAACACTGGTCAATGCCGGCGCGAGCATTTCCGAGAGCATAGGTTTCAGGCCCGGCAGGGCGCGATAGGCCCGCCCGGGTTCATCGTCTCCTGCCGGTTCATCAATAAGTTAGTGCACCAAAAGCCCAAAGCCTACAGGCCCAAGGGCGGATTTTTTAACTTGAACCAGGAGACAACCATGACCCGTCCAACTTTCTTCAATACGCGCCGTGCTGTGCTCGCCGCAGCCTGCCTTGCCGTCGGGGTTCCCGCCCTGGCTGCAGATCCCTGGCCGACCAAACCCGTGAAGCTGATCGTGCCTTATCCTGCGGGCGGCCCGATTGACGGCGTGGCCCGTGGCCTGGCCGACCGCCTTTCCAAACTGTGGGGCCAGCCGGTGCTGGTCGACAACCGTGGTGGCGCCAATGAAATCATTGCCGCAGACATGACGGCCAAGTCTGCACCCGACGGTTACACCATTCTTCTCGGCGGCGACCCCACGTTTTCAGGCAACCGTTTCCTCTTCAGCAAGCTGCCCTACAACCCGCTGACCGACCTGGTGCCGGTTACGCGCGTGACCTTTGTCAACGAAGTGTTCATCGTCAATGGCAACCTGCCCGTGAACAATCTCAAGGAATTTGTAGCCCTGATGAAGGCCAACCCCGGCAAGTACAACTATGGCTCGGCCGGTGCTGGCGGCCCGACTCACCTGCCGGTCGATGCTTTCGCGCGGCGCGAAGGCTTTGACATCACACACGTGGCCTACAAGGGCATCGCGCCTGCTGTGCAGGATTTGCTGGGTGGCCAGGTACAGATCATGGTCGCGGGCAGTTCGGCGGCTACGCCTTATGTCGCCTCAGGCAAGCTCAAGGTGCTGGCGATCAACGGCAGTAAACGCGCAAAGGCGTTGCCGAATGTGCCGACCTTTGCCGAAGCCGGTTACCCCAACACCGAGATGTACTTCTTCCTGGGCCTGACTGTGCCCAAGGGTGTGCCCAAACCCATCATTGACCAGATCGCCAGCGCAACGCGCAAGGTGCTGGCTGACCCGTCCTTTGTCGAAAAGACGCTGGACCCGTTCGGCTTCGACCCTCTCGGCGAAACGCCGGAACAGTTTGCAGCTTTCCTGGTGAAAGACCGTGCCGCTGCCGAGAAGAAAATCCGCGACTCCGGCGCCAAGCTGGACTGATGATGATGCTGCGCGCGGGGCAGGTCTCCGCGCGCTGAACTATTGGAACAACCATCCATGTCTGAAAACAAAAAAGCCTTTCGCGAACGGCTGGCTGCGGGCGACAACATGCTGGGCACCTTCATCAAGACACCGGGTGTGCAGGCCATTGAAGTGCTGGGCGATGTCGGCCTCGACTTCGTTGTCATTGATGCCGAGCACGCGCCTTGGGACCGCAACGCCATTGACCTGGCCCTGCTGGCGGCCAAGGCTGCAGGCATTGATGCCCTTGTGCGGGTAGAGAGCACGGCAACCATATTGACGGCGCTGGATTGCGGCGCAACAGGGGTGATGGTGCCCCACGTCTCGACCGCAAAAATCGCGCAGGAGGTGGTGGACGCCTGCCGCTACCGGCCCGGCCGGCGCGGCTTTACCAACTCGTCACGTGCCGGCCAATATGGGCGGCTGGGCCTGACGGCGCACATTGAAGCCAATGACCCGCGCACCACCATCATTGCCATGCTGGAAGACCCGGAGGCGCTGGACCATATCGAGGCCATTGTTGCCGTCGATGGCATTGACGCCTTCTTTCTGGGACGCGGCGACCTCACGGTGGCACTCGGCGAGTCGGCGACCGATGCCGCACCTGTCAAGGCGGCTATTGCACGTTTTGTCAGCGCCGTTACGGCAGCCCACAAACCGCTGTGTGCGTTTGTCAACAGCTCCGCCGAGATCCCCGCGCTTCGCGCATTGGGCATCAACACCTTCATCATTTCTTCCGAACAGGGCTTGCTGCGTCTGGCGGCAAGCACCGAGCTGACGAAGTTCAAGGCCCTCTAACCCGCTTGCCCGATTAATCACGACATTTCAAGGAGTCATCATGTCTGCCGTCACCACAGAAGCAAGCCGCGGCTTGTATTACGCGTCTGAACCGCAATTGAAAGATGACGGGCAAAAAACCTGGATCACACGCAGCGCCAATGTGGTGGTTGTCGTCAGCCAGGTGAGCGCGGGGACAGAGCTTTCAAGAACCGGGAACCCTGATGAATACCTGCTGCTGCTGTCGCCCGGCGTGCGCGCCGACATCACGGCCGGCAGCGAATCCCTGCGTGCGGAGGGCGAAACACTGACCATCCTGCCGCCGGGGCAAAGCACCATCAGGGTTCTGGACAGCGGGGTGGTCACACGCGTGTTCACGGTGCGTGCCACCGATCTTGCCGCCAGGGCTGAAAATGCCGCCGTTTATGCGAACGGTGCACCGGGCGTCGCGCCGCTGAAGGACTGGCCAGCGCCGGTGGGCGGCTTCAAGCTGCGCAATTACACGCTGGCGGAATACACCGACCCCAAGATCTTCGGCCGGCTGTTCCGCAGCAGCAACCTGATGATCAATGTCTTCGAGCGCAAGACCGACAGGCGCGATCCGCGCAAGATGTCGCCGCACTCGCACCCTGACTTCGAGCAGATATCCCTGACGCTTGAGGGCAGCTTCATTCATTACCTGCGCACGCCCTGGACGGCCGATTCGACCACCTGGCGCGACGATGAGCATGTGCATGTCGACAGCCCCTCGACGCTGGTGATTCCCGCCAACCTCATACACACAACCCGCGACGTGGGCGAGGGTGTGGCCTGGCTGATCGATATTTTTGGCCCGCCGCGTATGGATTTCTCTCTGCAGCCGGGCGTGGTGCGCAATGCGGACGAATACCCCATGCCTGCGGCTGGCTGAAATACGCCGCTGGGCTGCTGAGGGGGGGTGTAAAGCTCACTTTACATTTTGAGTCTGAATGGGCCCAGGTAGCGAGTCAAAAGACTTCCAGGGACGCTTTTTGAGGCTTTTGAGGCCAATTTTGGAGGCGAAATTGGCCTTCAAGCCAATAAATACGGGCGTGAGCAGCTATCAAATAAATAGCGATTCGCCTGTCTCGCGGTCGGGCGGCCAGGCTGTTCTGGCCTGGTTCTGGCCTAGTTCTGGCCTTCGGTCAGCGTATCGAGCTGGAACTTGCCGCTCTTGTGCCAGAGCCACGTGTCGGTATAGACAACCCTGCCCAGCCGGGAGGGCGCAGGGAAGGGCGATGCTGCCATGATGGTGCGCTCGATTTCCGCAACCACTTCGGGCGCATGCCGGGGCGCCCGCATCCAGTCCAGTTTGGTGACCCGGCCAACCCGGTCTATTTCGACATTCATGACGCCTACTGCGTAAAGCAGGGGCGGCATCCGGCCTTTGAAGATACGGTCCGAGTTGAGCCCGTAAATATGGCTGGCACCGTCCTGGCGATAGGCACGCGGCGTTGTGGCGCCAGAGCTGCGGGCCGAGCCCTGCTGTGCAGACACCGGGCCTGTCACCGCCGGGGCCGCGGGTGCCTGTTGTGCCGGGCTCGCGTCAGGCGCGGTCTTGCATGCGCTGATGATGGCCGCCGTGGCGCTCGAAAAGAGCGCCAGCAGCCAGAAGCGCCGTGGTTTGGTAACAGTCGTATGTTGTTTCATTGTCAGCCTGTTCTTCAACGGTCTTCGACCTGGACTCTCTGGTTCGCGCCTGATAAATCCGGATGGCAATTGAAGCCTTATTTCACGCCTTTTATGAATTGTGGGAAAGTCGGTGTCAGGCCCGTCCTGATGTAGCCCGATCCGCACATTTCCCGCCTTCTTCGGATGTCGGTCATTTTGCCCCGTTTTTTCTGCCCTGCTGATCCCTGTTGAGCCCCGTTTATGTCCTACTTTGGCGCCACCCGGTACCTGGACACTCTGTTGTCCAGGCTTGCTTTTGAAACTGCGGTGATTGTTCGCGTGGAATCCACGCAAGGCTCCGTCCCGCGTGAGGCCGGTACCTGGATGGCTGTGTTCGCTGAAGGACTTGCGGGAACTATTGGCGGCGGGCATCTTGAGCATGAGGCGATTGCGCAGGCGCGATCCATGTTGCGCGACCCGACCGGCAACAGCGAAGCATTGACCCGCGTCCCTCTCGGCCCGGCACTTGGCCAGTGCTGCGGCGGCGTGGTGCATCTGAAGTTCGAACGGGTTGATGGGGGCATGGCAGACGTGCTGACGCAGCGCCTGCGTCCCGCGCTGGCGCCGCTCGCAGTTTTTGGCGGCGGTCATGTTGGGCATGCGCTGGTTCAGGTGCTGGCCCGCCTGCCTTTTGCCCTGACGTGGGTAGACAGCCGCGATGGTGTCTTTCCTGAACCCGCACCCGAGCGCGTGAACTGCGAACATTCGGATCCCGTACATGCCGCTGTGGGTGATCTCGCACCAGGCGCACGTGTGCTCATCATGAGCTTCAGCCATGCCGAGGACCTCGACATTCTTGCCGCCTGCCTGAAGCGGCAACGCGAGCGGTCTGACCTGCCGTATATCGGCCTGATTGGCAGTCGAACCAAATGGGCGACCTTTCGTCACCGGCTCGAAGCCCGCGGTTTTACAGCCGCCGAACTGTCGCATGTGACCAGCCCCATAGGCATTCCCGGTATCCACGGCAAGGAGCCGGAGGTGATTGCAGTGGCCGTGGCGGCGCAGTTGCTGCAGACACTGGGCGGGGCCTGAAGGCGGGCTTTGCTGGCAAGCCTCTTGCTTGATGGTGACCGGGGTTGGCCGCAGTTCGGTAAACTCCACGGTCAGGCCGCAGCGGAGCCGGGAAATGGTGTCATCAGGCATCATTTCTTTTGTTCGCGGCCTCTTTACTGTTCACAGCGCCCGCAGTGGTGAGCAGGTTTGCATCACGCAGTTTCACGAAAACTGCATAGGTTGAGAGTTATGGAAAGCTATCTTCTCGACTGGGCCAACCTGCTGCTGCGCTGGGTCCATGTCATCACCGCCATCGCATGGGTGGGCTCCTCGTTTTATTTTGTATTTCTCGATTCCAGCCTGACGCCGCCGGTCGATGAAGACCTGAAAAAGCAGGGTGTGAGCGGTGAAATCTGGGCCCTGCATGGCGGTGGTTTCTATCACCCCGTCAAATTCGCCATCAAGCCGCCCAAAATGCCGGCGCACGTGCACTGGTTTTACTGGGAGAGCTACAGCACCTGGCTTTCGGGCTTTGCGCTGTTCACCGTCTCCTATCTCTGGAATGCAGGCACCTACCTCGTCGACAAATCCCTCATGAACTGGTCGCCGGGTGCAGCCGCTGCCGTCGCCCTGTCGTTTTTTGTGGTGTTCTGGATACTCTATGACGCCATTTGCCAGATCTTCGGGCAGAAGAAAAATGGCGATGCGATCGTGGGTGCGCTGGTGGCGGTACTGGTGTGTGTGGCCTCCTGGCTGGCCTGCCACTGGTTTGCGGGGCGCGCGGCCTTTCTTCTGGTCGGCGCCATGATGGCCACCGCCATGAGCGCCAATGTGTTTTTCTGGATCATTCCCGGGCAGCACAAGGTCGTGGCCAGCATCAACGCTGGCGAACCGGTGGATGCCATCCACGGCGTGCGTGGCAAGCAGCGCAGCGTGCACAACACCTACTTCACCCTGCCGGTGCTGTTTGCCATGCTCAGCAACCACTACAGCTTTACCTGGAGCCACCCGCAGAACTGGCTGGTATTGATCCTGATGATGCTGGCCGGTGCGGCCATCCGCCAGTTCTTTGTGCTGCGCCATGGCTACAAACTGGGGCGCAACCGGCACCCGATCGCCTATGCGCTGGTCGGTGTCGCAGTGATCATCGGCGTGATTGTCTGGCTCAAGCCAGCGCCTGCTGTAGTGGGTTCGGGCGCTGCCACCCCGGGCAACCCTGTAGCTGCAACCCTGGTGAACTACGCCGCCGTCCAGAAAGTATTTGAGCAGCGCTGCTACCTGTGCCACGGCGCGCAGGTGCAAATGAAAAACATCCGGCTGGATTCGCCGGCGATGGTCAAGCAGCACGCGCAGGCGATCAACCAGCAGGTTGTTCTGACCAAAATCATGCCGATGAACAACACCACCGGCATCACGGATGCCGAGAGGCTGCTGGTCAAACAATGGTTTGAGGCCGGGGCTGCAACCGAGTAGGCCGCCGCTCACCGGGCTTGATCAAATAAAAAAGGCCCTGTGACGGGCCTTTTTGCAGGGTGTGGCTGACGCAGCTTATTGGCGTATCTTGCCGCTACCGCTGATGATGCTCAGCTCCACAAACTTCGAGCCCATGCGGCTGTTGGGTTTGTAGCCGACTGAATAACCGCCCATGTCAAAGCGGTCCATCGCGGCCAGCGCGGTGACAATGCCTTCCCGGCTGGGTCTGCCGCCCTGGCGGCGTACGGCTTCAACGATGACCCTTGCGGTGATGAAGCCTTCCATCATGGCGTAGCTGACCGGCACTTCCAGGTCTTTCTTTGCTGCCACGGCATCCTGGAACTCCTTGCTCAGGCGGCTGGAAATCTTGTAGGGGTTGGGCGTGACCTGTGCGATGGACACGCCCTGCATCTGCTCTTCAGCCAGGCGCTTGGTCAGCTGTTCAATGTCGACACCGGAATGGGCAAACAGCTGTGCGCCGCCGCGGCCGTAGTTCTCAATGAAGCCTGCTGCCGCTGCGCCCGTGGCCACCATGAAGATGGCCTGTGGTGCCGCCGTGGTCATGGCTGCAACCGCCTTGGCGACCTGCACTGTGCGGGCCGGGTAGCTGGCCTTTGCGACCAGTGTCAGGTTTGCCTTCTTGGCAGCGGCTTCTGCAGCCGCAATCAGCGCCGGTGCACCCGGGCCGTCTTCATAAAAAAGGCCGATGCGTTTGATGCCGACGGTGGCAATGTGCTCGGTGAATTTGTCCAGTTCGTCCTGCAGGCCGGCGCGCACCGTGTAGAGATAAGGGGTTTCGGGCCGGATCTGCGTTACACGGTAGCCGATGAGCGGAATTTTTTCTTTTTCAAGCAGGCCAGAGGTCACCAGATCCTCAATGTTGCTGTTGCCGAAATAGCCTGCCAGCACCATGGGCTTTTCTTCTTCCAGCATTTTTTTCGTGGCTGCCACGGTCTCTTCGGGCAGGCCGCGATCGTCCTTGCGGACCAACGAGAACGTGTGGCCGTTGGCGCCGCCGGCCTTGTTGACGGTGTCGAAATACAGCTGCATGCCGGCGCCGTAGGCCCTGCCCTGGTTGGCCTCAAGACCGGACAGCGGGCAAACCTCGCCGACGATTATCTGGATTGCATGCGCCGCAGGCGCGGCTAATGCCGCAAGCGCGATCGCGCCGGCGGAAAAAATCTGGTTCAGGGCTTTCAAGTGGTCTCCTCGGATTGTTATCAGAACCTGTGTTGACCAGGTTCGCGACGGACATCATAGCGGCGCAGTAGCCCGGTTTTTTCCCTGACAACTACGGGTAAAACCTTGCCGGGGATGCTGCAGGCTGATCAATTGTTTCCATCTGTTACGGACGTACCTCAAATGTTTTAATACGGCCCGTCAGTTTCAATGCATGGTTGATTTAGAGAACAGGTTGAGCACCACCACGCCCGCAATGATGAGGGCC
>JAZKCB010000018.1:0-1817 GCA_040388335.1 Pseudomonadota bacterium | reverse complement strand
AATATGCGCGGGGTGACGGTGGCTGCGCTGAATGTGGTGACCACGCCCGAACGGCCGGAGTTGCCTGCGATGCAGCGCGACCTGCTGCCGTTGTTGCTGGATGCAGCTCGGGAGCTACGGCCGCTGCTCTAGCGCTTGCAACTCACTGCTCGATCTTGAGGTGGGTGTCACTGACCAGCTTGGTCCACTTGAAAACCTCTGCCTTGAGGAAGGTGTCGAACTGTGCTGGCGTTAACGGCCTCGGCTCGGCCGCCATCTCGTGCAGGCGGGCCTTGATGTCAGTCAAGGCCAGCGCATCATTGAGTGCCTTGTTCAATCGTGCCACCACAGGCGCAGGCGTTTTGGCTGGCGCGCAAAGCCCCCACCACTGAATCGCGCTGAAACCTGCAAAGCCCTGCTCAGCTACTGTGGGCACATCAGGTAACACCGGGTCGCGTTTCACGGATGCCACGGCGAGCGCGCGGAGCTTGCCCGCCTTGATGTAGGGAAGCGCGGTGGTGAGGCTGGGAAACATGGCGTCTACCTGCCCGCCGAGCAGGTCCTGCATGGCAGGAGCGGCGCCCCGGTACGGGACATGCACGAGGTCTACACGCGCCTGGTTTTCAAGGTACTCCATGATGAGGTGGGTTGCAGAACCCGCACCAGCCGAAGAAAAACTCATGCCGCCTGACTTTGCACGCGCCAGCGTCAAAAACTCCTGAAGGCTGGTTGCTTTCGACTTTTCGCTGACCACCAGCACATTGGATGTCTGCGCCATCATGCCCACCGGCGCGAAATCGGCAATCGGGTCGTAATTAAGTTTCAGCACTGCGGGGTTGGTGCTGTGCGTCGCCACAAAACATTGCATCAGGGTATAGCCATCAGGCGACGCCCGCGCGACCTCCATCGAGGCAATCGAGCCCGATCCACCAGCCTTGTTTTCAATAACGATAGGGGTGCCCAGTGACTGTGACATCTTGTCGCTGACCATGCGTGCCACGGCATCCGCGCCACCGCCGGGCGTGACCGGCACGATGAGTTTGATGACTTTATTGGGAAAAGCAGGTTGGGCGTGACCGCAAACCGGAGTCAGCAGCAGGGCCGTGAGGACAGTTGCAAGGTCTCTGCGGACGCGTCGGGCTGCGAAGGAAATTTTCATCGGATGTCTCCAGGTGAATCGGCAGGCAATACTGCGCACCGTGTGGCGCAAGCGCCTTCCCCACGATAACAGCAAGCCCGCTGTTTGATGGCCCGTACCCGGTATGTCAGAACCCGGAAGGTCCGGGTGCTGTTGTCGGCAGCAGTCACACCCCGAGATATTGCTGCAGCAACTCCGGTTGTGCGTGCAGCTCTGCCGAAGTGCCTTCAAACACCACTTCGCCCTTGACCAGAATCACATTGCGGTCGGTGATCTGCGTGACGTGTTTCCAGTTCTTGTCAACGATGACGCTGCTGATGCCGGTCTCGCGTATCAGGGCGCAGATACGCCAGATGTCCCTGGCGATCAGTGGTGCCAGGCCTTCGGTCGCTTCGTCAAGAATCAGCACGTCGGGGTTGGTCATCAGCGCACGGCCAATCGTCAGCATCTGCTGCTCGCCGCCGCTCAGTTGCTGGCCGCCATGACCCAGCCGTTCTTTCAGGCGCGGAAAGGTGTCGAGCACGCGGTCATAAGTCCAGTCGCGCTGGCCCCGTATGCCGGCGCGTGCCGCCATCTTGAGGTTTTCAACCACGCTGAGGTTGCCGAAGATGCCCCGGCCTTCTGGAACGTAGGCGATGCCCATGCGTGCAATCTCGTAAGGCGCGCCGCCCATCATCGGTTTGCCGGTGATGGTGATGGA
>JAZKCB010000017.1:0-6183 GCA_040388335.1 Pseudomonadota bacterium | reverse complement strand
CTTTCGCCTCGTGCGTTGCCGGGTCCAGCGAGACCCGTCCATTGGACAATATAATTGTTGCGGGACCGCCCTTGCGCCTGAGCACTGCGCGCATGCGCGCCATCAACTCGGCCATCTCAAAGGGTTTGAGAACGTAGTCGTCGGCACCACCGTCAAGTCCGCGCAGACGGTCGGCCAGGCTATCGCGAGCCGTGATCACCAGTACGGGTGTGGCATCATTTTTCTGCCGGATTGATCGCAGGACCTCAAAGCCGTCCTTGCCAGGCAGCCCAAGATCGAGCAGTACAAAGTCGTAGGATTCGCCTGCCAGCGTCGTCGGTGCGGCCTGACCATTTTTTACCCAGTCGGCTGCGTAGGACGCGTCCCTCAGCGCAGCCTGTATGGCCTCGCCAATCATGGGATCGTCCTCAACAAGCAAAACCCTCATAATTCTCCTGAATGAGTTTGGGGCCAGGGTAGGTCGGCGTCAGTGAGCGCTCTTTGCAGCCTTTTGGGGAAGCAGAACCATACAAATGACGATAAAAACCATAAGTGCCGCAGATGCCGTGTACCGGCTTAACGCCAGGCCGCCCGACGCCAAAGGCTTATCCAGAAAATCCCCCACCACCGCGCCCAGCGGCCGGGTCAGAATAAACGCCGCCCAAAACAGGATTGTGCGGGATATCGCCGTACGGTAATAGGCAAGCGCCACAGCCGCCAACAGTGCGCTGAACACAACAGCGCCCCCTGTATAACCCAATCCGGCCGTGCCGGCAGTCCAGTCACCCAGGGCTGTACCCAACGTTTGGGAAAACATAATCGTCACCCAATAGAACATTTCCGCTTTTGGGGTGTTAACGGTATCCACTGAAACAGAGCCCATGGACCGGTGCCACACGAAAAGGGATGCCATCAGGAGTGCAAACAGCAGCGTGGTGCCGCCGGCATAGCCGATTCCTAGGGAGCGATCCGCGAAATCGGCTAGAGTGGTGCCCACGGTTGTGGTCGCGATGATCGTGGTCCAGTAGATGAGTGGGTGAAATGCCTTCGCTTTAATCTGGGCGATCACCGCCACTAAAAACAGCGCGGCAAAAATGGCTGTACCCACCAGGTAGCCCAGATTCATGGACATCGAGACCGCATCGCCAGCAGTTTCGCCCAAAGTGGTCGCCGCGATTTTGACGATCCAGAAGATCAGGGTGACCTCAGGAACTTTGCTAAAGGTTTGGGCCGTTGTATTTCTCAGTGTCATGCTTTTGGTGCCTTTTTTTAAATCCGCTATGTGAGGTTCGCCGGTTAGCTATGCAGGATGTACCAAAAAACTTAGCTGAAACATAGGCCGATGACCTGTGAAGCTGGATTATTTAAAGGGTTACCGGACAACTTGAGCACCCGGTAACCTTTAACGTATCACTTACAGTTCAGTCCCTTTTGTCGTGATCGTCATCGCGATCAGCCTTGTCTTCGGTGGATGCAATGACCGTACCCTTGTCAGCATCTACCCGTACATCGAAGACTTTGGGGCCGCTGACAATTTCAACGTCATACACCCAACCCTGCTTGGTCTTTTCATATTCAGCCCGGACCGCCTTGCCGTTGGCATGTAACTCGGCTGCACTTACTGCCTGAATCAACTGAATTTTTGCCGGGGTTGGTGGAATTCCGTCGTTCTCCATCTGCGTCGCTGCGTAAGCAAAGCCACCAGCACCGATAACACTGACCAGACCAGCTGCCCAAAAAGACATTTTTCTGAATTTTGAAATCATCTTTATCTCCAAATACACGCAAACATTTGCGTGATTGAAGAATACGAATCCAGACTTAGCAGTGACTGAGCAACAGCGCTTTTATGTAAAGGCAGGTTCAGTTTGGAGAAGGCGGTGTGGTGAACGAAAACCTGCTTGCCCAGTATGCGTGAACACCTGTGATGCAAAGCGTCAGCCATGCGATGCTCTCGGCGAAGGCTGCCAGAACGTCGGTCAGGTAATGCACGCCAAGGTACATGCGGGTAATTGCCACAACAAACACATGAAGAGGGCAATCCAGACTAGAAGTGCGCGCGCCTTCCATGATCTGACCTGGGGTAGCAGGAGTGCAACGACCACGCCGTAAAGCAGCGTAGCACCGGCAACATGACCGCTCGGGAAACTGTAGGTCGTCAGCGTCAGAAGCTGACGTTCGAAGCTAGGCCGACTCCTTTGGAATGCGTATTTCATGCCCACGTTAAGAAGCATTCCCCCGGGCACGGTCAGGCCGACGCACTGCAACCAATACCAGTTGCGGCGCCAGGCCAACCATGCGCATAAAGTAATAACAACCACCGAGACGGGCAATGTCCCATGCATGTTCGTGATCACCAGCATGATTTTGGTAAGCGCCGGAGTCGTATGTTGGTAAAACCATTCGGCGACCGTCTTATCAACTTGCACAATAGAGTCATTGGTGGCGACGTCCTCTGCAATGTTGCCGAATATCGTGGTCGCGACAATCAGCACCACCGCGCCGGCAGTGAGCCTGAAAAAAAGCATCCAAGTTGCCCTGTCATGTCTTCGGAGGGCGCGCGCCTTGAGGCCTCGCATGAAATCAAGCATGGAGGTCCGATCGGTGGTGTACGAGGGCAGGCAATATGAGCGTGAATGAGTTGCCAGCCGGATTTTTAGCCTTGCTTTTCTCAGCCAGCCGTAGCGCACTGGTTTGGAGACAGCACCATGGCTCGCTGCGCAAGGCCGCAGGGAGCGAGATGGCGGTCAAGCGGTGCGAGGGCATTCTGTGCAAATGGAAACAGTATTACTAGCCTTGCACGCTGTCCACTGTTGTGAGCATATAGCTTGTAGCCTGTTTGCACTCCGTAGCGACGGGCGTTCCTGCTCGCAACGCTCTCAGTGCGCCGTCTATGGCCTTGTCAACCAAATGCCAGTTGTCGGCATCCCTCGGTTTCAAACCTGCTTCTGCCGAATCCCACGCTACTTCAAGATCCTTGATCCGGGTTTTGGCGGCCTGTAAGTCCCCTTTGCCCACCAGGCCGTCAACGTCTGCGGCAATGGCTCGAAAAGCCGACAAGTCGCCGAGTTTTGAGGCAGTTTTGTTTGGCATGTTGGTACTTGAGCTGGTGGGCGTTATTGCCTGAATACTCTTTGCACCAGTAACCTCGGCTGGTTTCGAGCAGCCTGTTGCCAGAGCTAACAATGCGATGACAGTGAGCGTCGTGAGTTGACCCTTGAAGGCACGTAGGGACTGCATGATGATTCCTTTGATGTATTGGTGTATGGATGATTTGGTGAAATCGCTGCTAGGTTTTCTGGACCGCAGATGCGGTACCGCTACTGAGCTGGGCTGCGGCCACAAGTACCACGATCACGGTCAGGAATATGGCGCTTGTCAACATGGCACCCAAACCTAGACCGCCATAGGCTTTGGCTTGCGTGAGCATGTCACCCAAGGCAGCGCCAAAAGGTCTCGTCAGGATGTAGCCTATCCAGAATGTGAGCACGGCGTTTGCGCCAAACCGCCAACTCACCAAGGTTATAGCGATCAGAATCCCGAACGACAACGCACCCAGCGTAAAGCCAAGGCCCAATGCTTCGGTGGCCAGATCGCCAGCAGCGGTGCCCAACGCAAAGGTACAAAGGATCGCAGCCCAGTAAAACAATTCCCTGCGGCGCGTTGTTATCTTGTGAATCGAAAGGGTTCGCTCCAGGCAATACCAGAGTCCGAAAATCACAGCCAGACCAACGGCAAATACACCTGTGCTGACATAAAGGCTCACGCCCAGCCCATCGGTCAATGCATCGGTAATTTGCGTACCGACAACACTAATGAGCACCACCGCCAACCAGTAGGTCCAAGGGGTGTAACGGGTCTTACGGATCTGAAGAATCAGCGCAATCGCCAGCAGAGCGCACATGACGCCACGGGTGAGCCCTTGCCCCCAGCCGGCGTTAACTGCCAGGAAGTCTGCGCCAGTTTCGCCGACGGTGGTGGAAAGTATTTTGATGATCCAAAAAGTGAGAGAAACCTCTGGAACCTTGTTGAGAAATCGCTCCATTTTCTGAGGCGTATCTCCGACTGTTGTAGTGTTCATGCCTGCACCGCCTTCCGTATTTAATGGCGCAAGTGTGTGGATCAACACTTAGCTCAGGCTTAGTGAATGCCGAGAAGCCGATTGACTTACTGTTTTGTAGATATGCTTCAAAGGCGCGGCGCTTTTTCCGCTATTTTTTGATTCGATTTCTAGCCAGATGGGGCCGGATTTTCGTAGTAGGGAGCGTACATAGCCGCCAGCGGCCCTCAGATTGGTCAATCCCTTGGAACTCCGGGGCGAGATCCCAATACAAAACAACAAGCTCTCCCGAAAATCGAACGGATTTTTAATCTCAATACTTTAATTGAACGTCCCGCTGGATGATCTGGTTTTTGGAGAGCCCGGTAAATCAGAAAAACTACGCGTGACCCCCAGGTGCAATTGGTTTGGCATTTATTGCAACGATGGCGCTTTCACCATCGTTAAAAAATACAACAAGCCAAAATGCCGTGTCGCTGGCGGTCAGTTTTGTGGCGGCATCGACAGCGGGCTTGCGTAACTTTTCCTGGATTCGCCCCGGTATTTTGGGATCACACGCGACCCGGTCCCGCGGCAGTATGTCTACAGGATCCACCTCAGCGCTCTCGTCAAAAAATAACACGAGATCTCTTGTGCCGAAGTGAGCAGCGCCATCCCAAAATGCCCTAAGAAGACGGTCGTCCACAAGCCGACGGACGCGAGATTCAAGGAGATCAGTTAATACTTGGTTATTCATTGATTGCCCATTTTGATGTTTTCTATGCTGCACGTAGTTGGTTAGTAACAAGGTGGGGGCCAGTGTTAAGAGCACCACAACTTGGTCCGAGCCTAATTGTCTGTAGAAGCATAACTGTGCTGTTATCGTAGCTGGCGTGGTTTTGGACAGCCTTTACGAGCTGCCTCTGGCACACTCAGTGCATGTCAATGTCGAAAACTTCCGTTGCCAAGACCGCTACTGAAAAGCGCCTCACACCCAATACAAAACGCAGGCAGACGTTGAAGGACGTCATTGCAAGTCGCACGGTGCAATCAGCCATTGCTAGTGGCAAATTCGTTTTCCCGAGAATGTCAGGTGCGGCGGCAGCCGAGCTTATGAAATCAGCTGGTATTTTGACGCCGACTGGCAAACTTACCAAGTCATACCGCTTGCGTGTATTGCCACTTTTCCATTAAGTGTCTGCTTTCCCAAGGGCCAAATTAACAAGGCCAATCCAGGAAGTGGATTTGGCAGTCGGTTAATGCCAGTCTGAAGCGGCTTGGCAGCCCTGATTTCGGCTTTGTAGCTGACTTCTTCATGACTTGCCCTCCTTTTCAATTTCACCTTACTAGGTGTCTATTGACACGGGTCGAGTCCATACTTGGAAATCGTTGGTCCGGCTAATTTCGTTATAACTGACATCGACGCCGTGTGCGATATTCCCACCATTAAGTAAATCGAGCCGGCGTTTGGCTGTTACGGTGAACAATAAAGAATCCGTACTTTGAAATAAGTCTGAATCGCACCCTACCTAACCGCACAGTTATCTTTGCCCAAGACTGGCAAGAACACGATCGACCATCACGCCAGCCTGCCCCAGGTTGTTCATGGGGTCGCAGAAGGAGGCGAGTTGCTCTCGTGTAACGTGCTTGCTGATCTCGGGATGCTCCGCCAGCAGCTCGATCAGCGGTCGTTTCTGTTTGAGCGCATCGCGGCAGATGTCATAGACCAGGTCATGCGCATATTCACGGCCTATGTAAGGCCCCAGACCCATCATGACGGCTTCGGACATTACCAGCCCGTGCGTCATGTCGATGTTGCGACGCATCTGTACGGCGTCTACTTCCAGGCCCGCAAGTATGAATTTGGTCTGCTTGAGCGCGCCCGACATGAGGCAGAAAATCTCCGGCATGGCCACCCATTCAATTTCCCATGGACCGGTTGAGCGTTCGTGGTCGGCCACCATGGCGTCCATCAGTGACGCGGCCAGCTGGCGCACCACCGAAATATTGGCATGGATGTAAAGGCATGAAATCGGGTTGCGCTTTTGCGGCATCGTCGACGACGAACCTCGGCCGGGTGCAAAGGGTTCAAACACCTCGGCAACCTCGGTTTGCATCATCAGCTTGACGTCCATGGCAATCTTGCCGAGTGAGCCGCCGACGAT
>JAZKCB010000016.1:0-3141 GCA_040388335.1 Pseudomonadota bacterium | reverse complement strand
GGCCCAGCAGCATGCTGAAGGCCGTCAGCAGCGACTGGGAGTAGAAAAAGTTGGTGAGCATCGTGAAGAAGCCCAGGAAAAACACCACAAAGGCGTCGCGCCGGGCACGCAGCTCCAGCGTCTTGAGCGCCAGCAGAATCACGATCAACGTGACGCCGGCGTCGCGGCCCAGCAAGGTCCTGTGGGTCAGCCATGTGGCGCCGACCGCCACAGCCAGCAGTACCAGCAGCCACCATTTGTTCGGCAGCGGTTTGCTGCCCAAGGCCAGCTGGCCGCGCCACAGCAGCATGCCGGCCGCCAGCGCGCTGCACCACCAGGGCAGCGCGTTGACTTGCGGCAGCAGCACCCAGGCGATGACGGCCAGCAGGAAGAGGGTGTCGCGGCTGTCGCGGGGCAGGGTTTGGAGGCGGGCTAGCATGTGGCTTTCCCGCACGTCCGTGGGCGTGCCTGCGCCTGTTGGCCGGGCAACCCCCGGCTTGTTGGCCCACCTCCACCGCAGGAGGTGAAGACAGCTTGTACAAGTTCAGCCCCAACCACGCAAGGCTGACGCGCCCAGCTTGCAGGGGTATGCGCGCTAGTCAACATACAGCCAGCGCCTCCAGACATTGCCGTTTGTGCGCCTCACCACTGGAGGGCTTGATCTCCAGCCCCGGCAAGCGCAGGCCGTAATTCAGGCCGAGCCTGTCGGCCTGCAGCACCCAGGCGCACAGCCGCGACAGCCGCGCTTCGGTGCCAAGCGAGCCGGCCTGCAGGAAATCCAGCCAGAGCTCGTGGCGCTGGGCCTGTTGGGTGTCGCGCACCACCAGGCCGTTGCCCTGGTCGTCGGCCTTGGCTGCTTTTTTCCACATGACGAGTTTGAGCGGGTCGCCGCGGCGGTAGCCGCGCACGCCGTCGAACTCACCGGCGCTCTGCCAGCGGGCCGAGGCGTCGGCGCCGCCGGAGCGTGGTTCGCCGGGTGGCAGGGGCGGCGGGCGCAACTCCGGCGCCGGGTAGACCAGCATCTGCGCGGCGGGGCGCCAGATGGTCCAGACGCGAAAGGTGCCGAGCGGGAAGCGGGTTTCGGCGGTCAGCGTGGGCAGGCGGTGCAGGCCGCGGTGCTGCGGGGTGAAAGCGACCTGCACCGTGGCGCTGTTCTGCGCCGGTACGTCGGTCCAGGCCCAGTGCGGCTGGCCAGTCCCGCCGGGTGCGGCCAGCACGCTGATGCCGATGCCGTGCCGCACAGAGCGCCGGCTGTTCGTGAGTTTGACGTCAAAAATGGCTGCAGTGCCCGCGAAATGGGCGGGAGGTGCTATCAAATTCATGGCAAGCCCGCGTAATGTGCCATGGCACACATGCATGCCGGTGAGGGCGCTGCCGGCCAGCAGAAAGGTCAGCAGGTAGCCCAGGTTGAGCTGGTAGTTGATGGAGGCAACCAGCAACACCATCAGCGTGAGCGCCAGCATCAACCCGGGCCGCGTCGGCAGGATGTAGACATTGCGCTGGGTCAGCAGCACGCTGTCGGTCAGCGGCAGGCGGCTTTGCCACCATTGCTGAAAGCGGCCGCGCACGAAGGTCAGGGGGTTGAGGGTGGTCGCGTTCATGGACGGGTGGCCCTGCCATGCAGCACGTCGCAAGCCCTTGCCGCCGTGGATTGCGGATCAGGTCCGCAAGGAGAGGGCTGCCTCATGGCAAAGGCACGGCCTCGATCATGGCGCGCACCTGCTCGACCGAGCCGCGCCCGGCGTCGCTGACGGGGATCAGCCGGTGCGCCACGGTTTGCGGCAACACGGCCACGATGTCGTCCGGCGCCACGTAGTCGCGCCCGCTCAGGAAGGCCTGGGCGCGTGCGGCGCGCACCAGGGCGATGCCGGCGCGCGGGCTCAGGCCCTGCAAAAACCAGCGGCCCGACCGGGTGGCGGCGATCAGGTCCTGCAGGTAATTGAGCAGGGGCTCCGCCGCATGCACCTGCTGCACCTGCTGCTGCAGGTCCAGCAGGTCATGGGGCAGGAGCACGGTGGCCAGCTTGTCCATCATGTCTCGGCGGTCGCCGCCGCCCAGCAGTTCGCGTTCGGCCGCGCGGTCCGGGTAACCCAGCGAGATGCGCATGTGAAAACGGTCCAGCTGCGACTCGGGCAGGGCGTAGGTGCCCAACTGGTCGTGCGGGTTCTGGGTGGCAATCACAAAAAAAGGCACCGGCAGGGGCCGGGTTTCGCCTTCGACGGTGACCTGTTTTTCTTCCATGGCCTCGAGCAGGGCACTTTGCGTGCGGGGGCTGGCGCGGTTGATCTCGTCGGCCAGCAGCACCTGGGCAAAAATCGGCCCGGGGTGGAACACGAAACTTTCCTTCTGGCGCTCGTAGATCGACACCCCCGTCAGGTCGCTGGGCATCAGGTCGGCGGTGAACTGCACCCGTGAAAACTGCAGTCCGAAGGAACGCGACAGCGCGTGCGCCAGCGTGGTTTTGCCGACGCCCGGCACGTCTTCGATCAGCAGATGCCCGCCGGCCAGCAGGCAGGCGACGCAGTCCTGCACCTGGGCCGGCTTGCCCACAATGACCGTGTTAAGCTGATTCAAGAGCGTTTGAATTTTTTGTTTCGCGTTCATGCCATCAACCTTACCGCAAAATTTCTCTTATGAACGGCACCGCGTACTTCACCCATAAAGACTGCTGGAAACACGAGATGGGTGCCGGCCACCCGGAGTGTCCGGAGCGGCTCGACGCGATTGAAGACCGCCTCTTGATCACCGGCGTTGGCGATGCGCTGGACCGGCGTGAGGCGCCGCTGGCGTCGATCAGCGACCTGGAGCTGGCGCATGGCCGCATGCTGATTGCCTCGCTGCGCGGCCTGAGCGACCAGCTCGCCGACGAAATCCTGGCGGGCGGCCCGACCCACGCGCAGATCGATCCCGACACCTCGATGAACGTGCACACCTGGACAGCGGCCCTGCGTGCGGCCGGTGCCACCCTGGCCGCCACCGATGCGGTAATGGCGGGCGAGGTCGAAAACGCCTTCTGCGCAGTGCGGCCGCCCGGCCACCATGCCTGCCGCGACAAGGCCATGGGCTTCTGCTATTTCAACAACATTGCAGTGGCGGCCAAATACGCACTGGAGCGGCACGGCCTCAAACGCGTGGCGATTGTCGATTTCGACGTGCACCACG
>JAZKCB010000015.1:0-3701 GCA_040388335.1 Pseudomonadota bacterium | reverse complement strand
TTGCGGCGACTGTGCTGGAGCAGGCCCTGTCGCATGAACAGATCAATGCGAACCTGGGGGCGGCTGGCACCTACACGGATGCGGTCATGGCGTTCATGCAATCGCGCCTGGCCGGGCGCTAAAACCTTGCGGGTGGCCTGATCAACACCATCCGGCCCAGGACCGGCTCCCGTTCCGTGTAGGACATTGACGCAAAGCGATGGGGCCCACGGCAACAAACACCACAAAGTGCTTCCCTTCGGCCACCCACCGGTAGAATAAAAAGCAGCGGCTGGCAGGGTCAGAGCTTCAGAACCTGAACTCAACCATGGCATTTCATACGATACCAACGTGACCACCGACGATATTCAGCGCCTCTTAGGCAATTTGCCCGGCCTCTTCCTCATCGTGAAGCCGGATGCAGACTTCACCATTGCCGGTGCGAGCAGGGAATACATGAAGGCGACGTTCACAGACGTGAGCATGTTCGGACGCAGGCTGTTTGATGTTTTTCCGGATAATCCGGCTGATCCCGGTGCAAATGGGCTTGAAAAGGTCACCGAGTCTTTCAGGCATGTCATGGCTACCGGCAAATCGCATGTGATGGCACCATTGCGTTACGACGTACGGGTGCCTGGCGCAGAAATATATGAAGAGCGTTACTGGTCGGGAACCTGCAGCCCGGTTTTTGATGCGGCCGGCCAGATTGAATACCTGGTACAGACCATTGAAGTCGCTACCGCAAAAGGCCCGCACGACGCGGTAGCCATTCTTGAAAGCATTACCGAAGGTTTTTTCACCCTGGACCGGCAGTGGCGCTTTGACTATGTGAATACCGAGGCGCACCGCATTCTTGACAGGGCGCCGGGCGGCCTCGCTGGCCGGTTGCTCTGGGAGGAGTACCCCGGCCTTGAAGGCACAGAGTTTGAGCGCAACTACCTCAAGACCATGCATCAGCGGGAGAAATCGTCCTTTACCGCTTTTTATGCCGCCCAGCAGCGATGGTATGAAGTCACCACCTTCCCGACGCCCGAGGGCATATCGGTCTACTTTCGCAACGTCACCGCGCAGCGCACGCTGGAAAGAGAACGCACCTTCCTGCTGGCCGAATCCGAACGCCACCGGCGCATCTACGAAACCGCGCTCAATAGCACCCCCGACTTTGTGTATGTGTTCGACACCGACCATCGCGCGCTTTACGCCAACGACGCCCTGCTCAAGACCTGGGGCGTGACAGATGTGCGCGGCAAGAAATGGATGGACCTGGGTTACGAGCAGTGGCACGCCGACATGCATGACCGGGAACTGGACCAGGTCATCAATACCAAAGCACCGATACGCGGTGAGATTCCATTCAACGGCACCGGCGGCAAGCGCATGTACGACTACATCTTTGCACCGGTGTTTGACGAACATGGCGAAGTGGTCGCGGTGGCCGGCACCACGCGCGACATCACAGACCGGCAGGCCGCCGAGCAGTCGATACAGGAGCAGGCCACGCGGCTTGCCGCCTCCGACCGTGCAAAAGACGACTTTCTGGCCACGCTGTCACACGAGCTCCGCAATCCGCTGGCGCCGCTGCGCAACTCGATCTCCCTGCTCCGCCGCGGCGGGCTTGAAGGTGACAAGCTGGCAAAGATACACGACATCATGGAACGCCAGGTCAACCACCTCGTTCGTCTGGTGGATGACCTGCTGGAGGTCTCGCGCATCAGCCGCGGTGTGCTGTCGCTGCGCAGTGAACAGGTGGAGCTGGCCGCCATGGTCAGGACGGCCGTTGAAACCAGCAATCCGCTCATACAGTCGGCTGGCCACAGGCTGGTGCTGGACATTCCACCCGAACCCCTGTGGGTACAGGGTGACCCCGTACGGCTGGCACAGGTGCTGTCAAACCTGCTGAACAACGCAGCGAGCTACACCGATGCCGGCGGAACCATCACCGTCAAGGTGGGGCGAAAAGGCAATGACGTCTGTATTGGCGTGAAGGACACCGGCATTGGCATGGAGCCCGGGTCGATTTCCCACATGTTTGAAATGTTCAGCCGCGGCAACCGCGACAGCGCCCGCAACCAGGGCGGCCTGGGGATTGGCCTGGCACTGGCCCGACGTCTGACCGAAATGCACCACGGCACGCTGGAGGCCCGGAGCGAAGGGCTGGGCATGGGCACGGAATTCACCATCTGCCTGCCGCTGGCACAAACCGGTGAAGAAGACAGTGCAGAGCAAACTGCAGGCGACGTGCGCCTCGACAAAACCCGCGTGCTGGTAGTCGACGACAACATCGATGCCGGCGACACGCTGGCGGTCATCCTGGACATGCTGGGTGCCGAGGTGCGCGTCGCGCGCAACGGAATCGAGGCGTTACAGACCTTTGCAGCATACAAACCATCTGTCGTGCTGCTCGACATCGGCATGCCAGGCATGAACGGCTACGAGGTGGCTCGAGCCATTCGCAGCCGCTTTACCGCCCACCCGACCGTGCTGGTCGCCCTCACCGGCTGGGGCCAGGAAGACGACCGCCGCCGCGCCAGTGAAGCGGGGTTCGACCACCACCTGCTCAAGCCCGCAGAAATTGAAGCATTGCAGAAGCTGCTGTCGGACATTGAAAGCGCCAGGGAAGCCGGCATTAACGCAAAGGCACTGGAGAACACGCCATGACAAGCTACTGGCTCATGAAATCCGAACCCTCCGAATGCTCGGTAGACGACGCACTCGCAGCTGAAAAATCGACCGTGCCCTGGGTCGGCGTGCGCAATTATCAGGCGCGCAACTTCATGCGTGATCACATGTTGCCGGGTGACGGCGTTTTGTTTTATCACTCAAGCTGCGCGGAGCCGGGCATTGTCGGCATCGCCGAAGTCGCTTCAACGTCCTACCCCGACCCGACACAGTTTGACGCACAGTCGCATTACTACGATCCCAAGTCAAAGCCCGAAGAGCCGCGCTGGCAACTGGTCGATGTGAAGGTGCTGAAGAAAACCCGCAACCTCACCCTGCCCGAGTTGCGCGCCAACCCCGCACTTGAAGACCTGACCATCCTCAAAAAAGGCAACCGCCTGTCGATCACCCCGGTGGAGCCTCAGCACTGGCGGGTGATTTCGAAGTTACTCGACAAGGCCCAGGCCTGAATCACCAAGCGATCTGCGACACCTCTACAAAACCGAGCACTTCGTCATCATCCGGAATGTCTGAAACTCTTCCCAGCCCTGCGAATCCCCCTGGCACCGACCGTTTTCGCCTCCTGGTTGATGCGGTTCAGGACTATGGCATTTTCATGCTCGACCCTTCCGGAATCGTGATGTCATGGAACCTCGGCGCCCAGCGCATCAAGCAATATCGTGCCGATGAAGTCATTGGCCGTCACTTCTCCCTGTTTTACCTGCCGGATGCGATTGCAACTGACTGGCCGTCGGAAGAATTGCGGCAGGCTGCGCGTGACGGCCGCTTTGAAGAAGAGGGCTGGCGCCTGCGCAAGGATGGCACGCGCTTTTGGGCCAACGTGGTCATCACCGCGTTGAAAGACGAAAACGGTACGCTCACAGGCTACGGCAAGGTCACGCGCGACCTGACCGAACGCCGCATACACGAGGAAGCCGTTCGCGAAAGCGAGCAACGCTTCCGGCTGCTGGTCGAAGGTGTGCGCGACTATGCGATTTTCATGCTGAGCCCGCAAGGCATCATCGAAAGCTGGAACGGCGGCGCACAGCTCATCAAGGGCTACA
>JAZKCB010000014.1:0-3711 GCA_040388335.1 Pseudomonadota bacterium | reverse complement strand
CGGCGCCGTCTGGCGGCCCCGCGACGGCACCCCGCCCAGCTACGCGCCCATGAGCTTGCGCAACGGCCTGGTGTATTCCAAGAACACCATCACCGCGCAGGTCATGCAGAGCGTGGGTCCGGCCAAGGTGGCCAGCCTGGCGCAGGCCATGGGTGTGCGGCAAAGCAAGCTCGACGTGGTGCCCTCGCTGGCGCTGGGCACCAGCCCGGTGACCCTGAAGGAAATGGTCTCGGCCTACAGCACCATCGCCAACAGCGGCAGCTACATCGAGCCGCTGCTGATCACCAGCGTGGAAGACCGCAACGGCAAGGTGCTGGAAACCTTCACGGCCGCGGTGCCCGAACAGGCCCTGTCCATTCCTTCGGCGCAGGTGCTGCTGGACGTGATGCGCGGCGTGATCGACAGCGGCACCGGTGCCGGCATCCGCTCGCGCTTCGGCATCCAGGCCGACGTGGCCGGCAAAACCGGCACCACGCAGGACAACACCGACGGCTGGTTTGTGCTGATGCATTCGCAGCTGGTGGCGGGCGCGTGGGTCGGCTTCAACGACAACCGCGTCACGCTCAGCGACTACTGGGGCCAGGGCGCCCACAGCGCGTTGCCCATCGTGGGTGATTTTTTCCAGCAGGCGCTGCGCAGCCGGGTGGTGGACACCAACGCGCGCTTTGACGCGCCGCGCGGCAGCGGCCAGGCCGATCCCGTGGTCGGGCCCGTGGTCGACCAAGTGAGCGACTGGCTGCGCGGGCTGTTCCCGTCCCCGTCGCAGCCGGTCACGCCCCGGCAGCCGCCGGCCGAAGAGCAGGCCATGCCGGCCTACACACCGCCGCCGCCGGTCACTGCGCCACCGCCACCGACCTACAGCCCGCCGGTCTACAACTCACCGCCGGCCACCGCGCCACCCCCGTCGGGCGGCGACCCGCGCTGGGAGTCGGTTCCCGGCGCCCGCCCCATGTCGGGTAGCGGTGGTGCGGCGCAGCCCGGCGTGGTGATCGGCCTGCCGCAGGGCGAACGCGCACCGCAGTACGCGCCCCTGCCGCCCGGCCAGGTTCGGTAGGCGGACGATCCCGCGTTCGCGCGGGTCGCGTCTGTGTGCCAAGCGCGCAGGCCGGGTCCTGCCTACAATGGGCCGGCGCCTGGCCCCATGACGCTTGCAGCGCGTCAACCAACCTCTTCGCTTCGTGACCACCACTCCCGTTTCTGCCCCTGTTTCCGCCCCTTTGTCCGCGGCCACGCGCCGCTCCATCGTGCTGCTGTCGCTGGCCACCTTTGCCAGCATGGCCGCGCAGCGCATTTGCGACGCCATGCTGCCCGAGCTGTCGCGCGTGTTTGCCGTCAGCCTGGGGCAGGCGGCGCTGGTGGTGTCGGTGTTTGCGGTGACCTACGGCGTGGCGCAGCTGTTTTACGGCCCGCTGGGCGACCGCTTCGGCAAGTTCCGCATCGTCACCTTCGCCACGCTGGGTTGCTGCGTGGGCAGCGTTGCGGCCACGCTGGCCACCAGCCTGGACATGCTGGTGTGGGCACGCCTGCTGATGGCGCTGGGCGCGGCCGCGCTGATTCCGCTCACCATGGCCTGGGTCGGCGACACCGTGCCGTCCGACCAGCTGCAGGAAATGCTCACGCGCACCGGCCTGGGCAGCACGCTGGGCATTGTGGGCGGCCAGCTCGCCGGCGGCCTGCTGACCGACGCGCTCGGCTGGCGCTGGGCCTTTGCCTTTCTGACGCTGCTGTTCGGCGTGGTGGGTTTGCTGCTGTGGGGCGACTGGCGCCGGCAGCAGGCGGCCCCGGCCGTGGCTGCGGTGGCGCCCGCGGCACCGCAGGGCGCGCGGCCCGGCTTCGTGAAACAGGCGCTGCTCATCGTCACCGGCCCGTGGTCGCGTGTGGTGCTGCTGATGGCGCTGGTCGAAGGGGCGGCGGGGTTTGGCGTGCTGGCCATCTGGGCCTCGCACCTGCACCGCTCGCTGGGCCTGTCGCTGTCGCTGGCGGGCACCATCGTGGCGCTGTTCGGCCTGGGCGGCGTGATGTACATGGCGGTGGGGCGCCACATGATTCGCCGCTTTGGCCAGCAAAAGCTGGTGCTGCTCGGCGGCATTCTGGTGGGGGTGTGCGCAGTGGTGCTGGCCTTCACGCCGCACTGGCTGCCCGCCGTGCCCGCCAGCCTGCTGGCCGGCTTTGGTTTTTTCATGTTCCACAACACCATGCAGGCCAACGCCACGCAAATGGCGCCCGGCGCGCGCGGCACGGCGGTCTCGCTGTTCGCCTCGTCGCTGTTCCTGGGCCAGTCAATCGGTGTGGTGGTGGCCGCCAGCCTGATTGCGCAAATCGGCACCGGCGCGGTGGTGGCGCTGGGCGGCGCCGTCATGGCGGCCGAGGGCGTGTTCTTCGCGTGGGCGCTGCGCCGGCGCGACGCACAGCGGAACGGCTGAAGAAGCAAGCCGGCACTCCTGACCCCGCTGAAGGGTCGTGCCGGACTTGATCCGTGGAAGCCCGTTCGCTGATTCTTTGCATCAAAATCAGCCTCCAGCCCTTGATGTACGGGCGTGACCAGCTATCTATTTGGTAGCGCCCTGGGCAACCGGCCACTTGCCGCATACTTCAGCCACCATGGCTACCGCGCCCCGCAAGACCCCCAAAAAGAAAAGCCCGCCGGCCATAGCGGGCGATGCGGCCGATGCCGCTCCCGCCAAACCGCGCGCCAAAAAACCGCCGCGCACACCGCGCAGCCACCACTACCACGTGTACGTGATCGAGCTGTCCGACGAGGTCTGGAACGTGGGGCGTTTTCGCCGCGCCAACCCCGACTACCAGCTCGGCAAACCCTTTGTGTACGTCGGCATGACGGGGCTGGACCCCGATGTGCGTTTCGACAAACACAAGGCCGGCATCCAGTCCAATGTGTATGTGCAGAAGTGGGGTGTGCGCCTGCTGCCTGGCCTGTACGCCATGTACAACCCCATGCCGTATGAGGGCGCGCGCGACATGGAGGTGGAGCTGGGGATTGCGTTGCGGGAATTGGGGTATGGGGTTTGGCAGGCTTAGGGGCGCTGCCCGATGGCGGTCATCATCCATTTGCAGGATGGTCAAAGTCCCGCCGTTGCCTGAGAATCGCTTGCCTTGTACTGAAACGACAACGGCGACTTTGTCGAATTCAATATACCTGTATAAACCTGCAGTCAATCAAGCTAAGTACATGAAAATAAAGATTATTTTCATTTTTTCTGCGCGATGTTATCTGACAGGGTGCCATGTTATTCCGCAGTTTTGCGGGATATATCAAAGTTAGGTGTCAAAAAAGGAGTAGTACATGTCTAAATCAACAACTGATCTTTGTTCTATAGCTCGTGCAGGTGGGGGAATTTCCATTTCAAGCTCTAAATCAACAACTGACCTTTGCTCCATTGCAAGGGCTGGAAATGCAACAAACGCAGCGTTGATAATTAGAAACGCAGACCAAAAATCAACAACTGACTTATGTAGCATTGCTAGAGCTAGTGCTGGTAACGTGACATTTGAGTTTGAGTAACACCTAACCATTCATTCAAGCGGGACGCCTAACGGCGCCCCTTAATTCAAACGTTAGGCATGTCGATGACAGTAGTCGCTCTTAAGCGTTGACCTCCTGCGCCGAAGCCACGTACTTCCTGAAAAACTGACCCGGCACCAAGATGGACGGCGACCACGACGGCGTGCCCTGCGAGGACCAGCTTTGCAGAT
>JAZKCB010000013.1:0-2355 GCA_040388335.1 Pseudomonadota bacterium | reverse complement strand
CGAGCTCGTCATGACCCAGGAGCTGATTGCCAACATGCTGGGCGTGCGCCGTGAAGGGGTGACGGAATGTGCAATCAAGCTGCAGGACGCAGGCCTGATCAGCTACACGCGTGGCCGTATCACTGTGCTGAACCGGCCTGGCCTGGAAAAACGCACCTGCGAGTGTTACGCCGTCGTCAAGAAGGAATACGACCGCTTGCTGCTGGAAAAGCCGGCCGCCTGATCCAGGCTGCACTTGTAAAAACTTCTCCTGTGCCGTCTGTGTGCTGCAGAACGGTCACACCGCGTTCATTGCTATAGACTCAGGCATCGATCAAGACTGCCATCGCAGCAGCAGGGCCGTGGCTCATCCTCTCATCCTGAGGGACAGCAGCACACCAGAGAGCTTGCATGACTTCCGCCGAAAACCATCTGATCGCGCTTTTGCCGCGCAAGGACCGCACACGCCTGCTCGCGCTGTGTGAACCCGTTGACCTTGTCCTTGCGGAGGTGTTGTCCGATCCTGGTGAGCCGACGCGTTACGTTTATTTCCCGACCCACGGATTTATTTCGCTGATTGCCGTGGTCAAGGGCAGTCCCGGCGTGGAAGTGGGCATGGTGGGCCGCGAAGGCATGCTCGGCGTGCAACTTGCACTGGGCGTGACGGCCGCACCGCTGCATGCGCTGGTTCAGGGCGCCGGCACGGCGTGGCGCATAGGCACACGCGCTTTCAAAAAAGAACTGGCCGTGAGCCCTGCGCTGCAAACGGGCCTGCACCGCTACCTTTATGTGTTGATGGCGCAGCTGGCGGAATCAACGGCCTGTGTGCGCTTTCACCAGATCGGTCCGCGCCTGGCGCGCTGGCTGTTGATGAGCCAGGACCGCTCGCAGGCATCAAGCTTTGATGTGACGCAGGAGTTTTTGGCTTATATGCTGGGCGTGCGGCGGGTCGGCATCACTGCAGCAGCCGGTGCCTTGCAGCGCTCCGGGCTGATTGAATATAGCCGGGGCCGGTTGACCGTGCTGGATCGCAGCGGGCTTGAGAACGCAGCCTGCGGCTGTTATGCCGCCGACCGCAAGGCTTACGCCGAACTGCTCTAGAGGCGCGCAGCCAGCACAGCGGCTGAAAGACCCGTCAGCACGCCTGAGTCGGCATCCAGCGCGTCCTGCTGCATGGCCATCTCCAGCAGCTTGCTGTAGTTTTCCATTTTTTTGTAGAGCAGGCGCACTTCCAGCATGTTGTGGATGCGCGTTTTGACTTCCAGCAGGTCAAAGGGCTTGCTGATGAAGTCCTTGGCGCCGCTCTGCAGGGCGCGCAGTTTGTGCCTGGGCTCTGCGGTCAGAACGATCACGGGCAGATAGCGGTCCGCACCGGCCGCCTTGAGCTGTTCCATCACCTCAAAACCGTCCATGCCCGGCATGTTCAGGTCCAGCAGTATCAGGTCATATTTGTTATCTGCGTGCAGTGCGCAGACGTGAAACGGGTCCATGGTGGATGTGACGTTCGTGTAGCCGGTGTCATGCAGCAACTGTTCCAGTAACTGCACGTTGGCAGCCCGGTCATCGACGATGAGGATGCCGGCATTCAGGATGGCGAACTCGGCAATCATGCTGCTTTCTCCTTGGCAAACTTCAGTGTCATGTCCAGCGTCTCCATGAATTCATTGATCTTGATGGGCTTGGTCAGGTAACGAAAGAAACCGGCTTCCAGGCCTTTTTCAATATCGCGCGGCATGGCGTTGGCGCTCAGTGCGACCACCGGTATGTGCGAAGTGTGCGGGTCTTCTGACAGTATCTTGAGCGCCGTGATACCGCTGATGCCGGGCAGGTTGATGTCCATCAGGATGAAGTCGGGCAGCGAGGCTTTTGCGATCGCAATACCACTGATACCGTCACGCGCCGACAGCAGGCGCAGGTCAGGGCGCCGGGCGATCAGGTCTTCCACCAGCATCAGGTTGGCCGGGTTGTCTTCGACATAAAGTACTGTGCGCGTCTGTGCAGCCAAGGCTGGCCGCGGCAGCGAAGCCAGTGCCAGATCAATCAGTTCTGCCGAAGGCTGCCTGTCGGCGGTGATGTTCATCTCGATCCAGAACGTGCTGCCCTTGCCCGGCATGCTTTCCACGCCAATCGCGCCACCCATCAATTCGACGAGTCGTTTGGTCATCACCAGGCCAATGCCTGTGCCCTGTTCGGCGTTGGCCTGTTGCCCGAGCCGGTTGAAGGGCTGGAACAACTGGTCGATCTGCCCGGGGGCCAGGCCGGCGCCGGTGTCTTCCACGCTGATGCGGATACAGGCAGCGTCTGTGTCAGTGCACCTGAGCACCACCGAGCCGCGCTCGGTGTTGTACTTGATGGCGTTGGACAGCAGGTTGATCA
>JAZKCB010000012.1:0-19516 GCA_040388335.1 Pseudomonadota bacterium | reverse complement strand
CGCGCGAGATCATCCTCGACTCTTTCCCCGTGCTGGCCTGGGGCATGCGCACGCCCGAACTGATGGCGCTCTCAGACCGGCAGGTGGCCAGCGCGGCACCGGGCAAGTCATGGGTGATCGGCAAGGGCTGCACCACCAACCGGCTGGACGCTGCCATGCTCAACGGCATTGCCGGCGCCTGGCTCGACTACGACGAGGGCAACTTTCTGGCCAATGGCCACCCCGGCATGCAGGTTATCCCCGCGTCGCTCGCCGTCGGTCAGGAGCTGGGACGCAGCGGCCGCTCGGTGCTGGCGACCATTGCGCTGGCTTATGAGGTGGTGGCACGCATCGGCATGGCCACCAAGATCAAACTCATCATCAACCCGCATGGCACCTTCGGTGTGGTCGGTGCGGCGCTGGCCACTGCGCGCCTGACCGGCATGCCCGCAGACAAGCTGCGCAACCTCGCCAGTCTTGCAGCGTCGAGCTGTATGGCCACCAACCGCCACACCATGCTGGACGGCGCCACCGTGCGTAACTGGTATGCCGGCCACAGCGGCTTCATGGGGCAGATGGCGGCGCGGCTGGCTGAATCGGGTTTTAGCGGACCGTCGGACGGCGTCAATACCACCTTCAGCCTGGTGCTGGGCGATGGCTTCTCGGGTGGGAAAGCGATTGAAGGCCTGGGTGAGCGCTGGCTGCTGATGGAGGGCTACCTGAAACTCTACCCGACGGCGCGTTATGTGCACTCGGCCATCGATGCGTTTTTTGATGCCATCGCACATGCACCGCGCCGCATCGAACCCGAAGACGTCACGCGCATCGACGTTCGCGCTTACAGGCTCGCTGCCTATCTTTCAAACCAGACGCCCAAGGACTGGTTCGGCACCCGCTTTTCGATTCCGTTTTCAGTGGCGACCCTGCTCGTCGGCGGGCGCAACGGACTGGAGGCTTTTTCAGACAGCGCCGTGGCCGACCCGCGGGTGATGGCGCTCTCGTCCAAAGTGTTTGTCACCGAGGACGAAAGCTACACCGCCACCTACCCTGCCGACCAGCGCGTGACGCTCGACATGCACCTGAAAGACGGCACCCTGCTCCGGGGTGAATGCCACATCACCAGCGGCGAGCCGACACGCCCGCACAAAACGGCCGACCTGGATCGCAAGTACCTCGATCTCGCCGAGCCCCTCTGGGGTGCATCGCGTGCAGCGCAGTTGCGCGAGGCCATCCTGACCATCGACCAATGCCCCGACGTCAGCCAGCTGGTTGATTTTTGCCCCTGAGCTTTAGCCTCCAACAGATTTCCACCCCACGCCAACTCACCACCTCCTGATCGGAACGCCCATGAAAAAATATCTGTTCGGCCTGCTGGCCACCGCCTGCATGACTGCCCTGCCCGCACACGCACAAAGCACCTGGCCCACGCAGCCGGTACGCTTTATCGTTTCGCAATCAGCTGGCGGCAGCATTGACATTGCTGCGCGCCTGATAGGCCAGAAGCTCGGCGACGCGCTGGGCAAGACCGTGGTGGTCGACAACCGCGCTGGCGCCAACGGCATGATTGCGGGCGAAGCGGCATCGCGCGCCACTGATGGCCATACTTTTTTGATGACCTCGCCGAGCACGCTGACCATCAACCAGCACGTCTACAAAAAAGTGCCGTATGACGTGCAGAAGGACTTTACGCCCGTCACACAGACCACCTCCATCGCCTTCCTGCTGGTCGTGCCCGCCAACTCACCGTACAAGACGCTGGGCGAACTGGTTGCCGCCGCAAAAGCAAAACCCGAGGGCATCAAATACGCCTCGGCAGGCGTGGGTAACCAGTCGCAACTGGCAGCCGAGTTGCTGGCTGGTGCGGCCAATGTGAAATTTCTGCACGTGCCCTACAAGGGCGAGGCGCCCGCGATCACCGACCTGATTGGCGGCCAGGTGGACTTCATCTTCGGCACCATGCCGGCGCTGCTGTCGCAGGTGAAAAACGGCAAGCTGCGCGCCCTGGTCGTCGGGCAGCCGCGCCGCTCGGACGCGGTACCTGATGTGCCCACCACCACGGAAGCCGGTTTGCCAGCAGTCGTGGTCACCGGCTGGACCGGCATCGTCGCACCCGCCAACACGCCAGCACCGGTCATCAAGCGCATGCACGACGAGGTCGTGAAAATCCTGGCCCTGCCCGATGTGCGCGAAACCCTGGTCAAAGCCGGCGCAGAACCCGTGGGCAGCACGCCTCAGCAGTTTGCCGACTTCATTCGCACCGAAACCGTCAAGTGGGGCAGCGCGGTGAAGCAGGCGGGCATCACACCTGAGTGAAGCGCAGCGCAAACAAAAAAGGCGGCCCGGGCCGCCTTTTTTTATGTGCTCGGGAATCAGTACTTCTCGGCCAGGATGCCCATGCCGGGCAGTTTGTCCATGATGCCGATGCGGCGCAGCGCGAGCCAGTAGGTGGCGACGTTGACCCCAATCATGGGCTTGCCGAACTTTGCTTCAATCTCTGGTGTCATGCTGGAGACGGGCAGGTTGGTGCCCACGTGAATCAGCGCCTCGGCGTCCGGGCGGTCCACATCGGCAAAACCCTGCAGGATCTGCTCGCGCGTGAAACGAGCCACCGCCGTCGGCCCTGTGGATTTCAGTCCGTGCGTGGACACCACGTCGTAACCGCAGGACCGGAAGAAATCGGCAATCATGTTGTCGGCTGGCGGCCAGTAAGGCGTCAGAATGGCAATCTTCTTCGGCTTGCCAATGGCTTCCAGGCCCGCGAGCACGGCGCGCGAGGGCGTGATGAAGGGCACGCCGCACATGGCTTCAAGCCGCTTTTCTTCGGCGATTGCGCGCTCGCCCGTGCCGCGGAAAGAGTGGATGGAGTGGCCGTGCGCAATCACATGCGGCTCGCACACCGTCACCAGCCGGAGCGCATCTTCCAGGTTGCCTTCTTCGGTCTCCAGCGCTTTTTTGTAGGCCTCCTGATCGTCGTAGGGTCGCGGCGGCAGATACATGCGTGAGACATGGTTGGTCACGCCCGCCGGCCGCATGGCCTCCATCTCGGGTTGCACGATGGTGTTGGTGGCGGGCACCACGACCGCCACCTTGGCGCGGGTGGCAATGGTGTCATGGGAAGGCGTACGGATGGGGACAGTGGACATGGGTCTGGCTTAATCCATTTTGAGGTTGGCGGCTTTGGCAGCTTCGGCCCAGGTGGTGAGGTCGGCTTTCAGCGTCTGGGAGAACTGGGCAGGCGTGTCGCCTATGGGGTCGACACCGAGCTGCCAGAGGCGCGCGCGCATCTCGGGCTTGCTGACCGCAGACTGCACGGCAGCGGCCACGCGATTGACGATGGCGGGCGGTGTGCCTGCGGGCGCGACGATGCCGTTCCAGGTCACGGTCTTGAAGCCCGGATAGCCTGACTCGGCCAGCGTGGGAACGTCAGGAATCTGCTTGGCGCGCTCCAGGCTCGACACAGCAATGATGCGGATCTTGCCGCCTTCTGCATGTGGCGCGAGTTCGGACAGGTTGCCGAAATACATCTGCACCTGGCCGCCCAGCAAATCGGCAACGGCAGGGCCACCGCCCTTGTAGCTGATGTGCGTCATGTTGATGCCAGCACGCTTGAGGAAGAGCACGGGCGAGAGGTGCGACACGCTGCCTGAACCACCGGATGCGAAGTTGAGCTTGCCGTCATTCTTTTTGGCGTAGGCCACAAACTCGCGTACATTTTTGGCGGGCACCGTGCTGCTGATGGCCATCACAAACGGATTGCTGCCGACATTGCTGACAGGTACAAAGTCGCGTAGCGGATCAAATTTCGTTTTGGTGATAGTCGGCAAAATGGCCAGCACCGGCATCGCTGCCATGAACAGTGTGTAGCCATCGGGTGGCGATTGCGCCACAAAATCTGCAGCGATCGCGCCATTGGCGCCGGCCTTGTTTTCAACGATGACCGTCTGACCCAGCGATTGCGACAGGCGCTCTGCTGTCAGGCGTGCAATGCCGTCGGTGTTGCCACCAGCGGCAAAAGGCACGATGAGTTTGATGGGCCGCTGCGGCCAGGCCGGTGATTGGGCCAGCACGGGTTGTGCCAGCGCGAGCAGCGCAAGGGCTGCAACGCCCAGTTGGTAACGACGGCCAGAATTGATGGTTGACATTGATAATCCTTAACGGGATGAAGCACAGTTACTGAATGGCATTGGCGCGCTTGATGCTGTTGATCATGGAAGAGATCAACAAATACTCGCGTGTCTTCTGTGGGTCTGCCGCTATGTCTCGCAAATCTGCAAATCGTTTGAGCCGGGTCTCAAGGTCCTTCTCTTCAAGGTTCTGTTTGTTTTTGACCGATACCGTTTGCACATACTCATTGGCTACTGTGCGGCGCTGGCGCTCATACAGGTCAAGCAGGTCTGCCGTCGCCTCGCCATTGAAGACACGGGCGAGTTTTTCACCCAGGTTCATCGCATCGTGGATGCCGCTATTCAAACCAAAGCCGCCCAGCGGATTGTTGACGTGCGCGGAGTCACCGGCCAGCAGCACACGACCCGCGCGGAACTGGTCTGCCACGCGCTGGTGAACGCGGTACACGCTCTGGTGCACGATGGGGTAGACGGTGCCGGCAGGTTTTTGCAGCGCACGGTCAATGGCAGCGGTGGCAAATGCCGGGTCCAGCACCTGCTCGTCAGGCAGCTCCTGCGGCACGGGCAAGGTCATGCGCCACAGGCCTGGCGGGCCCTTGTCGGGCATGCGGAAAAAGGCAATCCATTGTTCCGGGTCGCTGATGTAGGCGTTGTCGGCATACCCCAGCGGCGCAAAGTCAAACGTGGTGCTGATGACGCTGTAACGCTCGGGCCAGGTGTAGCCGCCAAAGCCAATATCGGCCGACTTGCGAACCGGGCTGCGGCCGCCATCTGCACCCACCAGCCAGTTGCCCTTCAACTGCACTTCACCCTGCGCTGTTTTGGCTGTGGCTGTCACACCGTCAGCGTCCTGTACCAAAGACAAAAATTCATGGCCGAAGCGCACTTCAGCATGCGGATACTTGAGCAGCATCTCGAGCAGGATGGGCGTGAGGCGGTGTTGCTCCAGGTGCAACCTGAAGGGGAACGGTGTGTCTCTTTCAAGCACGGTCAGGTCCCACTCGACGATGAGGCCGTACTCGCGGTCACGCGACTGCCAGCGCGGCACGCGTATGCCGATGGCCATCATGGCATCGGTCACGCCTGACTCCTGCAGCATCTCCAGGGTGGGCGGATGAAAGGTCCCGGCGCGCAAATCGAGCGTGGTGCCGGGCTCGGATTCGATCACCAGCACAGGGACATTGCGGCGTGCGAGTTCAAGCGCACACAGAAGGCCGACGGGGCCGGCACCCACGACGATGACACGTTTTTCAGTTTTAGCGTTCACGGTAAAAGGAAGTTGAAGGGTTGTTCAGGCTGCAACCTGAGGGGGATGCAGCGACTCGTGGCGTTGGAGAATCTGGCGTGCGCGTTCAATCACCGGCCTGTCGACCATCTGGCCCTGCAGCCGCTGTGCTCCTGAGCCCGACGTGCCAGCGTCCAGGATTTTTTGGGCCCATTGCAATTGCTGCGCTGTCGGTGCAAAACCTTGCAGTGTGGGTTTGATTTGGGAGGGATGAATACAAAGCTTGGCACCAAAACCGTGGCGGGCTGCGAGGGCAGCATCCGATTGCACGATGTCTGCCTGATCTAAAGCAAAAGTCACGCCATCAATCGGTGAAAGCAGATGGGCTGCAGCCGAATGCAACACAACTTGCGAGCGTGCAAACTGCAGCGTGTCCCAAGCGTCTTCGCAACCCAGATCACGCGACAGATCAGCAGACCCGAACGCGATGCGTATCACTCGGGGATGCGCACAGATACGCTCCAGCGCCAGCATGCCTGCGGCAGATTCAACCAGCGCAATCACAGCAACGCCTTCCGCGCCGGCATCGACGGCGTCCACTTCAAATGGCGATTCTGTCTTGGCGAGCATGACACCTGCAATTTTTTTCGCGTGTTTTCTGACGAGTGCGAGATCATCTTCAAACCACTGTGTGGACACAGCGTTGGTGCGAATCCAGACCGGCTGCACCGAAGCGGTGAGAAAGGCATCAAGCTGTGCTCGCGCCGCTGCTTTTTGAGTGGCATCAATGGCGTCTTCAAGGTCCACGATCACCGCATGTGCTCCGGCAGCAAAAGCTTTTGCGATGCGCTCGCTTCGTGTCGCTGGAACAAACAGATAGGTGACCGGCGTCATGTGTGTCACGCCAGTGTGATGATGCCGTCGATGCCGACTTCACCAACATTGTTGGTGGCCCAGACCTGCAGGGTGTTGGCATCATCTTCTCTGGGTGACGCATGCAGATGGAAACCCCCCAGATCAAAGGTCGGGCGGTTGGCGCGAAATTCAAACGTGCGGATGCGGCGGCCCGGTGCTATGTCGTTTTCAACATACCCCAGCAGCAGTGTGGCAATCAGCGGGCCATGCACCACCAGACCGGGGTAACCCTCCACATCACGGCAGTAGTCCACGTCGTAATGAATGCGGTGACCATTAAAAGTCGCTGCAGAATAACGATAAAGCATGACGGCATCGGCCATCACGGCTTTCGTCTGCTGGCCGGCACGCTCAAACACCGGCGAAGCAGCCTGCCACTGCTTTACACGACCGGCAACTTCTGCAAGGGCTGTTTTTTCAGCAGCAGACTGACTGTCGCGGTACACAATGTCGTGCTCCTCGCGCAGCAAAATCCCTTGTGTATCTGAATACACATGCGCAACCGTCACAAAGACCATCTCGCCGCTACGACCGGACTTGCGGGACACCTTGATGATTTCAGATTTTTTGCTAACCTCTGCATCCACGCCGAAAGCACGCGTCCATTCAAGGCGGCTGCCGGCCCACATGCGGCGCGGCAGTTCAACCGGTGGCAAAAAATCTCCGCGCGCCGGATGACCATCTTCACCCAGCTTTGACTGGATTTCCATCGGGTTGAAATACAGCCAGTGCCAGCCTGCAGGCAAGGGCGACAGCGACGGGTTCTTCATGCGCGCCGCATCGTCCAGGGTGGCAGCCATCTGCCGCACCTGGACCGGACTGATGGTGTCCGTCACGGTCTGCGTGCGACCAACCCATTGTTCGAGCGCCAGCGGCTGGTCTTTTGAATTGCTCATGCTCAGTACGACCTCGGCATGCCCAGCACATGCTCACCCACATACGACAGGATGAGGTTGGTGGAGATCGGCGCGACCTGGTACAGGCGGGTCTCGCGAAACTTGCGCTCAATGTCGTACTCGGCTGCAAAACCAAAACCGCCATGGGTTTGCAGGCAGACGTTGGCGGCTTCCCACGACGCGTCGGCTGCGAGCAGCTTGGCCATATTGGCTTCAGCGCCGCAGGGCTTGCCTTCGTCAAACAGCTCGCAGGCACGGTAGCGCATCAGACTGGCGGCCTCGACGTTGACGAACGAACGTGCGATGGGGAACTGGATGCCCTGGTTGCGGCCGATAGGGCGGTCAAACACAACGCGGTCATTCGCGTAGGCGCTGGCCTTTTCAACAAACCAGTAGCCGTCACCCACACATTCGGCGGCAATCAAAATGCGCTCGGCGTTCAGCCCGTCGAGGATGTACTTCAGGCCCTGGCCTTCTTCACCAATGCGGTTCTCGACCGGGATGCGCAGGTTGTCAATAAAGATCTCATTCGTCTCATGGTTGACCATGTTGCGGATGGGACGCACGGTGATGCTTTTGCCCACCTCTTCGCGCAGGTCTACCAGGAAGACAGACAGGCCTTCGGTCTTCTTCTTGACGTCGGCCAGCGGCGTGGTGCGGGCCAGCAGCAGCATGTAGTCTGAATGCTGCAGACGCGAAGTCCAGACCTTCTGGCCCTGCACGACATAGTGGTCACCCTTCAACACCGCGGTGGTCTTGAGTTTGGTGGTGTCGCTGCCAGTGGTCGGCTCGGTCACCGCCATGGACTGCATGCGCAACTCGCCACTGGCAATCTTGGGTAGCAGGTCGCGCTTCTGTTTTTCCGAGCCGTGGCGCACCACACAGCCCATGACATACATCTGGCCGTGGCAGGCGCCGGAGTTGCCGCCCGCGCGGTTGATCTCTTCCATCACCACACTGGCTTCGGTCAGGGAGAGACTGGATCCGCCGTACTCCTCGGGAATCAGGCAGGAGAGCCAGCCGGCTTCGGTGAGTGCCTTGACGAAGGTGTCGGGGAAGGCGCGAGCTTCATCCACCTCCTGCCAGTAACGCGAATCAAACTGGTTGCAGACGGAGCGCACACCATCGCGCAGGTCGGCGAATTCGTACTTGTGGTTGTTTTGCTTGATCATGAAAAGTGGAGGTCTTGAGATAAGGTATTTGAAGAGGCCTACTGCGGACTGGCGTACATCTGCCCGCCATCGACATTAATGACCGTGCCAGAGAGGTAAGCGGACAGCGGCGAGCAGCTGAAGACGGTCAGGTCTGCGATCTCCTTGGGCTCGGTCAGGCGGCCAAAGGGCAGGCCTGCGGTCAGCTCCATCCAGCGGCTTTCGTCACCGAATTTTTTGGCGGCCTGCGCACGCAGCATGCCCTCCATGCGGTCGCTGCGCGTCGGAGAAGGGTTGATGCCAAACACGCGCACGCCGCGCCGTGGACTTGCGGCACCGACGGCCTGGGTAAAGGCGATCAACGCTGCATTGGCGGTGGAACCGCAAACATATTCATTGCGCGGTGCGGCACCCGCCATGCCGATGATGTTGGAGATCACGCCGCTGCCGCGCTTTTCCATCATGGGCAGCACCTCGCGCACGAGATTGATGTAGCCAAAGAGCTTGAGCTCCCAGGCCTGACGCCACCTTACATCGTCCACATCAGCGAGTGAGCCGCCAGGAATCGCGCCTGCGTTGTTGACCAGAATGTCGATCTCGCCTGCACGGGCCACCAGGGTCTTGATGCCATCTGCGTTGGCAAGATCCGCCGTGACGGACTGCGCCGCAACACCCGTTTCTTTTTTGATGACCGCCAGCGCGCTTTCAAGCGCATCGGCAGAACGCGAGACGATGACAGGCACGGCGCCTTCACGCGCAAATGCGATGGCGATGGCCAGGCCGATGCCTTTGGAACTGCCGGTGACCAGCACGCGGCTGTCCTGAAGTTTGAGATCCATTCGGTATGCTTTCTGTTGTCGATATCAGGGTTGGGGAGCGGTGACCTGGCCGGTGTACCAGTCAGCGATGTCATGACCCTGCATGAAGCACACGCCAGGTGTCTTCATGAGCAGGTTCAGCATCTTTTCGAAGGAACCAAAACGATGCGGTACCCCGATGAGGTGGGGGTGCAGGCCCAGTGTGAGTACACGAGGCCGTTTCGTCGCTTCCCGCACGAACAGCTCCACGGTGTTTTCGACACGTTGCAGCATTTCATTGGAAGAATGCTTTTCAACGGCGTAGATGATGGAGTCGTTGAGTTCGAGGTTGTAAGGCACGCTGAGCAGCGGGCCATTGGCCGTGGTCATCCAGTTGGGCAGGTCGTCGACCACCCAGTCAAACACATAGTCAATGCCGGCGGCCTTGAGGTTTTCCGGGGTGGTGTGGCTTTCACGCAGGCCAGGGCCCAACCAGCCGCGCGGGCGGACGCCCGTGAAGGCCTGGATCATGTCCAGGCTGGTCTTGATGACCTCTTCTTCAGCGCCAGCATGGTTGAGTGATTTCTGGTGAACACCGTGGCCGATGAACTCCCACTTTGCCGCGTGCATGGCTTCGGCCGCACGGGGATAGGCGTTGATCACACCGGCATTAAAACTGGTGGAAGCCGTCAGCCCACGCGAGGTGATGGCCTCGATGATGCGCGGCAGGCCGGCACGCATGCCGTAGTCCACCCAGCTGAAGTTGGGCACATCGGGTACGGTCTCCTTGCCATGGGGCGGCGTGATGATGGTGCGCGGCATGGGCGCGTCAAACTCCCAGTGTTCGACGTTGACCACGAGATGGACCAGGATGTTGCCACCGGGGGGCGACTTGAGCGCCGGGCCTTCATTGGAAAAGCGGTAGGGAATGCGGGGGTTGGCCATGGTCGGTCTTTTTCAGTGGCGGATTTGCTGGAGGATGTCGCGCTTCATGGCGTTGAAGCTTTCGGACGTGGTGTCTTCAATCGTGCGCGGGCGGGCCAGGGGCACGGTCATGCGCGCCTGTATGCGGCCCGGGCGGGCCGACATCACGTAGATGGTGTCGGCCAGAAACAGGGCTTCATCAATGTCGTGGGTGACAAAGACAATCGTGGGTTTGAGCTGCTGCCAGACGCTGAGCAACAGCTCCTGCATGGTCAGGCGCGTCTGTGCGTCCAGCGCACCGAAGGGCTCGTCCATCAGCAGCACTTTGGAGCCCAGAGTCAGGATGCGGGCAATGCCCACACGCTGGCGCATGCCGCCCGAGAGCTGCACGGGCAGGTGGTTCTTGAAGTCTGACAGCCCGACGATGCGCAGCATCTCGTTGGCGCGCGCTTCGTACTCACTGGCCTTGAGGCCCTGTGTTTTTGGCCCAAAAATGACGTTCTCCCAGACCGTCAGCCAGGGGAAGAGCGCAGCCTCCTGGAAGACGACGCCACGATCAGGACCCGGCTTTTCAACCGTCTGGCCATGCACTGTGAGTGAGCCGCTGCTGGCCTGCTCAAAACCTGCGACGAGGTTCAGCAGCGTGGATTTGCCGCAGCCTGAAGGGCCGAGTAGCGCGACAAACTCGCCCGCATGGACGTCCAGGTCAATCTTGTCAAGCGCATGCACCGGCGGCTGGGCCGGGTAGGTCTTGTCGAGTTTTTCTATCTTGATGGCGGACATAAATCCCAATCGGCTCAGTGGTTCTGAAGAATGCGCCAGCGCAGGACACGCCGTTCTGCAAACACGATCAAACGGTCGCTGAGGTAACCCATGATGCCGATGGACACCATGTCAGCCAGCACGATGTCCATGCGGCCGACGTAATAGGCATCCCACAGCACATAACCAAGGCCCGACTTGACGGCGACCATCTCGGAGACGATCACCGCCGTCCATGAAATGCCCAGGCCTATGCGCAGGCCGGTAAAGATGGACGGCATGGCCGACGGGAACACAACACGGCGCAGCAGCTGACCGCGCGTCGCCCCCATCATCATGGCGGCACGCATCAGGTTGCGCTCCACATCGCGTGCACCCTGCGTGGTGTTGACGACAATGGCGTAAAAGCCGCCCAGAAAAATCAGGAAGATGGAGCCCATGTCGCGGATGCCGAAGAGTGCAATCGAAAAAGGCAGCCATGCAGTGATGGGGATGGGCCGCAGCCCCTGGATTACAGGATCAAACAGGCGTGAGCCCAGACGGCTCCAGCCGATGATGAGGCCCAGCGGCACCCCCAGCAGGGCGGCCAGGACAAAACCCTGGAACACGCGCATGCCGGAGTACTGCACATTCGAAAGCCAGGTGCCCTGGTAGGGGTTGAGACCCAGTCCGCCTGAAGCGCCAAATATCCATGCCTTCCAGCCTTCGAGTACAGCCAGCGGCGTGGGCACGATGCCCGCCATGTCGGGGCGGCTTCCGGCAATCTGCCAGAACACCAGCACCGCCACGGGTACGACAGCACCGAGCACAAGTTGTTTAAAACGCTCGAGGTTCTTCATGGCAGTGGCCTGTGTTGGAAAAACAGATCAGCGCTTGATGTCGCGCGCTATCGAATCGTCGTAGAGTGCCGCAGCATCGGCCGAGACATCCTTGAGCACAATGCCCTGCTTGAAAGCCGCATCCGCCTGCAGCCTGACCTGCTCCTTGGTCAGCACACCGCCCAGCTTGATGATCTTGGAGGACTCCTTGGTCACCGCCAGCGGCAGGCCTGTGTATTTTGCATAGGCGTCAGCAAACATGTCATTGTTCTTGCGCATCTGCTCTTCGGCATTGAGGTAAACCCACATGAAACGGCGAATCGCTTCTTTCTTGTTGGTCATGGCTTCGCGCGATGCAGCCAACATGCCAAGCTCCGCGCCTACGGCTTTGGCCTGGCTGTATTCAAGGCCCTTGGCGAAGTACGCATCACCATCAGCCACGGCCTGGGATTCAAACGGCTCCCACAGCACCATGGCATCAATGTCGCCGCGCTTGAGCGCCTGGATAAAGGCCGTGCCGCCACCCTGGATGTTGACCGGCGTGAAGGTGTTGTAAGGCACACCTTTTTCAATCATGGTCATGGCCCACTGAAACCACACGGCAGAACCGGGCGCAATGCCGATCTTCTTGCCGGCCAGGTCTTTCCAGTCATTGATGACCACACCCTTGCGCACCACCAGGTTTTTCAGTGAACCGCCGACGCCGGTCAGGCCGACGAGGTTCTTGCTGCCTTGCGACGCAGCGATGGCGAGGTCGCCGGGGCCGACGGCAGAAATATCAACCGAGTTCGACAGCAGTGCAGTACGCGCGTCGGCGTAGCGCACAAACTCTGCACGCTTCACGTCGACATTGAATTTCTTGAGTTCTTCTTCGACATTGAGCATGGGCGCCAGGTGGCCCACCTTGACGAAGCCGATGGTCAGCGTTTCGCGCTGGGCGAGCGGCGCCGGCGCCGGGCCGATCGCGTGGGCGACCGTGGTGATGGCGACCATGATGATGGCCGTGATAGCGGTACTTGGTTTCATCGTCAACGCTCCGTTCAGGTTAGGGTTAAAACACACATGGGACATCAGCAGATCAAATTCACCGGCCCTTGAAGACTGGCGGTCGTTTTTCAGCAAAGGCCTTGCGGCCTTCAACATAGTCCTGACTGGCAAAGCAGGCCTTGACAGCGGCATCGACGGCAGCGATACCGGCGTCATCCACACCATCGAGCAGGGTATTGAGGGCCAGCTTGCCGGCGGCGACTGTCATGGGTGCATTGGCGGCGATCTCTGTGGCAACCTGCGCTGCGTAGCTGAACACGTCCTCGCGAATCTCGTTGACCAGCCCGAACTGAGCGGCTGTAGCTGCATCACACACACGTGCGGTATAAAAAAATTCTGCAGTCCTGGCAGTACCGAGGATGGCCACCATGCGGTGCACGCCCGCGAGCGTGTAACCCAGCCCCAGGCGGGCCGCCGGCATGCGGAACTTTGCACTGGGTGAGGCATAGCGGATATCGCAGGCCAGCGCCAGTCCCAGGCCGCCGCCGTAACAGATGCCGCTGATGGCGGCGATCACGGGCCGCGGGAATTGCTCAAGAGCCCCTTGCGCGCGCGCTACGGCAGCTTCATAAGTGGCCACGCCGGCACCGGTATTGCGCTGGGAGTCGAACTCTGAAATGTCGGCACCGGATACAAAAGCGCGGTCGCCATCACCGCGCAACACCACGACGCGGACATGGCTGTCCGTGCGAAGCGCCTCCAGGGCATCACCCAGCTTTGTCCACATGACGAGCGACATCGCGTTGTAGCGGTCCGGATTGGACAGCGTGATGGTGGCCACGTGCCCGTCAATGGCGTAAGTGACGTCTGCCATGGCCATCAGACCACTGCGTCGGCGTGAAACTGCCGAATGTCTTCGTTGGAATAACCGGCTTCGCCCAGCACTTCGTCGGTGTGCTGACCCCAGTTGGGTGCCTGTGCGACGACTTTGGAAGGCGTGCGTGCCAGGGTAACGGGCTGGGTGATGTAGTGCATCTCCTTGCCGAAATCTGTCATCAGCGAACTGGTAACGCCGAGGTGCTGCACCTGCTCATCCTCAAACACCTGAGGCACCGTGTAGACCGGGCCAGCCGGAATGCCTGCATCGTTGAGCATGCCCACCCATTCCTGGACGGTTCGGTGGCGGAAAACTTCTGCCAGCGCCGGAGTCAACCGATCCCTGTTTTGCACGCGAAGGGGCTCGGTCGCAAAGCCCGGGTCCTTGAGCCAGTCGTCACGCACCAGCAGCTTGCACAGGCGTATCCAGTTGCCCTCCCCTGACGCGCCGAGGTTGAAGACACCATCGCTGGCTTCAAACAAACCCATGGGGCTGCTCGTGGGGTGGTCATTACCGACCTGCACCGGCAGATCGTCGTCATTGAGGTAGCGCGCCATCTGAAAATCCATCATGGCGATCTGCGAGTGCAGCAGCGATGCATGTACCCACTGGCCCTTGCCGGAAACCTCACGCTCAAGCAATGCGGTGAGGATGCCCAGCGCTGCATAGAGACCTGCACTCATGTCAGCCACGGCAAGGCCTGCGCGCACCGGGCCTGAGCCCGGCAGGCCGGTCACAGACATCAGCCCACCCATGCCCTGCACGATCTGGTCAAAGCCCGGGCGTGAGGCCATGGGGCCGTCCTGCCCGAAGCCCGAAATACTGGCCAGGATGATGCGTGGATTAACCTTCGCCAGGGAGTCGTAATCAAGACCGAGCTTGTGCTTGACCTCGGGCCGCCAGTTTTCAACCAGCACATCGGCGTCCTTGACCAGGCGCATCAGGATGTCGAGTGCACCGGGCTTCTTGAGATTAAGCGTCATGGACCGCTTGTTGCGGTTGATGTTCTGGAAGTCGCCACCGCGGCGGTTGGCCGCAAACATCGCTTCGTTTGGATCAATTCCGGGGGGCGGTTCGATGCGGATGACGTCCGCGCCAAAGTCAGTCAATATGCGCACGCAGTTGGGGCCGGCCCTGACGCGCGAGAGATCAAGGACACGAAACCGGGACAGGGCTGTAGATGCCTGAATTTTGGGCATGGGGTGAATCAACCTTGATTGAGAAACTGTTCGGTAAAACCATTGACGCCAAAGCGACGCAATTCGACTTGTTCAGCGAAGGCCAGCAGGTCTGCCTCATGAAAGGGCCGTGCCAGCACCTGCACACTGATGGGCAGGCCCCGCGCATCACGCGCAATCGGAAACACAGCAGACGGAAAGCCGAGGTAATTTACAAAGCCCATATAGCTGTGCAGCGCCAGCAACTGTTTGACATCAAAGCCCGGGCTGTCCGTGGCCACCGTGGCCCAGTCGGGTATCGGCTGCGGCAAGGCGGGCAGTAACAGCAGGTCATGCGACTGCAGGTGCTCCGCAACGAAGAGCTGTGCGTGACGGCTGCGGTCTGCAAGCGCTGCCCGGTACCAGTCGGGTGGAATGACAAGGCCTGCGAGTGCCACGGCCTCTACCGAAGGCGAGAGCGTACAGGCCAGCAACGCCTCGCGGTGTGTCGCCGCGGCTTCGGTATGCATGACGATTTCAGCGAGGCGGGTGAGCGTCTGGTGCTCAGGCAAGGCCTCCATCACAATACTGGCACCCGACTCCCGCATGAAGTCCTCAAGTGCGGCAGCCACATCCGCATGCAGGCTGTTGACAGGCAACCAACCCTTGACACGCAATGTTGCAGCCTTTGGGTCACGCAACAGACCTTCATTGGCGACAAGCGCGAGCAACTGCTGTGCGTCGGGCGCCGAGCGCGCGAGAATGCCCACGCTGTCGAGCGATGGTGCCAGCGGATAAACACCGTCCAGCGGTACGAGTCCGTGCGTGGTCTTGAGGCCCAGCACACCGCACGTTGCTGCGGGTATGCGAACCGAACCGGCGGTATCGGTACCCATTGATCCGTAGGCCATGCCAGCAGCGACGGCAACTGCACTGCCGCTGGATGAGCCGCCTACAGCTGCGTTTGCATTGAGAGGATTGATACAGCACTCAAAAGAGGCGTTCTCACCTGTTGCACCACAGGCGTATTCGGCCATGGCCAATGTAGCCAGGCTGGAAGCGCCGCCCGCTTGCAGCCTTGAGATGGCCGGTGCCGGAGGCAGTCCATGCGACAAAATCCCTGCGTCATGGCCGACGCCAGGTTTTCGCCCGGTCGTGTTGAAGATGTCCTTGTGCGCCAGGCCAATGCCCGAGAGAACGCCGCGCGGCATCTGGTCAGGCGGTACATCGTCCGCGAGCATGTGGATGACGCTGTGATATTCGCTGTCTTTGTCTTTGAATCGCTGATGTTGAAGCCGAATCGCCTCCTGCGGTGAAATACTGCGACGCGTCACGGCGTGCTGCATTCCCTTCAAGGTGGCTGGCAAATCATGCATTTGAAAGCTTTGCCAGAACTGATTCAAAAGACTGGCCCGGCAAGCCTGCTCTGCCGGTAGCAACACCAGCCAGCGCGACATCCGCAGCGGGGCGAAGTCGCGCCAGTGTCTTTAAAAGCCGCCGAGCCTGATCGGGCGAGGCCGCCTGACTTCGAAGCGAAAGCCCTTCGCGCAGCGGCACCCCTGCGTCAGCAAGGGCGGGAGTTTGCTGCGCGGATGGGATGGAAGGCTCGCAAGATGACATTTATATTTGTTTTCGCTTTATAAATATTAATATACACAAATTAAACATACAAATCAATGTGCGAAACTTACTTTATGGAAAGCCCAAAGAAAACATTCACCAAAGTGAGTGACAAGATACGCGCGGAAGTAGAGAACGCCATTCGGGAAGGCGCGCTGCTACCCGGAGACCCCATAGACGAGGCTGAAATTGCGACGCAGTATCAGGTTTCACGTACGCCCATACGGGAGGCGCTGATCCAGCTGCAGGCACAGGGCATGCTGACCAGCTTGCCTAGAGGTGGCATGGTGGTCGCCAAAATGGACCTGCAACAGCTGTTGTCGCTCTGGGAGCTACTGGCAGAACTGGAAGGCGTGGCCGTCCGGCTGGCCTGCCAGCGCATGACACCGGAGGAACGCAATACCATCCTGGAGCACCATGAGCAAAGTCGCGCAATCGCGGATGCGGATGATTTTGCCGGCTGGCAGGAGAGCAATCTGCGTTTTCATGAGCTGATTTACCGCGCCACCCGCAACCCTTATCTCCGCCAGGAGGTGTTGCGCATGCGCGCACGTACAGGTTACTACCGCAAGCATGCCTTTGGCGCACTGGGACAGATCAGAGCCTCGTTTGAGCAGCACCAGCAAATTGTTGAGGCCTTTATGCTCAATGACGGCGAGGCTGCGTCTGCAGCCATGCTGACCCACATGCGGCCAGCCAGCGATGCCAAGGGCCTGACCGACTTTATTGTGAATATTCCCAAGGAAGTACTGGCGCGCTAAGCTCAGGCGTGAAGGCAGCGATGGGCTGCGCGCATTCACATTCATGAAGAGACCTAGAGTCTCGCATTTGTGTTCTTGCATCCAGGCCCGCCACACACCCAGAAAAACAAATGCGGTACAAAGCAAAACGCCCACTTGAAGTGGGCGTTTTGGTTACCGGAGCTGGTGATCCGGATGTTGGTTGCGCGGGCAAGATTTGAACTTACGACCTTTGGGTTATGAGCCCAACGAGCTACCAGGCTGCTCCACCGCGCGTCAAGCTTAAATTATAACCTACTTATGCCTTGGCCGCGTTGCTTGTAGTGTCTTCTGACACTTCAGGGCGATCGACGAGTTCCACCAAGGCCATGGGTGCATTGTCACCAACGCGGAAACCCATCTTCAAAATACGTGTGTAGCCGCCTGGACGCGCCTTGTAACGTGGGCCCAGTTCAGCAAACAGCTTGACGACCATGTCGCGGTCGCGCAGACGGTCAAACGCAAGGCGCTTGTTGGCCAGCGTTGGCTCTTTGGCCAGCGTGATCATGGGCTCAACAACGCGGCGCAATTCCTTGGCCTTGGGCAGCGTGGTCTTGATGGCCTCGTGCTGAATCAGCGAGTTCATCATGTTGCGCAGCATCGCAAGGCGGTGTGAGCTGGTGCGGTTGAGTTTACGTAGTCCGTGTCCGTGTCGCATGGTGATTTCCTTTTTAATATTCAGGCAGCCGTATCAGGTACTGCCCGTGCGCCATCCCATATGAAAGATGGTCTTCGGTTTAACTAAATTGCTTAATGCTTGTCCAGCCCGGCAGGCGGCCAGCTTTCAAGTCGCATGCCCAGCGTCAAGCCGCGCGATGCAAGCACTTCCTTGATTTCGTTGAGCGATTTACGGCCCAGGTTCGGCGTCTTGAGCAGCTCGTTTTCAGTACGCTGGATCAAATCGCCGATGTAGTAAATGTTTTCGGCTTTCAGGCAGTTGGCAGAGCGAACCGTGAGTTCCAGCTCGTCCACAGGACGAAGCAGGATAGGGTCAAACTGCTGCGAGCTGCGCTGGACGGGGGTGTCAAACGCGGCAAGCTCATTGCCTTCGAGCTGTGCAAACACTGCCAGCTGCTCGACCAGGATTTTAGCCGAAGCGCGAACTGCATCTTCTGCGGTCACGGCGCCGTTGGTTTCAATTTCCAGGACCAGCTTGTCGAGGTCGGTACGCTGCTCGACGCGGGCGCTTTCAACGGTGTAGCTGACGCGCTTGACCGGCGAGAACGATGCATCGAGAACAATGCGGCCGATCGACTTGGTCGACTCGTCGCCATAACGGCGAACGGTGCCCGGCACATAACCACGGCCGTTTTCGACCTTGATCTGCATGTCGATCTTGCCGCCGTGCGACAGGTTGACGATGACGTGCTCGGGGTTGATGATTTCAACATCGTGCGGGGTCTGGATGTCTGCTGCGGTCACAGGCCCGGCGCCATCTTTGCGCAGGCTCAGGGTCACTTCATCACGGTTGTGGAGCTTGAACACCACGCCCTTGAGGTTGAGCAGGATGTTGACGACGTCTTCCTGAACACCGTCGATGGAGGAGTACTCATGGAGCACACCGGCAATCGTGACTTCCGTGGCGGCGTGGCCGACCATGGACGACAGCAGGACACGGCGCAATGCATTGCCCAGCGTATGGCCGTAGCCACGCTCAAAAGGCTCGAGCGTCACTTTGGCGCGGTTGGCGCTCAGTTGCTCGACGTTGATGGTTTTTGGTTTCAGTAAATTAGTCTGCATGCAATCTTCCTCTCAATACCCTCGGCTCGTTACACCGATAAGGCCGACGACGCGTGACCTGCCACAAGCAGCGCCACACGTCGCAGGAACGAAATTAGCGCGAATACAACTCGACGATCAGCGATTCATTGATGTCGGCAGCAAACTCGTCGCGGTCAGGCGTCTTCTTGAAGGTGCCTTCGCCCTTTTCGGCGTTGACTTCAACCCAGGCTGGCATGCCAACCTGTTTGGCGAGTTCGAGCGCTTCAGTCACGCGGGTCTGCTTCTTCGACTTGTCGCGCACTGCGACGATGTCGCCAGCCTTGACCATGAACGAAGGAATGTTGACCGGGCCGCCGTTGACAGTGATGGCTTTGTGGGACACCAGCTGGCGCGCCTCAGCGCGGGTTGAGCCGAAGCCCATACGGTACACGACGTTGTCCAGGCGCGACTCAAGGATGAACAACAGATTGGCGCCTGTGTTGCCTTTGCGACGGTCGGCTTCCTCGAAGTAGCGGCGGAATTGCTTTTCCAGCACGCCGTACATGCGCTTGACCTTCTGCTTTTCACGCAGTTGCAGACCGAAGTCGGACGTGCGGGTACCGGACGTGCGACCGTGCTGGCCTGGCTTGGAGTCAAATTTTGCCTTGTCGGCGATCGCGCGGCGGGCGCTCTTGAGGAAGAGGTCCGTGCCTTCGCGGCGGGATAGTTTGGCCTTGGGGCCGAGGTAGCGTGCCACTTTAGTTTCCTTTTGTCATCTGCTGCATTGCTGCAGGAGCCTTCGGC
>JAZKCB010000011.1:0-8143 GCA_040388335.1 Pseudomonadota bacterium | reverse complement strand
TGCTATCCTTGCTTCGAAGCAATCCGCTTTAACGGACTTTGCTTCCTAAGCCCCTACCCAAAAAGACCTTGCAAAGCAGGGTTTGTGGCATCAGGTGAAAATTCTGCGAAACCCGCCGTCAGGCCCGCCAAGGAGAACCTCATGACCAAACAACTCAAAATCGATTTCGTATCCGACGTGTCCTGCCCCTGGTGCGCCGTCGGGCTCGCCTCGCTGGACCAGGCGCTGGCAAAGGTGGAAGGCGACATTGCCGTCAACATGCACTTCCAGCCCTTTGAACTGAACCCGAAAATGGTGCCCGAAGGCCAGGACATCACCGAACACATCACCGAAAAGTACGGCATCAGCGCCGAGCAGGCCAATGCCAACCGCGAGAACATCCGCCAGCGCGGCGCGCAGGTTGGCTTCAAGTTCAGCGGCCCTGATGAGCCGGGCGGTGGCCGCAGCCGCATCTACAACACCTTTGACGCGCACCGGCTGCTGCACTGGGCTGAAACTGTCAGCGCCGACAAACAAAAGGCGCTCAAGCAGGCACTGTTCAAGGCCTACTTCACCGATGGTCAGAGCCCCGGCTCACACGAGGTGCTGGCGCGTGTGGCGGGCGAGGTGGGGCTGGACGTGGCCCGGGCAAAGGAAATCCTCGGCTCTGATGAATACGCTGACGATGTGCGCAAGCGCGAACAGTTCTACCAGCAGCTCGGCATCAACTCGGTACCTGCCGTCATCATCAACGACAGGCACCTCATTTCCGGTGGTCAGCCCGCCGAGGTGTTTGAACAGGCGCTGCGGCAAATCGCTGCAGAAGCCTGACGTGCGTTTTGGCTGCCTGTCAGCAAAAATGTGCTGAACACCTGCAGCGATATAACGAAATTAAATAACACGTTGTGGGTTACTCCGCTTGCGGGCCGGACTGCTTCTGTCGATAGTTCAGGCTGCTTTTTTCATCCTCGCGTCCCCGGGCGCCCACCAGGATCACATCCATGAAACCTACTCTCCGCCGTACCGTTTTGCGTACCATTTTTGGCGCCGTTGCCGCCCTCGGCATCGCCGCAGCCGCCCAGGCCCAGCCGCTTTCCTCCAAAGCCATTCGCATCGTTGTGCCTTTTGGCGCCGGTGGGGTGGCCGACCTGACCGCACGTGTCGTCGCCAAAAAAATGGCCGAGAACATGGGCCAGGCCGTCATCATTGAAAACAAGCCAGGCGCCGGCGGCGTGGTGGCAGGTGACACCGTTGCCAAGGCCGAGCCTGATGGCCACACCTTGCTGCTGATGTCCAACGGCACTGCCGTGAGCGCCGGCCTCTTCAAGAGCCTGCCTTTCGACACGCTGAAGGACTTTGCGCCCATCTCCACCCTGGGTTACTTTGACATCGCCATCGTCGTGCCGCAAAACTCGCCGTACAAAACGCTGGCTGACCTTCTGGCCGCCGCCAAGGCCAATCCGGGCAAGCTGAACATCGGCTCCATCAACGTGGGCAGCACACAAAACCTGGCGGCCGAGCTGTTCAAGACCAGCGCCGGCATTCAGGCACAGGTGGTGCCTTTCAACGGCACGCCGGCTGTCATCACCGCGCTGCGCGGTGGCCAGCTCGATGCTGCGGTTGAAATCCTGAGCCCCATGCTGCCGCAAATCAATGCCGGCGCCGTGCACGCACTGGCTGTTTTTGGCGCCAAGCGTTCCATCGTGCTGAAAGATGTGCCCACCGCTGCGCAAAGCGGCCTGGCCAACTTCAACGTTGCGTCATGGAACGCCCTGGCTGCTCCATCGAAGACGCCCAAAGCCGTGCTGGACCGCCTGAACAAGGAAGTCAACGCCGCCGTCAATTCGGCTGAAGTCAAAAAGAGCCTGCTTGAGCTCAACATCGAGGCCAGCCCCAGCACGCCGGCGCAACTGGGCGAGCTGCTCGCCAATGAAACCAAACGCTGGGCCGGGGTGATCGCCAGCGCCAAGATCCCGACGCAGTAATCAACATCGTCACAGGAACCCCGCCGTGAACTTGAAGACCATTGGGCTGATTGGCTACGGCGAAGTCGGCAAGATTTTTTGTGCGGGCCTGCAGGGCAAGGATGGCGTCACCGCCACGGCTGCCTGGGACCGCAAGTTTGTCGGCGATACGGCGGCGGCTGAACTGTCTTACGCCAAGGCCGCTGGCGTCACCGCTTGCATGTCGTCCCAGGCGCTGTGCGAAGCAAGCGACCTGGTGATCGCTGCCGTGACCGCCTCGCAAAGCCTGGCCGTTGCCGAAGAGGCTGCGAAATTCATTCGCCCTGGTAGCGTTTACCTTGACCTCAATTCCGCATCGCCCGGCACCAAGCAGCGCAGCGCGGCGCTGATCGATGCAGCAGGCGCAAGGTATGTCGAAGCCGGCGTCATGACCTCAGTGCCGCCCTACGGCATCAAGGTGCCCTTGCTGCTGGGGGGCGAGCATGCCGGCGAACTGGCCATCCTGCTGTCCGCCTGGGGCATGGACGCCAAAGCCGTCAGCGAGAAGCTGGGTGTGGCCAGTGCCATCAAGATGTGCCGCAGCGTGATGATCAAGGGCATGGAAGCCCTGGTGATCGAAAGCTACGCCACCGCGCGTGCCTATGGGGTCGAGGATTACGTCATCCCCACGCTGGAAGAAACCTTCCCCAATATGGACTGGCAAAAGACGGGTGCCTACTTTTTCTCAAGAGTCGTACAACACGGCCAGCGCCGGGCAGAAGAGATGCGCGAATCTGCCAACACCGTGCGCGAAGCCGGGTTTGAGCCCTTCATGACGGCATCGATTGCCGACAAGCAGCAGTGGGTGGCCGACCAGGCCAAAGCCGGTGTCTTCAAGGATGTCGGCAAGGATGCCGCCTGGCAGGAATATGCAGACAAGCTGTTGGCTGCGCGCAAGGCCTGAGCTCGGCCCGTGCTAATGCATTCTTTATGATGCTTTAAATGTTTAATGCTTCATTTAAGATGCATTGATGCTTTTTCGCTCAAGTCTGACAGGCTGAATGCCCTCAAAACTTCAAAAACGGCCTTTCGGGGCCTTTTTCATGCCATTTTTGAGCAGATTTTAGGCCTCGAGCCCTTTAAATGCGGGCGTGAGTAGCTATCAAATAAATAGCGCTGCTTTTTCTCTCAGCCTGACGATTCTGCTTCCGCTTCTTGCGTCGCTTCCGTCGACACGCCGGAAGCCTGTTCAGCGCACACCTCCCTGACACAGCCGCGCAGCCACTGGTGCGCGAAGTCAGCATGCAGGCGCGGGTGCCAGAGCAATGACACCGTGAACTCCGGCAGTGGCGCTGGCAGGACAAAGCTGAACATGCCGTCGCGCAACTTGCCGGTATGCCGTTCAGGCACGGTGGCGATCAGGTCGGAGGCCCGGGCCAGCGACAGCGCAGTTGAAAAGCCGGCAACGACCGTGGTGACCTTGCGTACAAGTCCAAGCTGCTCCAGCGCTTCATCCACCGGACCCTTGCCCAAGCCGCGCCGTGACATGCTGATGTGCCTGCCGCCCGCATAACGGGCCGGTGTGATCTCGCCCTCGCTTAGCGGGTGGCCCAAGCGCACCACGCCGATAAACCTGTCACGAAACAGCGCCTGCACGCGAACCTCGGGGCCGGTGGCCTTGCCGATCACACCGGTTTCCAGGTCGACAGCGCCATCGCGCAACGGGGTGCTGTCCTTGTCCGGCTTTTGTACAAAACGTAGCGTCACGCCGGGGGCCTGTTTGCCAACGCGGGCAATCAGTGCCGGCCCGAAGTTCTCGACAAAACCTTCACTGGTGCGCAGGGTGAAGGTGCGGACCAGCTTTTTGAGCTGGAGTTTTTCGGCAGGGCGCAAAACCGCTTCGCCGTCCTGCACAAGCTGGCTGACCTGCTCGCGCAGTTCAAGTGCCCTTGGCGTCGGCACCAGCCCGCGCCCGGCCCTGACCAGCAGCGGGTCGCCCGTGGTCTCGCGCAATCGCGCCAGCGCCCGGCTCATCGCCGAGGGGCTGAGCCGAAGGCGGCGGGCGGCTCCTGCAACGCTGCCTTCCGCAAGGAGCGCATCCAGGGTCACGAGCAGGTTCAGATCGGGTAGGGCCATAGCGTCAACCATAGCGTAATTTGGTATGACATGGCGTTGGACGCAATGATTACCTGTAAATGCTGCGTCTTCCGCTTTGTCATGCAAAGACCTACGCTTGTAGCAGCTCCATTCAGGGCGTCAAAAGAACAAAGGAAGTCATGTCCAACCCAATCATTCCAGGCCTTGATCAGGCTGCCGCTGCCGGCAAACAGGCAGGCAAAGAGCGTGCCGTCCGCTGGGCGCTTGCCAGCCTGTCCCTGTCCATTCTTATTTCTTCGCTGGGCACCAGCATCGCCAATGTGGGCCTGCCGACCCTGGCGCAGGTGTTCAACGCCAGCTTTCAGCAGGTCCAGTGGGTCGTGCTGGCTTATTTGCTGGCTATCACCACCCTCATCGTCAGCGTCGGCAAGCTGGGCGATATCGTCGGCCGCCGGCGTTTGCTGCTCGTCGGCATTGCGCTTTTCACGCTGGCTTCGGTTCTTTGCGGCATGGTGCCCACGCTCTGGCTGCTGGTCGCCGCCAGAGGCTTGCAGGGCCTGGGCGCGGCCGTCATGATGGCGCTGACCATGGCCTTTGTCGGCGAGACGGTGCCAAAGGAACGGACCGGCAGCGCCATGGGCTTGCTGGGCACCATGTCAGCCCTCGGTACTGCGCTCGGCCCCTCGCTGGGCGGCGTGTTGATTGCCTGGCTCGGCTGGCGCGCGATCTTTATGGTCAACCTGCCCTTGGGCATTGCAGCTTTTGTTCTGGCGTATCGCTACCTGCCGCTTGACCGCGGGGAGCGCAAGACTGGCACGGCTGGTTTCGACAAGCTGGGCACCTTGCTGCTGGCCCTCACGCTCACGGCTTATGCGCTTGCCATGACGGTCCATCCCGGCGGCGGGCGAAGCGGCTTCGGCCTGCTCAATATGGTCTTGCTGCTGGCGGCCGCCGCAGGGGCGGGCCTGTTTGTCCTCGTCGAGTCGAAGGCGTTATCGCCCCTGATCCGCCTGGGAATGTTTCGTAACGCAGCGCTCAGCGCCAGCCTGGCCACCAGTTCGCTGGTCGCGACCGTGATGATGGCGACGCTGGTGGTCGGGCCGTTTTATCTTTCACGCGCCCTTGGTCTTGAAGCGGCTGTTGTGGGGCTGGTGCTCGCAGCCGGCCCCTTTGTCGTTGCGCTGACGGGTGTGCCCGCAGGCCGCATCGCCGACCGCTTTGGTGCACAGCGCATGGCTGTGGCGGGGCTGACCGCCATGGCGGTGGGTTGCTTCTTTCTGTTCATGTTGCCAACGGCGCTGGGCATCCCCGGCTACCTCGCACCCCTCGTCGTTCTCACTGTCGGCTATGCGCTGTTCCAGACGGCCAACAACACGGCGGTCATGAAAGATATCCGTCCCGAACAGCGCGGCGTCATCTCCGGCATGCTCAATCTGTCACGTAATCTGGGACTTGTCACTGGCGCCTCGGTGATGGGTGCCGTGTTTGCGTTCGCGGCCGCATCGGCAGACATCGCGACTGCGCAACCCGGTGCTGTGGCCAGTGGTATGCAGGCCACGTTTGCGGTGGGGGGCGGCTTGTTACTTGTGGCGCTGGCGATTGCAGCAAAAGCGGGTGCGGTGCGGCGCAGCAACTAAGATTTATGGCGCATCCTCAGGCTTCCAGAACGACGTCACAGCCGTCGCCGTGTTGTTCAGATGGCTATGTACCAGCTCAACCGCGCGTTGTGTATCGCGGTCCAGCATGGCTTTCATCAGCAACTCGTGTTCGTCATTGACCGTACGTACCAGTTCCGTGGCGGGCACTGAATGGAAGAGACGGATGCGGCGGTAGCGTTTGGAGTGGTCGACCATCTGGGCGTGCATGCGCAGCAGCCAGGGTGAGCCGCAGCCGGCGACCAGCGCGTCGTGAAAGGCGCGGTGGCAGCCTTCCCAGTACGCCGTCGTTTTTTCGTCATGGTGGTCGCCGGGCAGGGTGGCGCGTGACAGGCGGTGAAAGGCTGCAACCACGCCGGCTTCCCATTCGGCATCGCCCAGGGCAATCGCTTCTGTCACCAGCAGGCTTTCGATGCGGATGCGGGCGCGGGTCAAATCCTGCAGCTCTTCCAGCGAGACAGAGGCCACGGCAAAACCGCGCTGGCCTTCTGCCACCACCAGGCCTTCGCTGATGAGCCGCAGCAGCGCTTCACGCAGCGGGCTGATGCCCAGGTCATAACGTTTTTGCAGTTCAACGATGCGCAGGCGCTCGTCGGGGGCGAGCCTGACGGCGAGGATGTCGTCGCGCAAAAGCCGCAAGGCGCGGTCTGCGAGGGTCTTGTCTTTCACTGGTGAAACGGATTCAGGCATCTTGGGCGAATTCTACGGAATTTTAAAAATTTATATTGACGTTGAAAATTTATATTCATAACATCCGCTCATATGTTGACTTATGAACAGGCCAACCCGGACGGCCAGATCCCCATGCCTTTCAAGGCCGCTGAAGACTACGCCTGCGAGGTCATGGGCTGGGCCCGTGAACCTGAAAGCACAGCGGGCATGGACGTGCACAAGGACATCGCCTACGGCCCGCATCGCCTGCATCGTTACGACGTTTACAGCCCGAAGAATGCCGAAAACGCGCCAGTGGTCGTCTTCTGGCACGGCGGCGGCTGGACCAATGGCTACCGCGACTACAACACCTTCATGGCAAAACACATCACAGCCATGGGTTGCGTGCTGGTGTCGCCTTCGTATCGGCTCGTGGGCGAGGCCAAACTGCCCGCCGCGTTCGACGACAGCCTGGACATGCTGGGCCACGTCTATCAATACATCCATCGCCAGGGCGGCGACCCCATGCAGCTCTATCTGGGCGGGCACTCTGCGGGCGCGCACCTGGCGTCGCTGGTGGCCTTGCGACCTGTGGACCGTGCGCGCTTTGGTGTGCCGTCAACAGCTGTCAAGGGCTGCCTGCCCATCAGCGCCATCATGGATCTTTACCACCCCGCACCTGCACCCGGCAGCCTGGAAGACCGCGTTTACAGCATGGTGCTGAAAGACCCGTCGCTCGATGCCGTGATGAGCCCGATCTGCTGGACGGCCGGCAACAGCGTGCCGTTTTATTTAAGCCATGGTGAGCATGACAGCGAGCGCGTGCAGAAGTCCAACCTGCGTATCCGCGAGCTGTTGAAGCTGCAACAGGCCCCTGTCGAGCTGCGCATCATGGCGGGGCAGGACCACTTTGCAGCGCACACATCGCTGCGTGATGCGCACCATCCCTGGTACGCCAAACTTGCTGAATTCACGGGTGAAACGCAAGCCGCCGCCAAGCTGGAAACCGCCTGATGAAACAAGTCATCGACATCGGCCTCCCGCCGCTCAAACAACCGTTTTCATGGGCCGTCAAATCTGCCGGCATGCTGTTCACCGCGCATGGCCCGGTGCGCAAGGACGGCACGATTGATACCGGTTCGATCGAAGAGCAGACCCGCCTGACGCTCACCAACCTGAAGATGGCCCTCGAAGCCGCAGGCGGCACGCTGGCCGATGTGGCTCAGGTGCTGATCTACATGACCGACGTGGCCGACATGCCGGTCATCGACAGCATTTACCGCGAGTTCTTCTCGGCGCCTTACCCGAACCGCTCGAGCGCGGGTGTGGCGCTGGTCGTGCCTGGCATGAAAATTGAGATCGTTGCCTACGCGATGGTTGACGCTGCCAGTACATAACTTCCTGACTTTTAATAAATCTTTCGTTGTTGTCGCTTTCGTTTTTTACTTCTTTCAATCTGTCAGTTGTTTCCACTTTCCAAGGAGTCTTCATGCAAAACGCCCGCCGCCGTGTTCTCACCCTCCTGGGTGTGATGGCCGCCATCACCGCCACCTTTGCTTCGGCTCCCGCCATGGCGCAAGGTCTGTACCCCAGCAAGCCCATCACCATCATCGTGTCCTACCCGCCGGGCGGCGACACCGATGCGCTGGCCCGCATGTACGCTGAAAAGCTGTCCACCAAGCTGGGCGTGCCGGTTCTGATTGACAACAAGCCTGGCGCCAGCGGCACCATCGGCAATGCTTATGTCGCCAAGGCACCCGCAGACGGCTACACGCTGCTGTTCACGCCCAACACCATCTCGATTGCCACGCTGGTGCT
>JAZKCB010000010.1:0-3001 GCA_040388335.1 Pseudomonadota bacterium | reverse complement strand
GCCATCAGGCCCAGCCAGATGGTGGCTTCATAACCGGGCAGGCCGGCCTCGCTCATGGTCGGCACATCGGGCAACACATCAGAGCGTACCTTGCCGGTGGTGGCAATCGCCTTGACCTTGCCGGCCTTGACCTGCTCGGCCATGGTGGTCACCGCATCAAACATCACCTCAACCTGGCCGCCGATGACGTCGGTGCGTGCGCCGGAGCTGCCGCGGTAGGGAATGTGCACCAGGTACACATTGGCCATGCTTTTGAACAGCTCGCCTGCCATGTGGTACGGCGTGCCCTGGCCGGACGATGCATAGTTGATCTTGCCCGGCATGGTTTTGGCGCGGGCGATCAGGTCCTTCAGGTTGTTGGCGGGCAGGGCCGGGTTGGCCACCAGCACCAGGTCTGAATAGTTGATGGGCGCAATCGCCACAAAGTCGCGCATCAGGTTGAAGGGCTTGTTGGGCGTGAGCGATTCGTTGACGGTGTGGGTGTTCGACATCAAGAGCAGCGTGTAGCCGTCGGGCGCAGACTTGGCCACTACATCGGTGCCTATCACCGAGCCTGCGCCCGGCCTGTCATCTACCACAAAGGGCTGACCCAGTGCATCCTGCAGGCGCTGCGCCATAAAGCGTGCGTAGTTGTCGGCTGGGCCGCCCGCCGCAAACGGCACGATGATCCTGACGGGTTTGTTGGGGTAGCCTTGGGCGCTGGCCGAAGCAGTGAACATGGCAGCTGCGATGCCGCCTGCGAGCAGGATGGATTGTTTGAAGTTCATGGTGTCTCCGATTGAACGAGGTGCTTACTCAACTTTGCCGATGCGTTTGACGACGGCTGACATGCGGGCCGCATCAGCCTGTACATACTTTTCAAAATCCGGCGAGTCCTGGTATTGCACCGGGCTGCCCGCGCCGAGGATGACTTCCTTCACCTTCGCATCCTGCGCTGCCGCTCTGGCTGCGGCGCGCAAACGCTGGGCAATCTGCTCGGGCACCTCTTTGGGAATGAAGAGGCCTGACCACTGCGCATATTCGGCGTTGTAGCCGGCATCTCTCAGGCTGGGCGCATCAGGCAGGGCGGCCAGCTGGGCATTGCCCCAGTGCGCCAGCACACGCACCTTGCCGGCCTTGACCTGCTGCAGCACGGTGGCGGGGCCGGTCGATACCGCATCAATCTGCCCGCCCAGCAATGCCACCACCGCAGGGCCAGCGCCTGTGAAGGGGATGTGCGTCAACTTGATGCCGGCGTTTTGCGCCAAAATTTCCATGGGCACATGCATGGTGCCGTAGTTGCCTGATGAGCCGTAGTTGAGCGCGCCGGGGCGCTTTTTGGCATCGTCGACAAACTGCTGCACGGTCTTCCATGGCGCATCGGCACGCACGGCCAGCACGGTGGGGTCAGCGGTGTAGCGCGCGATGGGGCGCAGATCATTGAGTGCAAACATGGCCGGCCGCTGCAGCACCGCATCAGCTTCAGGCAGCACGGTCAGTGACGACAGCGCCATGAGGATGGTGTAGCCGTCAGGCCGGGCCTTGGCGACCTGGCTCATGCCTATGCCACCGCCTGCACCGGCCTTGTTTTCAATCACCACCGGCTGGCCCAGGTCACGCGACATGGCTTCTGCCACGGGGCGTGCCACCAGGTCGGCCAGACCGCCGGGCGGAAAGGGCACCACCATGGTGATGGCTTTGGTTGGCCACGCGTTTTGTGCCGTGACGAGGGGGCTGGCTGAAAGCGAAATGACGGCAAGCAATGCCGTTGTGAGCAGGGGTCTGCGCATCATGTTTGTCTCCTTTGGAAAGGCGTTTCTTGCAGTTTATGCAATGGTTTGCATACAGTGAAAATTTATTCTTTGCATGCTAACATCCTGCTGGATTTCAGGGGGGCATCGCATTCCCTGATGCCCGCGCGAAATGCACCCCCAAACGCACCACAAAAGCACCACAAACCCAGGCGCCAGCGACTGCCGGCACCGCAAAAGACAAGACACCCCACATCATGAAAATTGTTGCCTTCACCCACAACGGCCAGATAGGCGTCGGCCTTGTCTCCAGCGACCTGTTGCAGGTTCAGCCTTTTGATTTGCCGGAAGCGCAACGCGCACTTGGTGCGCTGCCCATCGTCGAGATGCAGGTGCGGGGCGAGGCCCTGCCAAAGTTGTTGCCGGCCATCGCGCTGGCTGATCTGAAAGTCATCGCGCCTCTGCCAAAGCCACGCCGCAATATTTTTTGCGTTGGCAAAAACTACTACGCGCATGCAAAAGAATTTGCCGGCAGCGGTTTTGACAGCAGCGCCAAGTCGGGTGGTGACATTCCCGCCGACCCCATCATCTTTACCAAGGTGCCCGAGTGTGTGGTCGGGCCGGATGCCGTGGTTGAAATGCCTGCGGTCTCCACCGCAATCGACTACGAAGCAGAGCTCGCCGTCATCATCGGCAAGGGCGGCAAGGGCATCGCGGCGAAGGACGCGATGGCGCATGTCTGGGGCTACACCATCGTCAACGACGTGACGGCACGCGACTGGCAGATGCGCCACCAGCAATGGCACATGGGCAAGTCGTTTGACACCTTCTGCCCGATGGGGCCTTACCTTGTGAGCGCCGATGAGCTCGACGGCGCAAAGACGCGTGTGCGTTGCTACGTCAATGGCGAGCTGCGCCAGGATGCGTCCACCACCGACCTGATTTTTGACATTCCCAAACTGATTGAAACGCTGTCTGCGGGCATCACGCTTTACCCGGGGGATGTGATTGCGACGGGTACGCCGGTGGGTGTGGGCATTGGCTTCAAGCCGCCGAAGTATTTGACGTCTGGGGATGTGATGCGGGTCGAGATTGATGGCATTGGGCATCTTGAGAACCCTGTTCGCTAGGTCTTTTTATTTGTCATTGCGGACCTGATCCGCAATCCATCACCAAGGAAGCGCGGATTAGTCGTGAATGCCAAGAAGTTGAAGTATTGCCCTTCACGACCAGGCCGGGGGTAGCCCGGCGGCTAGTCACTTTTCTTTTGC
>JAZKCB010000009.1:0-14351 GCA_040388335.1 Pseudomonadota bacterium | reverse complement strand
AAGTCACCGTCGAGCTGCGCCGCGGCAACGACTATTCCATCCTCAACACCGTATCAAGCAACCTGACCTACAAACCAGAGCGCCTGAGCATGGAAAAGGTCGAAGACGCGCCCTTCTCACCGGCCGACCGCATCGGCCAGCTGACCATGCGCAACCTTGACATTGTGGATACGCGGGAGAAGCTGAGTATTTACTCCAATGCCGGGCTGCTGGAGCTGGGTAAGGGGGATGACTTTTTGAAGCTGGGTAAGTAAGCCAAGCCTGACTTACTCAATAAAAAGCCCGCCAAGTGAAAGCTTGGCGGGCTTTTTTACCTCCTGGCAAAACGATACGGGTTACTGTCGACTCATGATTTAGACAGCGCGCGACTGAAAATCTCGTCAATGTATTTCACATCTGCTTGGCGTTGAAACAGCACGTGCCGCTCCGCAAATTCCTCCACAGTGGCCATGCCCGGCTGCCACCATTGAACCGCACCCAAAGGCGTGTTCGACACAACAAATGAGTGCAGCGAGACCTTGCCCTTACGCCCTGCATCCTTGTCCCCCAGCTTCGCCTCAATCTCTTTGATGGTTTCAAAGAAGCGCAGCTTGGGGTCGTTGAGCCCTTCGCACCGAAGAATGCCTTTCGGGTCCACAAAGATCACGTGCTGGTGTCCTTTGTCCAGAACCCACAAGAGAAAATCCGGGTAAAAATTGCCAGCCTCAAAGAACCCTACCCCACGCCCTCTGGACTGGTTCCGAAGCAGGTAAACCTCCTTGCCCTCCAAGCTGAGAGGACGACTTTGGCAATAGGTTCGCAGGTCCACGACAAAGTCACGCTCGCCTTCGTTCAGATGCACCGGGCTGACACTGAGCAAGTCACTGTCCACTCCGTTGCGCAGGTGCAGCAGCGGTGAGTAGAGGTGCTGATCAAAGTAGATTGCTTCACCTTTGCCACCAATGTTGAAGTCGCTCAGATTGCCGTCGCTGATGTGCTCTTTCAGCTCTATCAGTCGCTGAATGATTAGCTTCTCCGACCGGTCCACTAATAACTTGTAGGCATCGATGAAATTGGGGTCCGTCGGGCTGAGCTCCTGATAGATGCGGTGCGGTGCCTCGTAGGCATCTTTCTTGACCTTATAGAAGCGGTCGCAGTACTTGCGCAGCAGCGCCGTCGCGATCTCCTCCCACTCTTGGACTTTATCGAAGCTGTCAGGTTGCATAACCTCTGGCGGCACGTACAAGGTGTACCAGTCGTTGCCAGGCTGCAGCAAGGCACGTGGCGTGTCACGCCCCAGATTCAGGTTGTGCCAGCCGCGCTCAGCCTTCAGCTGTTGAAGCGCCATGTAGATGGCGTCGAAGTTCATGAAGGCCAGGTGTTCTTGGCCCAGAAAGGCACGGTTTCGCCCTGTCTGAATCTGCGAAAACGCCACTCCACGACTCGCTTTGGATGCCACACGTGGATACCAGTCCAGCACGATGTCACCCGGCCTCAGGGCGATGGTGTCGGCGGTGGCCAGGGTCGCCTTCTCTTCTTTCTTGAAATTGATGTTCTCGGGCACCTTCACGGTGATCAAGGGCGTGGTGGGCAGCTTGATACGAACCGGAATATCGAACGTCTGGCGGTCATCTGGCTTCTTGATGCCCTCGCCCTCCAGAAACTCGTTAAAGCGCTCCATGTAGTCGGACTTCACCCCGAACACGTTCAGCGTCTCCAGCAGCGGCAGGTAAGCGTCCTTGGTCACCCACAATAGCTCTTTGTCCTTGGCCGCCCAGTGAATCGCACGGCTGCGCTTTAAGCTGGACGCAAATCCCTTTAAGCGCACCCCGCGCCCAAACAACTGAATGATCTCGGAGCCTTCGCTCTGCCCCACATGCATCAGCCCCAACGTTGACACACGGTAGCTGTTCCAGCCCTCGGTGAAGCGTTTGGACCCAATGAGCACGGTCAGCTTGGAGTCCTTGTCGCTCAAAGAACGGAAGAGTGAATCGCCAAAGGGCCGTTCAGACACATGAAGCCACTGCGGGTGCTCCTCGCACAGGTCGGCCACCTTCTTAGCATCACCCACATTCACTACACCGAAAGGCTCCTCTGCGGCGCCCACACGCAAGGCCAATTCACCATCGCCACCGGTCAGGTACTCCACGTGCAAGCTACCGCCTGCGGGTGCGTTGAACAGCAACTTGAGTATGTCTTCAAACACAGCCTGGGCACTCAAGCCCTGCTGCACGAGGTAAGGAAACGCCTCAGCAAAGGTATCGCGCTGTTGCTGGTCCAACAGACCGGTGTCCCCACTCAACAGCTTTTGAATGTGGGCGACAGTCTTGGCTTTGTCAGCCACCAGCTCGGCCAGGAACAGCAAGATATCGACCACGTCAGATACCTGCCGCTTGGCCTCGGTGCGCACGGCAGTAACCTTGCTACCCACAAACACCCAAAGGGGTTTCTCCACCGCAAAGGCCTTGTATTGCCCCTGGCGGTCTACGTACACGCGCAGCTGTTGGTAGTAGCTCAGCAGGCAGGCGGTGAGGTACAGGCGCCTGCGTTCGGTGTCGGCCTTGCTGTTCTCATGCCCCTCGATGTTGAGGATCTTGTAGTCCTTGCCAAAGCCGTCGGCATGGAAGTAGCGGTACGAGTAGTCAAACAGAATGCTCTTCGAATACTCGTCGGCCAACGCCGCGTCGCTACCCACCGCCTGGCCCAGCGTGGCGGAATATTCAAAGGTGAAACCATCCTGCGCCAGGCGGCTGCGCATCTCGGACCACACTTCGCCTTGCGAGCCCCGATGTGCCTCATCGATGAACACCAGGTTATTGGTCTCAAATTGGTCCACCGACACGGTCTTCTTCTTGCCCTCTTCGCGCAGCTTGTTCATGTCGATCACATCGACCGTCTGCGCCCGGAACAAGCCGAAGCTGCCACCGGTAGTGTCTTTGTCAAACGGCGCAGCCGCAATGCCGGACAGCGCCAGCTCCTGCAAGTGCTGACGCGTCATACCTTCGTTGGGCGTCAACAGCACCACGCGGTTAATGTCCTTTGTGCGTCGGTGCTTGGCAAGGTAGTGTCTGAACTGCAGCATATTCACGTGCATCAGCAGCGTCTTGCCGCTGCCGGTGGCGTTCCACAGCGCCAGCTTGCGCAATGACTCGGTCGTGTACGGGCTTATCAGCTCCTTCTTGACCTCGCCAAAGTCTTTCAACGCATTGTTGAACTGGGTCAGATGTCCATTTAGCGCATCTAACAGACCCGTTGCATCACGAAAGTACCAATCGAGATAAATTTCGGTGAACAGCAGAGTGAGGTATTGAAAGTACTTCCATTGCAGCCGGTCGCCCCGCCGCCCAGTAATGACATTGGTATGCCGGACGATGTTCGCGTCGTACTCTTGCAATTGCTCACGCGTCAAAACTCCGCCTGAGGGCAGCAAGCGCACCAGCTCGTCACAAAACCTGAATGAGCCATCCTCTTCGCGCAATTCGAGCGACTCGTCTGCCAGCCGCTTTGTAACCTCGCGAAAGGTGTCCTGGTCCAGCTCATAGGGATGCCCGCCAAACAGGCTAAGCAGAAACCGGTTTAGAACGAGCTTGTGTGGAAAGGCAAGTGCCATCACGCAACTCCCTTAACATCGATACCAAGTGCCAATGATGACGCGCACAGCCGATCACAGACATCTTTGGCAAACGGCGTCCAACTCGCATCGTTGGATGCCGCGTCGATCAAAAGCATTTCGATCTGCTCAACACTTTGCTTGAAGTGCAGGTGAAGGTTATAAATTAATGATTTATCGGCATCATGAAAGACATTCTGATTTGCGAAGTCGACATACTGGGCAACCCACGGGTTCGCCTTATTTCTCGCTGCAGACCTACCTGCAGCCTCCAATAAAAAGCGTTCTGGGTTAGCAACTGCTCCATTTGCAATGATCGGAGACAACTGAGCAAACCATCGAAGCGCATTAGCTTGGGCTGCTTCAAGTTTTTCGCCTGTTCCACTCAGGGCTTTGGCCAGTCGAGCTTCTCTCTCTTCTTGTGTGGTGTACCGGTCTCCATCGAGGACAACCAAATGCTTGTTGGGATCACGCTGATCTAGTTCAAGTACGGCAGCAACCGAGAAAGCATTCTCTATGGACCCGAATGTCTTGACCGATAAGCTGGGGGAAATTCCAAGATGTGCGCCCACCTGTTGGACAATTTTGGCAGCGAGGGTGTCTTCCACCCAAACAGTGATCAAGCGCAAATCGGCCTCGTTGCCCGTCATCCTATGCAAAGCTGCTGGCTTATAGCCATTGATACAAACTACCTCATTGCTTGCCGTTAACAGCGTCCGGATTGAAACGTCTTGAGCGAACTCAATGATGTGCGGCCAATGTGTAGAAATAATGATCTGCAAATCTTTTGCCTCTGCCTGTTGAACTAACCATAACAACAGGCGCCGCAGCGCTGCATCATGAATGGAAACTTCGAGCTCTTCAATGATGATCAAACCGCCGTTTTGCGCCCTAAGTACTTCTTGGAGAAGTTTCAAAACTTTGTATTCGCCTGCGCCCATGTAGTGCGAGGTGTAGGAGGATTCAATAGCTGGCTGCCCCTGAGAGACAGTAGCAAAGAGAAAGCTGCGAAGTCCTGATTTTTTGGTGGCCTTGCGTACTGCTACGTAGCGTCGATTCAATACACCACTAGCGGCTTGCACAAGTTCGTTTCTCTTGGCCTCTGTGAGATCAAGGTCAGTCAGCTCGAACTCAAACCTAGAAGTCTGCTTCTCTTCCTCAATGTGCGGCATGCAGTCGCGTAAACCGATGAATCGGTTATAGCGCTCTCTGCGATCCTCCCTTCGCGGGGTCCATCGCTCGCCTTTACGGTATTCAGTACCGTCCGGCTTATCAGAGAAGTACATGCGCATGCGCGAACCACCCCACAAGTTACCCGTATGAGGAATAAACCAATCAGTCCACCAGTTTCCCGGATCTCCTTTTCTGGTCTGCGCATGCTCATGAGGCTTGTACAAGCAGGCCAGAGCATGCAGAACGGTGGACTTTCCTATTCCGTTCTCCCCCATAAGTGCGATCACGCCCTTCGGCGGAAAATTAATTGTGAGTTCACGGAGTCTTTTGAGCTGGTGAAAATGCAGCTTATCAACGGTGGTCATATTCAAGCCGCCGCAGAACCGAACATCAACCCAAGAAACGACTCCTCAATTAACCGTATTTTCCAAGTTTCATCTACCCGGCGCAGATTCTCGATGTTGTTATCGCCGTTCACATAGATCAGGTCAAACTCTTTGTCGCGGCTACTGTAGGCCTGTATGCGGAACCATTCGTCTAGCGCGTCATTGTCTACGTCCGTTACGTCGCGCCAGAGGATCAACGCCAGATCACCCGTAGGTGTAACCCCAACCACCTCATACACATCCTTTGTGCGTCGCATACTTTGCACACGCAAACCAAGCAAGTGGTTGAAGGTTTCGATCAAGTCAATTTCAACCAACCGCACTTCGTCGCCCCGAACAACCGAAATTTTCGTATCAAACGGGTGATCGAAACGCTTGAGATCAACTAGGCCTTCACGAGTTTCAATATCTAGCATGTAGCTGAGCATGTAGCTCTCTCTCATGCCGGGATTCTTATCCAAGAGCGCGGCTTGCTTACTTCCATCAGAACTGGTTAATGAAAGATTATTTAGGGTGTCTTCATACGACTCAAGGCGTAAAACTTTAATAATTCCTGGAGAGTGCTGAATCTCATCTAAAGTCGCGGCGCGATTTGGCTTTCCAGCTGACCACTCTGGTGAGAAAACAACTTTCTTAATGCGAGGAACAAGCACCGAGTCAAAATACGCGCCGACCTCCACCAATACAAAAGATCTGTGACTTTTGTCTTTTCGATTCGCTTCAATAACGGCCTGCCCCGTAGTACCAGAACCGGCAAAAAAATCTAAGATCATGTCGCTATCTGACGTAGTTTGATGAATGAATTTTTCGATCAAACTTGGTGGCTTCGGATTGTCTATAAGACCTTTTCGTCCAAAAAGTTCCTCAAGCTTCGGCTCACCATCAGAGTATTGACGAATCACGGTATTCGAAACCATCGTTTCGACTTCATGCAAAAAGTACTTTTGCTGCGGTATCGATTTGCCCTTAAACACAAGGCGCTTGTCTTGCGCATAGGACTCAAATGATGGGCGACTTCCTATTGATCGAAATGGGAAAGCCCAGCCCCTCTTCGGTGCCGGGCAATGCTCGCTTGAGTCGGGATTTAGTGGTGTGTAAAAACGATAGTTTTCATGGGTTGCGTCAGCAATTGACGCCGCTTGTTTGCCCGATGGCATCGAAGGCTCCACCTCACGAAAAACTCGCAAAGAGGCGGCTAATCGCTTCGCATCGCCGTAAGTCACGTATTCACCGGATGACGTTCGATACTCTACGAACTTGTATGGATACAAGCCCTTCCATGGATCAGTTTTTGCGGCTTCAGTTTTTGATTGCCCCTGATCCATTGCTAGCGAAATGTGATCACGTTTATGTTCGTCATAGAGCTGCCGGAGCTGCTCAGCAACCGTCTCTGTTGGTGGAAAACTATCTGCAAAAGATTCGAGAACTGCCATTACCTCTACAAATCCTGGCCTCGTTTCTCTAAACATTGATCGATCTGCCTCAACAAGAGACTTGTTTTTCGCTACAACTTCAATGTACTCATGGTTTTTTGAGTAAGTTGGCGAGTTATTGCTGACCGTATCCCGAGCCCAAATCACTTCCGCAACAAGGTTGTCACTTCCAAATACTTGGCGAAGTTGCCACTCAAGGCTAGTCCTCTCTATTTCATTGATGCTTGCGAACAAGACACCATTCTCTTGAAGTAGGGGCCTCGCTGCCTGCAGGCGGTCACGAATCATCGATACCCATGTTGAACTCTTGAATGAATCTTTGTAAATGAATCCATCAACGCCAGTGTTGTACGGCGGATCAATGTATATGCATTTAACTTTTTGATGGAGGGTCTGGTCAAGTAGCGATAAAGCCTGAAAGTTATCCCCCTGAACCAACATCGCATCTGGGCTCCTGAATGAATCAAGCGATGCAATTATTCGATCTTTAAAAGTTGAATCAAAGAGCGCCGTGTCCAATACCAGGGAGGGATTTGCCGCAAGAAAACCCGGGGTCAACGGAACGCTGTAGCGCACTGCTCCGGCCAGGTCCCCCTTGATTTCATCGATAGCAAATAACTCTACCCATTCCTGCCGCTGACTGCGCGTCTGCCCATCCCAGCCCAGCACTGGCAATTCAGCCTTTTCGCAAATTTCTACGTAGAAGGATTCGGGCACTTCGTCGAGTGTGATAAGCCATTGCGTGTCCAACACAAGTCTTTTCTTTAGCCACAATTTTTGCTGAAAATTCTCTAGCTGCGCAAGAAATGCGATTAGTTTGTGCGAAATGCGGCGCATAGCTTTGATGCGAGCCAAGTAGCTCTCCACGCGGGGGACCGAGTCTTCTTCAATGTCATCGAGGTGCATGACTTCGTTCTTTATGAAGAAGTCCAACTCGCGCTTGAGGAATGCGCCCAGGTCTTTGTGAATGAAGTAGTCAAATGTGTTCTTGGCTGTGTAATCAGTCAGATGCTTTTCAAACACCGTGCGGGTTTTGTTGTTGTCGCTGGGCAACGCATTGCCCAGCGCAGCACGCCAGACAGACCATTGCGGCACGCCCGCCGTTAGCGGTGCGCCCTCTGGAAGCGCCAGCAGGCTTGTTACCGCCAGGGTACTCAGCTCTTTTTGCTTGCGTTTGTCGGCATCGGGCCGGTATTCAAACCGGATGATGAGTTCGTCGCCATCCATAGCAAGTGGCTCAGCGGCCAAGATGAAGCGGCGTTCGTTGTCAGCAGTGGCTTTGTTGTTATCACGCTCTGTACTCGCGGCAACTAGCTCAAAACGGACCCGGCCCTGCGCGGTTTTGAAGGCATAGCGAGTGAAGCTTTCGGCAGTCTTGATGTAGTACTGGTCGGCATTCGCCCAATGCAGCTTGATCTCTTCACCTTCGTAGGGCATGGCGTACACGCCTTCTTTATAGCGACGCAGAGAGAGGAAGTCGCCATCTTGGTAGTAGCGGCTGAAGAAGGTGTAAAGATCTGAATACACCTGGTCTTCCATGCGATCCAGGTCTCCGCCTTCAGCAAGGTCGGCCTTGAGCTGTTGCACCACTTCAAGGCTGTCGGCGTCGATCTTCAGTTTCTTGGCGTTGGCAATGGCGTCAGCAAGTTCTTTTTGCTTGTCGGCCAGGCCTGCTGGCTGAAACTCTTGCAGCGTAGTGCGCAGGGTGGGCAGCAAGTCTTGCTCCAGGAACTGACTGATCTCGTCCCGCTTGGCATTCATGATGCGGTAGATGCCGAAGTCCAGGTCGGCCTGATCCATCTGAAACATCTCTCTGAGCTTGCTGATCAGCTGCTGGCGTTTGTTGTCGTTGGTGGTGCTCATGGATGGCGCTTTCAGGCGTAAGACTAGAAATTGTTATTGTCCCGGGCTAGGCGAACGCCTGGGGCTCAGTGCGGGCTGGTTGACCGAGTATGACGCGGTTCAAGTTGTTTGGAGAACATGTACGGCGCATCGACATATGGCGAAAACGTGTCGCAATTTTCAGGTTTTGGCGACACATCAAACCACGCACCAGCGCACCACAAACAGGGTTTGGTTGCGGCTGTCACGGTGCAGGCGCTTCTGCAGGGCGGCAATAAGCGCGTCGCGCCGGGCTTCGATCTCGTCTTCAACGGCAAAAATCTCTTGCCGCTGGCGGCGCTGCTCGGTTTCGGTTTTGCGAATGTCTTGCTGCAGGCGCTGGGCGTCTTCCATGCTGAGGGCCATGCGGGCCTGGCGTTTGAGGCCCTTGAGCTTGAGCTTGGTGTCTTTCAGGGCCTGCTCAGCGGAGGCGATGCGGTCGTCAGCCCAGGCTTCGAGCTTTTCGCGCTCTTGCTGGAAGAACTGGTCATTGAGCTCCAGCGCGCGGCTGAGGGTGGCTTCCAGCTGGCGCTGCGCATTGGCCTGCAGCTCCATGGGCGGGCTGGCTTGCAGGTCGGTCGTCGTGGCCAGCAGGTAGAAAAGCTTTTCGCAGCTTTCCTGGTCAAGCACTTCCCCGGTGTCAGTGATGGCAGTGAACACCAGGTGCTCTTCGTGCTGAAAGCTGTCGAGCTCCAGCAGACTGAGCTGCATCCACCCGCTTTGGCCCACCAGACGCTCCACCATACTGATGCGGGGCTTATGGCTGCCGTAGTGAAAGGTCAGACTCTGCAAAGGCGCTTGCAGGTTGCGCCCGGTGTCGAGCACGTACTGCCCCAGCGGATGGGTGAGGCGGTAGACGCGGGCATGCTCCGGTGGGGGCTGGCCTTTGCGGATGAGTTGGTAGGGGCCGGTGGGTGCCTGCACCACAGGGGGCACCTGCAGATCAAAGCCCAGCTTGACGGAGTCGAACCGTGCTTGCCCGGCCAGCACAAATTGCGTGAGCCACCAGAAAAACCGGGTGATGCGGTCAAGCTGGCTTTCGGCGCGCTCTTTATGGCTGCGCAGCAGGTCGTGGATGTCGGCGTCGAAGTGCTCCAGCAAGAGCTTTTCAGTCTCAAGCATGCGGGCCTGAATGTCGGCGTCGAGTTCGGTGCGGAGTTTCGCAAAGGCGGCATCAATGTCGGCAGGTGTGCGGCACCGGTCGTAAATCTCGGCGATGCGCTTTTCAAAGTCCATGCCGCTTTCGATCTGACCGAGCACTTGGTCAGACGCACCGAACACGCCGTCGAACAGATGGAACTTGTCCTGCAGCAGCTCCAGCACGCGCTGATCGGCGGCGTTGCGCTGGTTCAGGAAGTTGATGACCACCACATCGAACCGCTGACCATAGCGGTGGCAACGGCCAATGCGTTGTTCCACACGCTGCGGGTTCCAGGGCAGGTCGTAGTTGACGACAAGCGAACAGAACTGCAGGTTGACACCTTCGGCCGCGGCTTCGGTGGCAATGAGGATTTCAGACTCTTGCCGAAAATGGTCGATGAGCGCAGTACGGCGGTCGATGGCTGGGGAGCCCGTCACGCGGTCGCTGCCGGTGTATTGGGCCAGCCAGCGCTGGTAGATGCCGGTGGACGCGGGGCCCTGGTTGCCCCCGCTGAACATGGTGACCTTGCCCGCATAACCGTGGGCTTCAAGGTAGCGGGCCAGATAGTCTTGCGTACGGCGGGATTCCGTGAAGATCACGGCCTTGCGGGCAGCACCCATGGCACCCATACGCTCGAAGCCCTGCTGCAGCGCTGACAACAGCGCGTGCGACTTCTGGTCTTCACGGATGTTGCGGGCCAAGCGCAGGTATTCGTCCAGCTCGGCCAGTTCCTCGCGCACCAACGCGTAGTCCACCGGCGGCGTGCCGTCTGCGTGAGGTGCAACCGGTTCGTCTTCTTCCAGCAGGTCTTCGTCGAGGTCTTCGTCTTCAATCAGCTGCTGAATCCACTCCTCGTCGATGGTTTGTTTGTCCAGAAGGCGCTGCAGCCGGGTGCGGATGGCGTCCAGTGTGGCCACCACAGCTTCAGTGGACGAAGCCAGCAGCTTGCGCAAGATGAGCCCCACCAGGTGCTTTTGCCTGCTGGGGAAGCCGTAGCTGAAATCCCGTTGCAGGTAGGCAGAAATCAACTCATAAAACCGGAGTTCCTCCTCCGAGGGAGAAAACGGTGTGGTGAGCGCGTGGCGCTGGGTGTATGGCACGTACTCCAGCACGTCGCGGCGCAGGGTGCGCTTGATGAAGGGCTGAAGTCGGCGGCGCAATGACTGGATGTCACCATCGATGCTGCTGTACTGGGAGCGAAAGCTGCGCTCGTCCCCGAAGATTTCTTCGTCAATGAGCGAGGTAAGGCCGTACAGCTCCATCAAGGAGTTCTGCAAGGGTGTTGCTGTCAGTAGCAGCTTCTTGCGCCCCGCCAATGCGCGCTTGAGCGCCTGACCGGTTTCGTGGCTCTTGCGATGTGCATTGCGCAACTTGTGCGCTTCATCAATGACCACAACATCCCACGGAACGGCTGCCAAACGGGCTTCCATGCGGGCGGCGAAATGGATGGACATGACACTTATGACGTCACGGTCCAACGGGTCGTAGACGCCGTTTTCCCGAAGCAAGTGCCAGGTGCGCGCATCCAGCACCTCAACAGGAAGGTTGAACTTGTCCGTAAGCTCCTGCGCCCATTGCTTGCGTAGCGCTGCGGGGCAAATCACCAGGAGACGGCGCCTGCGCTCGGCCCAGAGCTGACACAGCACCAGCGCGGCTTCGATGGTCTTGCCCAGCCCCACCTCATCAGCCAGCACCACACCTTTGCTAAGAGGGTTGTTGAGCGCAAAGAGTGCTGCGTCAATTTGATGGGGATTCAGGTCAACACTGGCATCGAAGAGTGACTGCGCCAGACGGTCTTCTTCCGATGCTGCCCGACGGCGCGTTAGCTCCCATGCAAAGTACTTCGCATGATGCGCGGTGGTATGCGCTACCTGACTGTTGCTTTCAGCAGAACCTGCCATACCAAACCTCCCCCAATTGCATCCATAACAAACATTGAATTAGCGTTTGAACGCATTTATTCGCGAAGCTATTTTGTCTGGCGCGCATCCAGAGCGACTGCTGCAAATTTTGCAGCAAGGTCAAGCCTTTGGACTTGTCGTCCGCTGATTTGATGAGCATGGTCCCCTCCTCGATTTTCTTATTCAGCCAGCAGCGCAATGTACGCCGCGTAACTGTAGTTGCGGTTTTTCTTCTGCCCGGTCAGCTCGGTGACGATGCCCAGGTCTTCCAGCACCTTGACCGCCGCCGTGGCGGTGGGAAAGCTGGTGGCCAGCTTCTGGCGTACCTGGTCAATGGTGAAGCGCGGCATCATGGGCAGCATTTCAAATAAACGGTAGCTGCTGGGCCCTGCCTTGGGCGAAGTCAGCAAAGTGCGGCGGTCTGTTGCCAGCAACGTGGCAATCGCCACAATGTTGCGCTCGGCATCGTGGGCTGCCGTGGCGACACCTTCAAGGAAAAACGCCACCCAACCTTCCCAGTCGCCCTCTGTGCGCACGTTGGAAAGTCGCCGGTAATACTCGGACTGGTGTTGCTTGAGGTAGCCACTGAGGTACATCAGCGGCTCGGGCAGCAAGCCCCAATGCTCCAGCAGCGCGGCAATCAACAGGCGGCCGATACGGCCATTGCCATCGAGGAAAGGGTGAATCGTCTCAAACTGAAGGTGGACCAAGGCCGTTTTCACCAACCGCGGCAAGGGTTGCAAACCATGGTCTGTGTTGTGTATGAAACGCTCCAGGTCTGCCAGCAAGGCAGGCACCCGATCCGGCGGTGGCGGCACAAACACCGCATTGCCCGGCCGTGTGCCGCCAATCCAGTTTTGCGAGCGGCGCAACTCGCCAGGCTGCTTGCCGTTGCCCCGCGCGCCGTCCATCAACAGCCGGTGGGCATCGCACAGCAAGCGCACGCTCAAGGGCAGGCCAGCCGGGTCACGCAGCTGTGACTGCACCAGACGGAAGGCACGCAGGTAGTTGGTGACCTCTTCCACATCGTCGGTGTTGCTGACCGCAAAGCCGGCTTCTTCGTCAAACAAATCTGCCAGCGTGGCCTGGGTGCCCTCAATCTGCGAGGTCAGCAGCGCCTCTTTGCGGATGGCGCTGTACAGCAGCCAGTCCACCGATGGCACCAGCCCGGCAACGCCGGACAAGCGGGCCAGCGCCAGCTCGGCCGCACGGTTGGCCTCCACAAAGGACTCGGGCGCCAGCGCCGGCTTGGAGGGCGGCAGTGCATGCGGCACGAACGCCTGCACGGATTCGCCCAAGGTGGTGGAGATAGCGTAGGTACCGGTGCTGCGCATGGTGCAAAAGAGTTCTTTAATTTGATGAAATCATATTAAATCAATCTTTAATACGAAGCGCAAGTATTAAAGCAAGCTTGAACAGGGCAAATGCTGGGAAAAAATCAGCCGCCTCGCAAGCTGCCCTGTTGCGGCGGTTCTTCCCGACAAGCTGCCCGCCTCAGTACTGGGGCCCCGGGCCTGATGGCGAACGCGAAGCGGGGATGGATCCCCCCGGATCGTGGTCCGGGGCAGGCTCCTCAAGTCCGGGATGACGGAAAACACCAAAACCTCCGCAACCCGAATTCACCCCCACCCGTGGAGGTTGGGCCGAGCAGCGCGCCCCTTGCCCTAAACCACCACCGGCTCATGCTCCAGCAGGATGCCGAAGCGTTCATACACGCTTGTCTGTATCGCCTTGGCCAGCGTCATGACCTCGCCACCCGTGACGGGGTGCTCGCGCCCACCCCGGTTGACCAGCACCAGCGCATGGCGGTCATGCACACCGGCGTTGCCGATGGATTTGCCCTTCCAGCCGCAGGCGTCAATCAGCCAGCCTGCCGCCAGCTTGATGGAGCCGTCGTCCATCGGGTAATGAACAATCTTGGGCTCGCGCTGGATGATGTCGGCGCACTGCTCTGTTGACACCGTGGGGTTCTTGAAGAAGCTGCCGGCGTTGCCGATCACTTGCGGGTCGGGGAGCTTGGTGCGGCGGATGTCGCAGATCCAGTCGAAGATTTGTTGCGCGGTGGGCGCGGCGTCGGCAGGCACGCCGGTTTGCGCCATCTTTTTCTCGATGTCGGCATAACCCAGCACCGGCTTCCAGTTTTTGGGCAGGGCAAAACGCACCCGGGTGATCAGCGCCTTGTCGGCCAGGCCAAAACCGGGGTTGCCGGCGGTTGACGCGGCTTCGCCCGCAGAGCTCTTGTGTTTGAAGACGGAGTCGCGATACCCAAAGGCGCACTGGGCGGCATTGAGCGTGAAGCTTTGGCCGGTGGTCAGGTCAATGGCATCGAGCTCCAGAAAACGATCCTGCAGCTCGACGCCATAAGCGCCGATGTTCTGCACCGGCGATGCACCCACCGTGCCGGGTATCAGCGCGAGGTTTTCAAGGCCGGGGTAGCCGTTTTGAAGCGTCCAGGCGACCAGTTCATGCCAGTTTTCACCGGCGCCAGCCTCGACAATCCAGGCTTTGGCGGTTTCGCCGTGCAGGCGCTTGCCTATGATCTCGATTTTCAGCACCAGCGGCTTGACGTCACCTGTCAGGACGATGTTGCTGCCGCCGCCGAGGACGAATTTGGGCGTGGTTTTGAGCGCCGGGTCGGCCAGCACGGCCTGAACGTCGCTTTCACTGGCGATTCGCACCAGCGACAGGGCCTTGGCCACGATGCCAAAGGTGTTGGAAAACTGGAGTGGAACATTTTTCTCGACTAACATCCGGGGGATTGTCTCATTCACCCAACTCCTGAAAAGCCCCCGACACCATGCCTTCTTTTGACACTGTGCTTGAAGCCGACCTGGTCAAGGTCAAGAA
>JAZKCB010000008.1:0-12053 GCA_040388335.1 Pseudomonadota bacterium | reverse complement strand
CTTTTTTCTTATTCCTGAACGAAAGCGAGACGACATGACTGACCTGCAAAAACGTTCCCTGCTCAAGCTGGCGGCACTGTCTGCCGTTGCTTCTGCTGCGCTGATGGGCTGCGGCAAGAAAGAAGAGCCCGCACCTGCGCCTGCGCCCGCACCGGTAGCGTCCGCCCCGGCCAAGGTCGAGCCGCTCAAGATCGCCTTTGCCTATGTCGGCCCTGTGGGCGACGGCGGCTGGACATTTGCACACGACAACGGCAAGAAGGCTGTTGAAAAAGCCTTCGGCGACAAGGTCGTCACCAGCTTTGTCGAGAAGGTGCCCGAGTCGGCTGATGCAGAGCGCGTGATTCGCGATATGGCCGACCAGGGCAACAAGCTGATTTTTGGCACCACCTTCGGCTACATGGAGCCCATGCTCAAGGTCGCGGCTGACAAGAAGGATGTGAAGTTCGAGCACGCCACCGGCTACAAGACGGCCGACAACATGCGCACCTATGACAGCCGCACCTATGAAGGTGCCTACATGGCCGGCGTCGTGGCTGGCAAGATGAGCAAGACCGGCACGCTGGGCGTGGTTGGTTCGGTGCCGATCCCTGAAGTCGTGCGCAACATCAACAGCTTCACGCTGGGCGCGCAGTCGGTCAATCCCAAGATCAAGACCAAGGTGGTCTGGGTCAATGAGTGGTTCAACCCGCCCAAGGAAACAGAAGCTGCAACCGCGCTGATCAACGGTGGTGCAGACGTGCTGTTCCAGAACACCGACTCATCCGCCGTTCTGCAGACTGCTGAAAAAATGGGCAAGCGCGCTTTCGGCTGGGATTCGGACATGACCTCCTATGGCCCCAAGGCCCACCTGGCCTCGGCCATCATCAACTGGGGTCCTTACTACGTGAAGACTGTGGGTGATGTGCTCGAAGGCAAATGGACGGGCAACAGCGGCGTCTGGTGGGGCGTGAAGGAAGGCGCGATTGACCTCGTGTCCATCGCCGCCGATGTGCCGGACGACACCAAAAAGAAGATTGATGAAGTCAAGGCCGGCCTGAAGGACGGTACCTTCTCGATCTGGAAGGGCCCCATCATGGACAACACCGGCAAGGAACTGATCGCGAAGGATGTGGTGGCTGATGACAAATTCCTCGGCGGCCTGAAGACCTACGTCAAAGGTGTTGAAGGCAAGGTGCCGGGTAACTGATGCCTGGGCTGTGACATCCTTTTAATGGGATCATCAAAGCTGCCCTTGGGCAGCTTTTTCATTTCTGCCAGCTTCCCAAGGAGGGGCCATGAGCGCCGTTTTTAAAATTGCACCCGAACGCCTGCCCGATTTGCTGCGCGCGATGCCCAAGGCCGAACTGCATATCCATATTGAAGGATCGCTCGAACCGGAACTGATTTTTGCGCTGGCTGCGCGCAACGGTGTGGCGATTCCCTACAGCAGCGTCGAAGAACTTCGCAAAGCGTACGCGTTCACCAATCTGCAAAGCTTTCTCGACATTTATTACGCCGGCGCCAGTGTTCTGCTCAAGGAGCAGGACTTCTACGACATGGCGCAGGCTTACTTTGAGAAGGCAGCTGCGGACAACGTCATTCATGCGGAGCTGTTTTTTGACCCGCAAACGCATACCGCCCGTGGCGTGAGTATCGAGACGGTCGTCAACGGCCTGCACCGCGCCTGTGAGGACACGAAGGCGGTGGGCATCAACGCCTCTCTCATCATGTGTTTCTTAAGGCACCTGAGTGAGGAAGAAGCCTTTGAAACGCTGGAGCAGGCCATGCCCTATCGCGACAAGATCATTGGCATCGGGCTGGATTCGGGTGAAGTCGGCAACCCGCCCGAAAAGTTTGCACGCGTGTTTGCACGTTGCCGTGAGCTGGGTTTTCACTTGGTAGCCCATGCGGGAGAGGAGGGGCCGCCTGCCTATATCTGGACCGCTCTGGATGTGCTCAAGGTCGAGCGTATCGACCATGGTGTGCAGTCGGTGAAAGACACGGTGCTGATGCAGCGACTGGCCAAAGACCGCATTGCGCTGACGGTGTGCCCGCTCTCAAACCTCAAGCTCTGTGTCTTTCCCGATCTGGCCAGTCACAACCTGCGCGCGCTGCTGGACGCAGGCATAGCCGCGACGGTCAATTCAGATGACCCGGCCTATTTCGGCGGGTACATGAATGACAACTTCACCCAGACCTTCGCAGCCACAGGGCTGAATGCACAGCATGCCTGGCAGCTCGCCAGCAACAGCTTTGAAGCCAGTTTTACCGATACCGCCAGCAAGCGCCGCTACATGGACGCGCTGGATACGGTGTTTGCCTCTTTTGAAAATAGCTGAACATGGCCTTGACCTCAACTCCTGCGGCCCTGCGTCCGCTTGGCACCGGCACGCTGCTGTTGATGGCCGTGGCCTGTGGCCTGTGCGTCGGAGCCAATTATTTCAACCAGCCGCTCCTGCACTCCATCGCCGTGAGCCTGCAGGTCAGCGAGGCCACTGCCTCCCTGATGGTCACGACGGCACAGGTGTCTTATGCCATCGGCCTGCTGCTGCTGGTGCCGCTAGGCGACATGCTGGAGCGGCGCGGCCTGGTCATCAGCCTGATGGTGCTGGCAGCGATGGGCCAGTTCATCAGCGGCTTCGCGGGCAACATTGCCATGCTGGCAGCGGGCACCATCATGGCGGGCCTTTTTTCGGTCTGTGCGCAGATATTGGTACCCATGGCGGCCACGCTGTCAGACCCGCAGCGGAGCGGGCGCGCCGTCGGACTGGTGATGAGCGGCATGCTGACCGGCATTCTTGCAGCGCGTAGCGTGGCGGGCCTGCTGTCGGCTTTGGGCGGCTGGACGCTGGTATACCGCTGCGCGGGTGTGGTGATGCTGCTGGTGGCGCTGGCGCTGTGGCGTGCACTGCCGCCCTCAAGAAACCCGGCCAGGTCAAGCTATGGGGCCATCCTCGCATCGCTGGGCACGCTGGTACTGCAATACCCGCGCCTGCGCACCCGGGCTCTGTTGGGTGCGCTGTCTTTTGCCTCGGTCAGCGCGCTGTTTTCCACCATGGCCCTGATGCTGGCTGGGCCTGCCCATGGCCTGAACGACGCGCAGATTGGCCTGGTGGGCCTGGCCGGCGTTGCAGGCGCATTGATGGCCAATGTGGCGGGCCGGCTGGCGGACCGCGGCTGGGTTCAGTGGACCTCGGGTGTTTGCGCTCTGCTGACAGTTCTCAGTTGGGCCGTGCTCTGGCTGGGCGGCAGTAGCCTGGCGTGGTTTGTGGCTGGCATGCTGCTGGTTGACCTTGCGGTCCAGGGTGTGCACATCAGTAACCAGAATATTGTTTACAAGCTCGCGCCTGAAGCCAGGTCGCGCATCAATGCGGTATACATGACGAGTTTTTTTGTGGGTGCCGCCGCTGGGTCGGCGCTGGGCTCCATAGCCTGGCAGCGCGGTGGCTGGGCGGGCGTTTGCGCGCTGGGTGTGGTGCTGGCGCTGGCGGCTGCCGTGGTGTGGATACAGGATGCGCGCTCAGGCGCATAGCCATCCCGGTTAAAATTGAGGGCCAGCAATGCGCCGTCCCGACGCGCTGGCATCCATTCATTCGGGGCCATGTAGAGGACTACCATGTATAAAAACCTCGCGGCCCCCGGCATTTTGACGTGTGGCGCTGCCAGCTTTTCATCTCTTGTGTTGTGCTGTTTTGAAAGCGCAGCATGACATACCAGGTCAAGGAAATTTTCTACACCTTGCAGGGCGAAGGCGCCAATGCGGGCCGTCCTGCCGTGTTCTGCCGTTTCGCCGGCTGCAACCTCTGGACGGGCCGTGAGCAGGACCGGGCAACAGCCATCTGCCAATTCTGTGACACCGACTTTGTGGGCACCGACGGCACCCTCGGCGGCAAGTTTCGCGATGCAGAAGAACTGGCCAACCGCATCGAAGCGCAGTGGCCTGAAGCGGATCGTGCCCATCGTTTTGTGGTGATGACGGGCGGGGAGCCCTTGCTGCAGGTCGACGACGCATTGATAGCGGCCCTGCATGCGAGGGGCTTCCAGATCGCGGTTGAGACCAATGGCTCCATCGTCGCCCCGAACGGCATAGACTGGATTTGTGTGAGTCCCAAGGCGGGTGCGCCCTGGGTGCAGCGCCAGGGCCATGAACTCAAACTGGTCTGGCCACAGCCCTCGTTTGACCTGGTTGAACTTGAGGCCGCACAGTTCGAGCACCGTTATCTGCAACCCATGGACAACGTGCTGCGAGCCGACAATACCGAGGCCTGCATTGCCCTTTGCATGCAGCGCCCGGCTTGGCGGTTGAGCCTTCAGACACACAAGATCACCGGCATCAGGTGAGGCGCTGATGAATTACGAAATCTCCCAAAAATTCTTCTTCGACGCAGCGCACACCCTCAAGCGTGAGATCGAAGCAGACAGCAGCCGCCGTATCCACGGCCATACCTATAACGCCGAGGTCATGCTGTCGGGTCAGCCCGATGCAGCCACCGGCATGGTGGTGGATCTGGGCGTGGTACGCGTGGCCATAGCGGCCTTGCGGCCAAAGCTGGACCATCATCTGCTGGACGACGTTGCCAGTCTTGGCCCCGCGACGCTTGAAAACCTGTGCGCCTTTATCTGGCGTGAGTTGTTGCCATCGGTACCGGGCCTTTCGGCTGTACGCGTCTGGCGTGAATCTGTGGGCGACAGCTGTACGCTGCGGGCATAGTCAACATCTGCCGCCTCGTATGAAGCGCGGCCGTTTCTGCGCTACGCTTGCAGCATGAAAGCGTATCGCGCCTCACTGTTGTACTTTGCCGCGACTTCGGCCCAGGCCCTGTTTGAGGAAGACGGCTTGCTGGTGGTTGGCCCTGACGCGCAAGGCCGCCAGATCGTGCAGGCCCTCGGCAGCTACCAGAAGCTTGCAGCCGACTGGCCCGGCGTTGATACTGCGCATTTGCCAGGTCGCATCATCGCCCCGGGTTTTGTGGACATGCATATCCACTATCCACAGCTCGACGTCATTGGCTCGCCGGCCGAAGGCTTGCTGCCCTGGCTTGAAAACTACACCTTCCCGCACGAGTCGCGCTTTTCGGAGGCAGGCTACAGCGCGGAATCTGCCTCTTTTTTCATCGACGAACTGCTGCGCAATGGCGTGACAACAGCGCTGGCCTTTGCCACCTCGCATCCTGGCTCGGTCAATGCACTTCTGGGCGAGGCTCGGAAGCGGCAGCTGCGCATGATTGCCGGCAAGGTGTTGATGGACCAGAACTCGCCGGAGGGCGTACGTGATGAGACGGAACAAAGCCTGCTTGACACCGAATCACTGATCAAAAAATGGCATGGCGTGGACCGCCTGGGTTATGCCATCACGCCTCGCTTTGTGCCTAGTTGCACTGAAGCGCAGTTGCGCGGCGCGGGTGAACTTGCCGCAAAGTACCCCGACGTATGGGTACAGTCGCATGTTGCCGAAAATCTTGATGAGGTCGCGTGGGTCAGGATGCTTTACCCGGAAGCGCGAAGCTACCTCGACGTGTACGAGCAGTTTGGTCTGCTCAGGCCGCGTGCCGTGTATGCGCACTGCATCCACATTGATGACGAAGACCGTGCGTTGATGCGTGACACTGGCACGGCAGCAGCCGTCAGCCCCACCAGCAACCTTTTTCTGGGCAGCGGTTTTTTTGACTATGTATCTGCAGAACGGACGGGCTTCCTGTACGGCCTGGCCAGCGACGTGGGCGGCGGCACCAGCTTCAGCCCGTTCAGTACCATGCTTGCCGCCTATTACGTGGGCCGCGAAGGGCAGACCAAGCCAGGTGTCTCGCTTTCCCCCGGCCAGCTCTGGTGGCAGCACACGGCAGGCGCTGCAAAGGCTTTGGGCCTTGAGGGCGTTGTCGGCAATCTGTTGCCGGGTTGCGAGGCCGACTTTGTGGCACTCAACCCCAAGGCCACACCGCTGCTGGCCCGCAAGACGGCTCAGTCTGCAAGCCTTGATGAGCTTCTGTTTGCAATGATTGTCCTGGGCGATGACCGCCTGGTCGAAAAAACCGTCATTTCGCAGGCCTGAAAATCTTCATACTGTGATTTGAACGAATCTCTGGACGACCAATCCCCGCATGGGGGCCGGGTCTGATCAGCTTAAATATCTTCGTCGCTGCTTTTCACTGGCTTGCCGGCCACGAAGTCGCCAAGCTGCGAGGACCAGGCATACGCATGCGGGTCAAGCTCTTCAAGTTTTTCGCAGGCCACAGCGCTGCTGGCGAACATTTTGTTGGCCGCAGCGTTTTCGCCAACGTGGTGTTTTTTTTCGCGAAGATAGACAACTTTGCGTATGCCGGCCTGAATAATGGCCTGGGCGCAGCGGGGACACGGAAATTGGGTTGTGTAGATTGTCGCGTTGGTCAGCGGCAGAACCACGCAGTTGAGGGTCGCATTGATTTCCGCGTGCACCACATAGCTGTGCCGCGAGTGAAACGGATCGTTGTCGTCGTCAGACCAGTAAATAGGGTCGCTGTCATTGCAGCCGCGTGGCAAGCCGTTGTAGCCCACGCCAACTATCCTGTGGTCGGGTGTGACGATACATGCGCCATTTCTTGCGCGATGGTCTTTTGATCGGGCCGATGCCAGCAATGCCACGCCCATGAACATGGAGTGCCAGTCGATCAATGCCTGGGGACTTGCGTTGCTCTTGGGGGTCATATGACGCTTGGTAGATGTCTGGAGTGAAAACGGGCCTGGACCAACATGCTAGCACTGGACTTTGGCCGTGGATTTTTCAGGCATTGCCCCACATTTTTAAACATGCGGCAGTTTCAGTTCCAGCTTTGACTGCACGACGCCGGGAGCAATTCCTACGGCTTGTTGGCTGCTCCGCCGAATGGTGCGCAAAAGCGTGGCTTCGTAATATGCACTCATGGCCGGACGGCAATATCTGAGGGCGGATATCGCAACTCCAGGCATCACCACAAAGGAGTTGTCATGGCTGCCTCCGCTACCTCCACCGCATTTGAAGCTGGCCCATCGGGCGGTTACCTTGCCCGGATGGCATCCTCGGACCCTTCCGGGGAAGCTGATGGCCGGCCTTGCCGCTACTGGCCATGTGAGTTGCTCCCGGCCTTCATGCTCCAGATGGCAGCCAGAGGCAACAGCGTCAGTGAATCCATGATGCTCGGCAGTCGCGACTACGCCATCGAAAAACTGAGCTACGCGCACACCCTGAATGACGAGGCCCTGCGTGAGTTGGCGGTTCGGATGTTTTCATATTTTGATGATGAGCCGACCCACGCCGTCGCCACACTCGTCGGTACAAAACTGCATCATTAGAACGCGCCCTGGCGGGAGCTGCACGCAACCCGCGCCGCAGCCAGATCCCAGCCCGCCCAGCCGCAGCTTTTGAAAAGTACCGGCCCGGCGGGTTTTTTCATGTCCTGCCGAACAACATCTTCCAGGGTGGCAAAACGCGTGACATCCAGCCCGGCCTGAATCAGGTCGCCGGCTTCGTGCACGGCATCGGCGGTGTCGGTAAAAATATTGCCTTCGCGGGCAAAGTGCCTGCACAGCTCTGGCGTAAGTTCCACCATTTTTGGGGTGAAGGCTCCGACGGCACAGATGAAGGTGCCATGGCGGGGAAGTGCGCGCAAGACCACTTCCCGGGGCTGGCGTGCAGGTGATGGCCATGGAGCAGTCGGCCAGTGCCGTGTCGGGGTCCTGCACCGTGCGGGCCTGAAGTCCCAGGCGATGGGCATTTAGTGCCAGCGCATCTGCACTCACAGGGCTGCGCGAGGTGATCAGGAATTCACGCACACCCAGCACTTCTGCAAAAGCCTCAAGGTGCGCCTTGCCCTGCACGCCGGCGCCCACGATCAGGAGCGGTCCTTGGGTGTCCGGGGCCAGCCGCTGTGCTGCCAATGCCGATACGGCCGCCGTACGGCGTGCTGTGACTGTGGGTCCATCCAGAACCAGTTTGCGCTGGCCGGTGGCGACATCAAACACCACCACGTCGCCCTGGATGGCAGGCAAGGCGCCTCCCGCGTTGGCGGGTGTGAAGGTGATCAGCTTGGTGATGGCAATCGTGCTGTCGAAGGCGGGCATGACAAACAGGCTGCCGCCACCAGGCAGCGCCTGCACAAGGCGGGCTGGTACCTGTACGGATTCGTCTCTCAGCAAAGCATCGATACCCTCAACCAGTGCCTGCCAGGGAAGGCGGGCGGCGGTCTCGTTGGTATCGAGGAGACGTGTAGCGGGAGGATTCATCGTGATGGGGCCGGGTGAGGCTTTTATCCTACATCCTGAAGCGCAGTGCACCCAATGGCCATTTGCAGACGCCCTCCTAGCATCGAGTCACAAACCAACCACCGTGTATCGAGGAGTTCAATCATGTTTTCAGACCACCTGCAAAAGCCTGAGCGTATCAGTGGCACCACGCTGCTCCTGATGGCGGGCGGCCTTGTCATTGCATGCCAGCTTGTCGCCATGGTGATGGTGGCGGGTGAGCAGGTCAAAAAAGCTGAGATGCGTGACTCGCAGCAATCCCTTCAGCGTGCGGCCATTGCGCAGTGTTTTGAAGCGAATACGCGCGCAGAGCGCCAGAGCTGCATGCTGCAGGTGCGTAACGGCATGCCTGCGGGCAATCAGGTGGCGGCAAATGCAGGTAGCCTGGATCCGGTCCGCGAAGCAGCGAGCTATACGGACTTCAACCGGGGTGCTGTTTCGTCGACGGGGCGTGCTGAAGTCATGGCGGTTACTTTTGCCACCAATTGATACGTTCGTCCGCTGACACGTGCAATCCGGGCAGGTCAGCTGAGCCTGCCTGCCGAGTGGGCTATATCGCCTGGATTCACCAGCGCAGATTGAACGGCGATCCGCAAACCCCTCACCATTTGCCCAAGATTCATTGACGGCTTCCCCTGCTCGGGCAGATAAGGCACGTGGATAAAACCGCCTCGCACACGCCCAGGTGGACGTTGTCTGGCAAGCAGGTACATCAAGGTGTAAAAAATCTGGTTGCAGACGAACGTACCTGCAGTTTGCGATACCTCGGCAGGGATACCCGCCTGCTGAAGCGCCACCAGCATGGCCTTGATGGGCAGGGTCGTGAAATAGGCGGCCGGACCTTTGGGCCTGACCGGTACGTCCACTGGTTGCACACCTTCGTTGTCTGCAATGCCTGCATCTGCAATATTGATGGCGATGCGTTCGAGCGACATGGCGCTTCTGCCGCCCGCCTGACCCACGCCAATGACAAGCGCGGGTTTGTGTGTTTTGAGCAGCCTGGCCAGTTCACGCCCGGAGCCCTCAAAAGACGTGGGGACCTGCGCCGATACCAGGCGATGACCCGCAATGACTTCGCCGTCAAGTGCATGCACTGCGAGCCAGCTCGGGTTGACGGTAGCACCTCCGAAGGCATCAAAACCTGTCAGCAAAACGTTGGGAAGCGATGTGGTCATACCCCGATTCTGCAACGCGGCGCGGTTATGGAGCGGCTCAGGAGAAATCAGGGCGAATCAGGAGGAATCAGGGAAAAGGCGGTTTGGCCAGTTTTGCGGCGGCCTCGGACTTGCCGTCGAACCTGACGACTTTGACCCGCCCGTTCTGCCCGGGAAAACCGTCAAAAATGGCACGTACAAGATAGGGCACCAGGTCGGGCAAGTCCTCGTTGTCGCCTTCATACACTGCGCGTGATTCGAAGACGGCGCGTGGCTGGCCTGTTGCATTGCCTTTGGTGTCGAGCAGCCTGAGCCTCAGGTTGCTGACCTGCAATGTGCGAATCACTTCGCGGTCACCTACATAACGCGAACCAAAACGGTCAGGGCCCCAGTAGCCGGGGAAAACATTGCCAGCGGCGTTGCGGTAGGGCGGGTAAAAAATGTAGTTGTCCTGGTAGACGGCTTCGCGCACCTTGCGCTCTTTGGTGCCGTTGCCCGTGACGATGTCGACTTCAATGCGGCCGACCTGGCCGGCCGGTGCACGCTTGAGGCCCAGCCTTTCCAGCTCTGTCTGCACATAACCCTCATAGGCCTGTTGCTCGAGGTCATTGATGCCGTCGGTGGGCCTGATGTAGCTGAAGGTGGCGCCAGCCGTATCGCGCGGCCACTGGTTGAAGCTGGTGACCTTGGCCGTGATGGGGCTGGCACAGGCCGTGAGCAGCCCGACGACCAGCATCGCCATGGCCAGCCTGAGGCTGGGAACAAGCCGGGACATGGCTCGTGACGCGGAGGGGAAAAGTTTCATGTTGGATGGATACCTGCGCAGCCTATTTTGTTCCTCAGGCCCACCTGGTTAATCTCTGACGGGTAAAGTCGGTGTTCACATGTTGATGTCTTACAAGGCGCGTTTTGCAGAGGGCGCAAAATGACGCACAAATTCAGACAACAGGAGCAGCCATGAAGTGGGAAGGCAATCGCGAATCAGACAACGTCGAAGACCGCCGTGATGATGGCGGCGGAGGGGGTGGCGGCTTTGGTTTTGGTGGCCGCAGCATAGGCATCGGCTCCATCGTCATCGCACTGGTTGGCGGCATGATTTTTGGCGTCAACCCGTTGACGATCCTGAGCTTCCTGAGCGGCGGTGGGTCTCCGGCGCAGGTTCAGCAGCAAACACCTGCGCACAGGCCTCCCGCAGATGACCGCATGGCCAAGTTTGTGTCGACCGTGCTTGCCGATACCGAAGACGTGTGGACCGATGTGTTCACCAAAGGCGGCGCAAGCTATGTCAAGCCGCGTCTGGTGCTGTTTCGCGGTGCGACGCAAACGGCTTGCGGCCAGGGCCAGTCGGCCATGGGGCCGTTTTATTGCCCGGGCGACCAGAAGGTCTACATCGACCTCGATTTTTACGAAACCCTGAAGAACCGCCTGGGCGCACCGGGCGAGTTTGCACAGGCCTATGTGATTGCCCATGAGGTCGGTCATCACGTGCAGAACCTGCTCGGCATCAGCGGCAAGATGGACCAGATGCGGGGCCGCGTGAGCAAGGTCGAATACAACGCGCTCAGCGTCAAGCTGGAGTTGCAGGCTGACTGTTTTGCCGGCGTCTGGGCCTATCACGCCAACAATGCCCGGCAAATCCTGGAAGGCGGCGATATCGCCTCGGCGATGAATGCGGCGGCCAAAATCGGCGACGATGCCCTTCAGCGCTCCAGCGGTGGGGCTGTGGTGCCCGAAAGTTTTACACACGGCACCAGCGCCCAGCGCCAGCGCTGGTTCAACACCGGTGTGACGACCGGCAGCGTCAAGGCTTGCGATACTTTCAGCGCGCGGAATCTATAGCGAAATTTCCGGGAATCCCTTTTGTGGTGGTGATTTTTTGCTATCTAATTAATAGCAAAATACGGCCCCGAGACTTTTTGTGCGAGCCCTTATAGAACCCCGCGCCTTAAAAGGGCTGGCTGGCAGGGGTCAACCAGCCCAAAGTGCGACAATAGAGGCCTAAGGAAGCACTGCATCCCCTCTGGCGGTCTGCGGCGTTGCCTTTTTGTCAAGAGCTGGCCCGTGGCTGTGCTGTTGGCTGCATCAAGCGCCCTGGCCATCGAATTCCGATCCGCGCGCCACAAACCGCCAGTGTTTCCGTGTTACGCAGAGCTTGCTTATGACTTCATCTTTTTCCAATCTTTCGCTGGCAGAACCGCTGGCCCGCGCCGTCGCCGAAATGGGCTACGAGAACATGACCCCCATCCAGGAGCAGGCCATTCCGGTCGTGCTACAGGGCAAGGACGTCATGGGCGCCGCCCAGACCGGCACCGGCAAGACGGCTGCTTTTGCGCTGCCGCTGCTGCAGCGCATGATGAAGCACGAGAACGCTTCAACATCGCCAGCCCGCCACCCGGTTCGCGCCCTGGTGCTGCTGCCCACGCGTGAACTGGCCGATCAGGTGGCCCAGCAGGTCAAGCTTTATGCCAAGTACACCAACCTGCGCAGCGCCGTGGTGTTTGGCGGCATGGACATGAAACCCCAGACGCTGGAGCTCAAAAAAGGCGTGGAGGTGCTGGTCGCCACGCCGGGTCGCCTGCTGGATCACATTGAAGCCAAGAACGCAGTGCTCAACCAGGTCGAGTACGTGGTGCTGGACGAGGCCGACCGCATGCTCGACATCGGCTT
>JAZKCB010000007.1:0-4433 GCA_040388335.1 Pseudomonadota bacterium | reverse complement strand
ATCGAAGGTCTGGCTCGACATGCAGTGTCGCTGCATGCCCAACAAGCCGGAAGTAAAAACTTCGTATTGACGACTTGTTGTAGCTATCTTGCTGCTGTATCTGTTATTAAAAGTAGTGCAGCAAGACGAGGGAGTTACTCCCCTTCGTAGGCTCTATTGGAACTTATCCTGCAAATTTTTGCAAATGAGGCTTTTCCCTGATGCCTCGTAGGAGGAGGGCCAGCCCTGAAGTTGCCAGCTCGCAGGTGACTGATAATGGACCCTCGCCACCATTCGGTGCGCGCTCACATTCCCGATTTCCATGGCCGGCATCCACATCACAGACATCGAAGCTGCCATCAACTACTGGCGCGAGAAAAAACCGTCGCCGGACGGCATCACCCTGGCGCCCGAGCTGCGGGCGCTGGCCGAGGTTTATGCGCTCATGGTTTTTTACCATGAGGATGTGGCTTCTGAAAAAGGCTTTCCGCCCAAGGCCATGGCCGCCTGGCAGGCCTGGTACGACACCACAGCCGACACGCCCTGCATTGCCATCTGCTCGACCAGCCAGGGCGACGAGATGTGCAAGGGCTGCGGCCGCACCTTTGAAGAAGTGCAGCACTGGCCGGAGATGTCACCTGCCGCCAAGCGCGAGACCTGGCGGCGCATCACGCTGGACGGCACGTCCTGGCGCTTCGGCCGGTATTCCGACCGGGCGCTTGAGAAAACCGACACCCCCGAAGCAACCGGGACCTGACCATGCTGCGGCTGGCGCGCGCCCCCAACATCGCGATTGCGGCGCTGTGGGCCGATGCACTCCAGCAGGCCGGCTTTTCAGCCAGCGTCCAGCGCTACTACCTGGGCGGTCTGGCGGGCGAGTTGCCGCCAGACCAGTGCCTCCCGGAAGTCTGGCTGACCCACGACCATGAAAAACCCGCCGCCGAGAAAATGCTGGACCAGCTGCAAAACCTGCCGCAGCGGCGCTGGGTTTGCGTCTGTGGAGAAACCGTTGAAGGCGGTTTTGAGCAGTGCTGGCAATGCGGCACCGACATGCCCGTCTGAAACCCCTGCTGGCTTGAAGCGGTCGAATTGGCAAAACCAGGGGCGCCGCGGGACTGGCTTAGCCAGACCGCAGGCGCCGCCCCCTGCAAGGGGGAATGGGCTACACGCAGTGAGCCTGGACGGGGGTTAGACCCTTTTCGCGAGTTCTGCCGCCATCCCGACATAGCTCGCAGGCGTCATCGCCAGCAGCCGGGTTTTCTCGGCTTCGGGAATTTCCAGCGACCGGATCAGCGCGTGCAGGTCTTCGGCCTTGACGGTCTTGCCGCGTGTGACTTCCTTGAGCTTTTCATAAGCGCCCTGCACGCCATAGCGGCGCATGACAGTCTGTATCGGCTCGGCCAGCACTTCCCATGATGCATTGAGGTCGTCCTGCAGTGCTTCGCGGTTGAGCTCCAGTTTGCCCAGGCCCACGCTCAGGGAGTTATAGGCCAGCACGGCATAACCAAACGCCACACCCATATTGCGCAGCACGGTGCTATCGGTCAGGTCACGCTGCCAGCGGGAGACGGGGAGTTTTTCGCTCAGGTGGCGCAGCAGCGCGTTGGCCAGGCCCAGGTTGCCTTCGGCGTTTTCAAAATCGATCGGGTTGACCTTGTGCGGCATGGTCGACGAACCAATCTCGCCGGCCTTCAGGCGCTGCTTGAAGTAGCCGACGCTGACATAGCCCCACACATCGCGTGACCAGTCAATCAGGATGGTGTTGGTACGCGCAATGGCATCAAAAATCTCGGCCATGTAGTCGTGTGGCTCAATCTGGATGCTGTACGGCTGGAAAGTAAGCCCTAACCCAAGCGGCTCAGGCGTCTCGATGACCTTGCGGCTGAAAGCCTCCCAGTCAAAGTCTGGCCAGGCTGACAGATGGGCGTTGTAGTTGCCAACGGCGCCGTTCATCTTGGCCATCAGCTTGATGGCGGCGATCTTCTCGCGCGCGGCCTGCAGGCGCACCACGACGTTGGCGATTTCCTTGCCGACGGTGGTGGGGCTGGCGGTCTGGCCATGGGTGCGGCTCAGCATGGGCTCGGCCGCATAGGTGTGCGCCATTTCGCGCATCTGGGCGATGACCTTGTCGAGGGCGGGCAGCAAAACGAGTTCGCGGCTGCTTTTGAGCTGCAGGGCGTGGCTGGTGTTGTTGATGTCTTCACTGGTGCAGGCAAAGTGCACAAACTCGCCGGCGTGCTGCAGCTCTGGCCGGGCTTCAAACTTCGACTTGATCCAGTATTCAACCGCCTTCACGTCGTGGTTGGTGGTCTTTTCAATGTCCTTGATGGCCAGCGCGTCGGCTTCCGAAAAGTTCTTGACGAGGCCCAGCAAGTAAGTGCGCGCTCCGGGGCTGAGTGGCTTGAATTCTTTGAAGCCTGCATCAGACAATGCGATGAACCAGGCGATTTCAACCTGCACGCGGCGGTGCATATAGCCCTGCTCGGACATCAGGGGACGCAGGGTGGCCAGGCGGCCGGCGTAGCGGCCGTCCAGCGGCGACAGGGCATTGATGGGGGATAGCGTAGGGGAGGAGCTCATGCCTCAATTGTAGGCGGGTGGCCTGTCATTGCCGCGCGTCAGCCGTCCCGCGTATTGACTCGATAGAATGCTTGCAGAGGCACGTCTTACCCACGTTCTTACCCGTTTGTTCCCCGCACATTCCTGCTCGTACAAGACTCCACGATTCCAAGACAAAAATGAAACTCATCGGTTCCAACACCAGCCCCTACGTTAGAAAAGTACGCGTTGTGATGGCCGAAAAAAAGCTCGACTACCACTTTGTCGAAGAAGACGTCTGGGCGGCAGGCACCCATATCAGTGAATCCAACCCGCTGGGCAAGGTGCCCTGTCTGGTCATGGAAGGCGGCGAAGCAGTTTTCGATTCGCGTGTGATCGTCGAATACCTGGACACGCTTTCCCCCGTGGGAAAGCTCATTCCGGCCCAGGGCCGGGAGCGCGCTGAAGTCAAGACCTGGGAAGCACTGGCCGACGGCCTGATGGACGCTGCCATCCTCGCGCGGTTAGAGGCCAGCTGGTCCGGACGTACCGACGCGCAGCGCAGCCAGGCCTGGATAGACCGCCAGATGGCCAAGATCCATGGCGTGCTCAAGGCCATGAGTGTGGGTCTGGCCGACAAGCCTTTTTGCAGCGGTATCCATTTCAGCCTGTCGGATGTGGCTGTGGGCTGCGCGCTGGGTTATCTTGACCTGCGTTTTGCCGACATCGACTGGCGCGGCAGCTATGCCAACCTGGCCAAGCTGCAGGAAAAGCTGACGCAGCGCGCCAGTTTTATCGATACGCTGCCGGGCTGACGCGACCACTCCTCACGGGGCGTACGCGGCTCGCGCACCTGATTTTTAATGTGTACGTTAAAAAAATGGGCAAAAGTTAATATGGAAGTTAACTTTTCAGCTCTTTACCCTGGTTCAAGCTGCTGAAAAGCCCAAAAACGGCTCAAAAAGGCCGTTTTCAGGCATCAAATCCGGCTCTAGCCCAATAAATACGGGCGTGAGCAGCTATCAAAATAATAGTAAAAAACCGCTTTAAAGCCCGGTGAACTTGCGGATGACCGGAAAGTAGAGCCTTGCGGGCAACAACGCCAGCGCTTTCATCCACAGCGTGAAGCGTTTGGGGAAGTGGATCTCGAACGAACCGGCAGCCCAGCCCTTGAGGATCTCCTGCGCGGCCACCTCGGGTGTGATCAGGGCGGGCATGGTGAACTCGTTTTGCGCCGTCAGTGGCGTTTCAACAAAACCGGGGCAGATCAGGCTGACGCCCACATGGCTGTCCTGCAAGTCGACGTAGAGCGTCTCGGCCAGGTTGATGAGCGCGGCCTTGGTCGGCCCGTAAGCGAGGCTTTTGGGGAGGCCGCGGTAACCGGCCACGCTGCTGATCAGGCTGATGTGGCCTGACTGGCGCTTCGCAAAATACGGCAGCACGGCGTCCAGCACATAGAGCGCGCCGACGTAATTGACCTGCTGGTGTATCAGCATCTCCTTCAGGTCGAATTCTGTGGCGCGCATTTCCCTGTAATAACCGGCGCAGTAAAGCACCAGGTCCAGCGGGCCGGCGTTCAGCACGCTTTGCGCTGCCGCCTGGACGGCGTCGGCGTCGCCTGCGTCAAAAGCCAGCGCCACCGCGCCGGCATGTTCGGCCGCAAACCCGTCCAGGGCCTGCTGGTTGCGTGCCGAGACGATGACCTTTGCGCCCGCTGCATGCAGCGCGTGCGCGGTGGCACGGCCTATGCCGCTGGACGCGCCGACCAGCCAGACAGTCTTGCCGCGCCAGTCGGTGATAGGTGGGTTGAGTGACATGTGTGGCCGCTTCAGCGTTTGACGAAAGACAGGGTGACTTCGCCCAGCTTGATGCCGAACTTGCTCATCTCGGCGCGGTTGAGCATGACCTTGTCGCTC
>JAZKCB010000006.1:0-4496 GCA_040388335.1 Pseudomonadota bacterium | reverse complement strand
TAAGTACCAATACCGGTGCGCACACCGCTGACAACAACAACTTCACGGCTCATGGAAATCTCCTTTGTGTTTAAACGACGCGTGCCGGCCTTGCCCTGTTGGCGGCCAGCGTGACAACCTGCCATCTTACTGACTGTTACAGCGCCAGGCCTGGGCGGCAGGTTAACGTCATGTGTCAAAGAGTTTTGCGCCTACGCACGCAGTTTTGCACTGACTACACGGGCCAGACACCCCAAACCGAATACTGGACGTCAATCCACAGAGACAAAGGCACGACACGATGGCCAAACCACCGAAATTTGAAGACACCCAGCCCGACATCAGCCAGACCTCCCGTGCCGGCAAGGGCATGCCCGCCAGAACGCCGCAGGCGGGCAGGGAACAGGAAGCCGCCAGCCGCGAGCGCACACAGCATGATGTGTCCGATGAGGCCAGCCTGTCGCTGCCGCATGAACGCGACCAGTCCACCGACATGACGGCGGACAAGCCGGACCCTGCCATCAAGCAGGCCAAACGCGACCTCGACAGTGGCAAGCAGGACACCAGCAAGGCGGCGGAGATGGACCGTACCTACCAGAAGCAAAAGTAAAAAAGCCCCGGCGTTACGGGGCTTTCGATGGGCGTGTGGCAGCCTCGGGCACATCCGTGCCGGGCTGCAGGCCTCGACTTGTCGGGCCAATGCGCTCGCTCATCCAGCGCAGCAGGTCAATCCACATCTGGCGCATCTCTGCATCGAGCGGCGTACGGGTTGAATTGGGCAACTCGATCGTGACCACGGGCACGCCCTTGTGCACGCCGCCATAGTTGCCCAGCGAGCCCGGGAAGATCCCGACCTGGTCCAGGTAAAGCCGCCCGAGTCTGGAGGGCGGCACATAACCTTCCTTGGCCGGGCCGTCGAAGTCGAGCACGCCATAAGGCGCATGGATGCTGACGATCAGCTGCGGCTTGAAGCGCTGCATCTCCTCAATCAGAAAACGTGATTCCGGCTCTGACAGCGGCTTGGGACCCGGGTAACGGCGCGGGTCCTTGCGGGTGCGCTTTTCCCAGTAGATTTTGGCGTCACGCTCCCAGTTGGGCGTGGGAAAGTTGCGGTTCAGGTCGACGCCATTGGCGTTCACGCGTTTGGGCGGCTTGCTGAACAGGCCATCGGGGTTGAGCGCCGGGATGAAACGCCAGTGCACCACCTGCGGCATGTCGGCGGGCTGCTCGGCCATGCGTATCCACTGAAGCGCCATCGAAGCCGACGACAATTCGTCACCATGAATCGCACCCAGCACCAGCACCCGGACGGTGGCATTGCCGGGATTGATGTCGCGGACCCAGAGGGTGCGGCCATTGACCGAGCGGGCATTGGCCGGCTGCAGTTTGGCCGATTCACACAGGGGCTTTTTGACGTTGGGCAGGCGGGCGACAAATTCGTCGCAGGGTTCGGCGGCCTGGGCGGTGCCGACGATTCCGGTCAAGCCGGCGGTGGCGCAAAACAGCAGGGCGACGAGGAAATGGCAACCCGGTTTTGCGCGGGAGAGGGACATGACAGACATTGACCTGCCAGTTTAACTGCCACCCTTTTCAAAGCCTTTTCATGGCTTTTGAACGCGTTTGACACCATGGCGGGCAGGGCTGTGACGCTTCGGGTAAATTAGCCGGATGGCTTTCACCAATAACAAGGCTTCCGCGCGGCCAATCAAGGCAAAAGCACCCGGTTTCTCACAAACAGAATTTCGCGCCTCGCTGGCAATGTTTGCGACCGGCGTCACCATCGTCACGGCGCGCGCTGCAGACGGCGAGCTCATCGGCCTGACGGCCAGTTCCTTCAATTCGGTGTCGCTGAGCCCGCCGCTGGTGCTCTGGAGCCTGGCGCAGGCGGCAAGCTCGATGGCGACCTTCAGCACCGGTTCGCACTACGCCATCAACATCCTTGCAGCAGACCAGAAAGCGCTGGCCGAGCGTTTTGCCGGCAAGCGCGAGGGCCGGTGGGCAGGCGTGGCCTTCACCGAAAGCGAAGGCGGCCTGCCGCTCATCGATGGCGCAGCCGCCACGTTTGAATGCTTCAACCGCAGCCGTTACGACGAAGGCGACCACACCATCTTTGTCGGTGAAGTCGAGCGCTGCATTCACCGCCCCGGCGCATCACCGCTGCTGTTTCACGGCGGCCGGTTTTACAGCGAACATCCGCTCTAAAAGCCCTTCAAGCCGGGCAGGTCGGCGCCACGCGGCGCCCCAGTCGCACGGTTGTCACGCCCGGCCGCAACTGCCTGAGCGACGGCATCACCAGCACGCAGTCATCGTAGGGCGTGACGATGTTGGTGTCGCCGTCCCGGGCGATGACCGTGCCGGCACGCGCTATCGACTCACCGCCGGTAAAGGGCTGCACAAACTCAAAGTCCATGGACTGCGCGACCACTGCGTCGGTAACTTCAATGGGCGCGGGCGGTGTGGCATCGGGCATCAGCCAGCCCGACGGCGCATCTGCACGCTCGCATGCGCCGGCGCGAATCAAAAAGCGCATCAGCGTGTCGCGCGCCACACTGACGGCGCGCAGCTCCCAGTGCTGGCCGGCTTCCAGCAGCAGCGCAATGCGTTCGCCCTTTTCATCGGCAAACGCGCCGTAGTCGCGCATGCGCACGCCATCGGCATGGCCGCTGTCGATCACCACCTGTGAGGCACTGCGCAGCGATTGCGCAAAGTCGATATTGCGCTGAAGCGTGCCGGTGATCAACAGGGGCGCGCAAGGTTCATGCATGGAATGCAGATCCAGCAGGTGGCTGGCGCGGTCCACAAGAGGCCGCAGCTGGCGCGCCCGGGCCAGCTCGGCGCTCTGGCGGTCCGAGTCCAGCAGCTGCGTGCGCCAGACACGGTTGAAGTCTTCATCAACAAAACGCGAGGCATCAGGCTGCTGCACATCAAAACGCTCAAAGGCCGCGATATTGCAGAAGGCACCAGTGACACGGCCGCGCGCCGGCAGCCAGCCACTGGCCAGCAACTCGCCCAGGGCAATCGCGCCGGAATACTCGTTGCCATGAACCAGTGCGGTGACAAGAATCTCAGGACCCGGCGCGCGCATGACCGGCGCACAGCGCTCATGCACATAAGGTACACCGCAGGCCGCACCGGCCCAGCGCACGAGTCGCGGCGGCAGAGTTTGCACCAGGCGGGACACCGGCGCGCCCCACGCCGCCTGTATCACGGCCTGCATCAGCTGCCCATGCCTGTGCTGACAGCCTGGTTGACCACACTGCGCACACGCAGTGTTTCAGCCTTGATGAAAGCGCCGAGCGCCTGCTGCGTGCCGCCTTCATTGCTGATGCCGGCCTTCTGCAGCTTCTGCCAGACGGCCGGGTCACGCAGCACCTCGGCGAGTTCACGGTTCAGGCGCGCGGCGATATCGGCCGGCATTTTGGCCGGGCCAAACAAACCGAACCAGACGTTCATGTTGTAGTCCTTCAGGCGCGAAAATTCAGACAACGCCGGGATCTGCGGCGCGGCACGCGAACGCTGCGGCGTGGTCACCGCCAGCGCAATCATCTTGCCGGACTCGATGTGCGGCATGGCAGACGAGAGCACAAACACACCAAACTCGATGTTGCCGCCCAGCACGTCCTGCACCATTTGCGGCGCGCCGCGATAAGGCACATGGCGAAAGGTGGTACCCGCCTTGAGGTTGATCAACTCGCCCGCCACATGCAGCGGCGTGCCGACACCCGACGACGCAAAGTTGAGTTTGCCCGGGTTGCGTTTTGACAGCGCCAGCGCTTCGTCCATGGTCTTGACGCCGGTTTTGGGGCCGGCCACAAACACCATGGGCGTGATGCCGATCAGGCCGATGTGTGTCAGGTCGGTTTCGCCGCTGTATTTGATGGCCGGGTTGTAGATGCGCGCAATCGAGATCTCGCTGCCCGAGCCGAGCAGCAGGGTGTAGCCGTCAGGCGCAGCATTGACGACTTTCTGCGCGCCTATGGTGCCGCCCGCACCGCCGACGTTGTCCACAATGATCTGTGCGCCCAGCCGCTTGCCGAGTGGCTCGGCAATGATGCGGGCCACCAGGTCGACACTGCCGCCTGCGGGGTAACCGACCTCCAGCGTGATGGCTTTGGCCGCCGGCCAGGCCTGCGCATGGGCCAGGCCAGTGGCCCCGGTGAATGTGGCTGCTGTCAGCGCGGCGAGCAGCAGGCGACGTGACGTCGGCAGGGAAGGGGTTTTCATCGGTGGCTCCAGTTGAAGGGGTTGGTGATGAAAAGTGTAGGAATGGGGTTTGTGGTGGGTGATGCGGTTCACGCATGGTGTGATGCGAGGTGAGGGTGGTGGGCCCTTCGCTGCCAGGCTGGGGCTTCTCGTTGAACTTTTGTATTGCCCTTCACGACCAGACCGGGTCTCGCCCCGGCAGGCGAGTTACCTTTCTTTGTCTCGCCAAAGAAACCTAACGGAAAGAAAGGCGACCCGCCGTCTGGGTCCCTTCACTTCGTTACGGGCAACCTGCGGTGCTCGATTACGTCGGC
>JAZKCB010000005.1:0-8130 GCA_040388335.1 Pseudomonadota bacterium | reverse complement strand
GGGCGGTCGCCTCAAACAGGTTGGACATGAAAATACTCCGGGAGGTTTAAAAACTGGAGCGTCCGTCATGCGCGGCAACAGGCAACCTTGTTGTTCTTGGAGGGGGTTGTGGCGGGGCATGAGGTCAGAATCTGGATAATTGCCCCAATTGTAGGGGGCTGGCGCACCTGCCGTGCGGTCAGTTTTTTACAGCCTTTCCTGCCGTCTTTTATCTATTTATAACAACTCCCCATGTCCAACCGCACCGTGTTTTTCATCTCTGACGGCACCGGCATCACCGCAGAAACCTTTGGCAACGCCATCCTGGCCCAGTTCGAGATGAAACCCCGCCATGTGCGGCTGCCCTTTATCGACAGCGTGGACAAGGCGCACCAGGCGATACGCCAGATCAACCACACCGGTGAAATTGAGGGCAAACGGCCCATCGTGTTCACGACGCTGGTCAATATGGACATCCTGGCCGTCATCAAGACCCACTGCAACGGCATGCTGCTGGACATGTTCGGCATGTTTGTCGCCCCACTGGAGAGCGAGCTGGGCCTCAAATCCAACCACCGCGTCGGGCGCTTCTCGGACGCCTCCAAAAGCAAGGAGTACGACGACCGCATCGAGGCGATCAACTTTTCTCTCGCGCATGACGACGGCCAGAGCAACCGCGACCTGGAAGGCTCGGACGTCATCCTGGTCGGCGTGAGCCGCAGCGGCAAGACGCCGACCTCGCTCTACCTGGCCATGCAATACGGCCTGAAGGCCTCCAACTACCCGCTGATTCCCGAAGATTTCGAGCGCCGCCAGCTGCCGCCTGCGCTGGTGCCGCACCGCAAGAAGATTTTCGGCCTGACGATTGCGCCCGAGCGCCTGGCGCAAATCCGCAACGAGCGCCGGCCCAACTCCAGATACGCCAGCCTGGCGAACTGCCGCGAGGAAATCCATGAAGCCGAAGCCATGATGCGGCGCGAAGGCATTCGCTGGCTGTCGACCACCACCAAGTCGATTGAAGAGATAGCGACCACCATCCTGCAGGAGATCAGGCCAGAGCGGCTGGTGTACTGAAGGCGCTCTGGGCTATATGCATCGGATATCGTCATCCCGGCGTCACCCGCGTTTGACCGGGCTCCATGCCTCTTTTGCTGCGCTTGCTGGACATCCGGCCATTTTTTTAACGTATACGTTAAAAAATAACAAAAAGTTAACTTCCATATTAACTTTTGGGCTTGCAGACCCAAATCAGGTCGCCCAAACGCCTCAAAAACACCAAAAAACGGCCTTTTTATGGCATTAAATCGGCTGCAATCCAATAGATACGGGCGTGAGCAGCTACTGAATTAATAGCAATCAGCCTGCCAAGCGGCCTGTCAACCCAGCACCGCCACGCCCTTGACCTGGGCAAAAACCGCCTTGCCGGGCGCCAGTGCCAGCGCGTCAGCCGACTTTTGGGTCACACGCGCCAGCAAGGTGCTGCCACCCGCGTCCAGGCTGACCATAACCTGGCCGGGGTTGTCTGGCGACAGGCCGCTGACCACGGCGGCAAAGACGTTGAGCACACTGCTGCCCTCCTGGCGCGCCAGGGTCAGGCTGACATCCCGCGCCTGAATACGCACCCGCACGCGCTGGCCGACCTGCAGTTTCGGGTTCAGCAGGCTGATGCGTCCGCCGGCAAAGTCGGCGTGGCTGAGGTGATAGTGCGGCTCAAGTCCGCTGACGGTGGCATCAATCACTGCGGCGGCGCTGTCGCCATGCGCCATGGGCAGGTCCATGCGGGTCATCAGTTCACGCGCCGGGCCTGAGGCCAAAACCTTGCCGCCTTCGAGCAGCACCAGGTGATCGGCCAGCCGGGCGACCTCGTCGGGCGAATGGCTCACATACAGGACGGGGATTTCAAGTTCGTCATGCAGGCGCTCAAGGTAAGGCAGGATTTCTGCCTTGCGCTGCACATCAAGCGAAGCCAGTGGCTCGTCCATCAGCAGCAGGCTGGGGCTGGTGGCGAGTGCACGGGCCATCGCCACGCGCTGGCGCTCGCCGCCCGACAACGTATCGCTGCGGCGCTTGATCAGCTTGCCAATGCCGAGCAGTTCAATGGCCTGGTCCAGCGACACACGCCTTTGGGCGACAGGCACACGCTGCAGGCCGTAGTCAAGATTGCCCTGCACATCGAGGTGGGCGAACAGGCTGGCCTCCTGAAAGACATACCCGAGCGGTCGCTGGTGCACCGGCAAAAAAACACCAGCCTTGTCGTCCTGCCAGACTTCGCCGTTCACCGACAGATACCCGCCGCCAGAACGCTCCAGCCCCGCGATGCAGCGAAGCAAGGTGGTCTTGCCTGACCCTGATGGGCCGTAGATGGCGGTGACGCCGCGCCCGGGTAATGCCAGCGACACATCCAGCAAAAAATCACCGTTGCGCTGGCTGAATGACGCGGTGATGCCCTTCATGCCTCACCCCGCACACGTCCGCGCCGCCTGCCCGTGGGCTGCAGCATGTGAAGCGCCAGCAGCACGACAAAAGAAAACAGCATCAGCCCACCGGCAAGCCAGTGCGCCTGGGTGTATTCAAGCGCCTCGACGTGGTCGTAGATCTGCACCGACATCACCCGTGTCTTGCCGGGAATGTTGCCGCCCAGCATGAGCACGATGCCGAACTCGCCCACCGTGTGCGCAAAGCCCATCACGGCAGCCGTGAGGTAGGCAGGCCGGGCCAGAGGAAACACCACGGTCACAAAGGTGTCGAGTGGTGACGCGCGCAGGGTGGCCGCCACTTCAAGCGGCCGCTCGCCTATGGCTTCAAACGCGTTTTGCAGGGGCTGCACGACAAAAGGCATGGAATACAGCACCGAACCGATGACCAGCCCTGCAAAACTGAAGGGCAGCAAGCCCCAGCCCAGCGACTGCGTGAGCTGGCCCAACGGACCGTTCGGCCCCATGAGCACCAGCAAATAAAAGCCCAGCACCACAGGCGGCAATATCAAAGGCAAGGCCACCAGCGCACTCACGGGGCCTTTCACCCACGACCGTGTGCGCGCCAGCCACCAGGCCAGCGGTGTGCCGACCAGCAGCAACACGATAGTGGTCGTGGCTGCCAGCTTGAAGGTCAGCCAGATGGCCTGGAGGCTTGCCTGGTCCATATGTCAGTACCGCAAGCCGAAAGCATTGAAACAAAACATCGATTTCCCCTGGCTGTCATTGCGGACCTGCTCAGCAATCCATAGGCAACGAAGCGGGGATGGATCCCGGATCGAGTCCGGGATGACAGGGAAAGAGCCCATAGAAGTCATGTTCGGCGGTTTATCAATTGCCACTCTGATAGCCGAACGACCTCATCACAGCTTTGGCTTTGTCGGTCTTCAGGTAGGCGATCAGCGCCACGGCCGCCTTGTTGTCCTTGCCCTTGGCAAGAAGCACCGCATCCTGGCGAATCGGGCTGTGCAGGTTTTCAGGGACTATCCAGCCCGAGCCGCTTTTGATCTTGCCGTCTTCAAACACCTGCGACAGCGCCACAAAGCCCAGCTCGGCATTGCCGGTGGAGATGAAGCTGAAAGCTTGGCCAATGCTTTCGCCGGTGACGAGTTTGGGCTCCAGCGTCGCCATCAAACCCAGTTTGGTCATGGTTTCAATGGCAGCAGCGCCGTAGGGCGCGAGCTTGGGCGCTGCAATCGCGATTTTCGAGAAGCTGTTTTTCTTCAGCACCTCTCCCTGCGCATCAACCACGCCCGGCTGTGCAGACCAGAGCACCAGCCTGCCGGTGGCATAGGTAAAGCGGCTGCCGTTGACGGCGCTGCCTTCCTTCTCAAGCTTTGCAGGCGTTTCATCATCAGCGGCCAGGAAAACCTCAAACGGCGCGCCGCTGGTGATCTGCGCATAAAAGCGGCCCGTGGCGCCGAAGGCCAGTGTGGCCTTGTGGCCGGTGTCTTTTTCGAAATCAGCGGCGATGCGCTTCATGGGCGCGGTGAAGTTGGCGGCGACGGCGACCTGGACTTCCTCAGCCCATGCAGATGCAGAAGAAAGTGCGGCGAGCAGCAATATCTGGGCAAAACTTGCGGGATTCGGAAGGTGCATAAAGGGACTGCTCCAGACTGATCAATTCGCTATTCTATTTTAGAATAACGCTATGCCGCCGAAAAACATCACTCCGCCCGCAGCGTCGTTCGACAGCGCCCTCAGCCACGAGCCGGCCGATAAGCGCATAGAAATCCTGCGCCTGGTCGGCGAATGCGGCTCCATCTCGCAGGCCGCACGCGACGCCGGCGTCAGTTACAAGGCGGCCTGGCAGGCCATAGACACACTAACCAACCTGGCGGGTGTGGTGCTGGTCGAGCGTGCAGTGGGCGGCTCAGGCGGCGGCGGCGCGACCATCACACCGGCCGGTACACAACTGCTGGCCCTGGCAAAGCAACTGGCCGATTCGCGCGCAGGTGTGCTGGCTGCCGCGTCAGCCGCCCCGTCTTCACTGCCTTCACCTGCCCTGCCCTACATCGGCGTACGCACCAGCATGCGCAACCAGTTGCCGTGTGTGGTCGACAAGCTCGAAATCAAAGGCCAGGTGGTGCGGGTGTTTTTAAAACTCGCCGGTGGTGGCGCGCTGGTGTCGCGCATCACCAAAGCCAGCGCCGAATTGATGGGCTTGAAGAAAGGCCAGTCAGTTCTGGCGCTGTGCAAGGCAACGGCTGTCACGGTCGGACCCGGCATAGGTCTGCCCGTAGCCCCAGCGGGCAAACAAAAACTCGGCGGCGTAGCCCAACGCATCAGCCGCGGCGCCAGCGGTGACGAGGTGTCGCTGCAGCTCGACGCCGGCCTGCAACTGGTTGGTTTTGCAAAGGCTGGCAGCGGTATCAAGGCGAAGGCTGCTGTGACTGCGATGGTCGATGAGTCGGCTCTGGTCATTGCGCTGCCCGCCTGAATGAGGCAAACCACCTTGCAGTGACACGGGCTCATATGCGAAACTGGGTTCGCATATCTGCGGTGTTTCGCGGATTTTTTATACCTGCATAAATCTGTACGAAATTTTAGCCAAAGCCAATAGGCATGCGGTATCCGGGAGGATTTTGATGACCACGTTATATTGCAACGCCATTTTTATGCCGCAGGTTTTGCGGCATACATTACGTTAGACATCCTCTTCCGACCATGTGGCAAATCATCCTCTTTGACTGCGACAACCATGAAGACTTGGATGGTCTGCTTCGAGGTCTAGCGTCCGTCGCTACCTTTCGGGAGGGGAGCGCGTTCTATTTCTACTCACAACTCCCTGGTCAACCTGAGTTCGAGTTTGACTGTGAGCTAGTTAGAGGCGGTCTTATCACTAGCAGAAAGGGAGAGCATTTCTTGTTCTTCGGGCATTTCATCGATGCCCTGACTTCGCGGTTCGGTACATTGGAGATTGGGAAAGATGGCGCCCTCCCTGCACCGAACGTCTAACATGTTGCTCGTCGCGGACGAGCAGCTGCACAAGGCCGCTGCGCGGCGCGTGCTGCCCGCCGGACAATGCCGACGTTAGGCTTCGCAATTCAATGTTCTCATGCATTCGCGTCCAAAGGCGTCACAGATGAACCCTTCCGCCAATCAACAGTCCGCCAGCGAAGTTTGGGCGCCCGTCTTTGGCAGCATTGTTGTAGGTTCAATCCTCCTTCTGATCGTTGCTACTGCTCTGGCCGGATGGCCATGGGTCGCAAGCTTCCTCAATTCAAGCGCGCCCGCTTGGATTCAGGCAGTTGGCTCTGTCGCAGCGATAGTCGCAGCTCTGGCGGTCGTTCAACGTCAACATTCACTTGAACTCAAGCGTCGCGAGGCAGATGACCACACAACACAGTTGAGACGAGCGAGGACTCTCCGCGTAATCTTTCTCTCGGCTGCACGCGTCTGTGAAGATGTAGCACGTGCGATCGGAAGGTCCCACCAGACATGGAAGTTCAAGGCTGAGGAGTTGCGCGAAGCTCGATCACGATTGCTAGCGATTGACCCGCTACTTGTTTCTGATGGGGGTTTGCTCCTGATAATTGAAGAATGCGCAATGCGACTGCAATCGTGTGCGCTGGTCGTCGGTGAACTGGAGACGCCGCGCAAGAAGGAGACCGAAGAGGGCATAAAGAGCGCAGTGATGGCAACCGCCCGCGAGTGCTGGTTAGGTCTTTACGAGGCAACCGGTCTAGAGGCGCGACTGTGCGGATCCAACCGCGGAACCGAGCAGCCGTACTCCTTCGACGACTTCGCGGAAAGTCGCAAGAAATTGGATGAGATCAGAGCCGCTTTTCAACGCGAGCCCCGCAATTCATCAAACGCTGCTGAGAAGCCCGCATCGCCAACTGGCGGCGAAGCCTAACCATTCACTCAACTGGACACCTAACGGCGCCCGTTAATTCAAACGTTAGACCGCATTCGATGTTGATCGACAACTGCCCACATTCGTTCGAGGAACTCACCGCTACGGTGTTGCCAATGCGCCTCGCCAATCTAAAGGAAGCTCTCCATAAGCCGCACAGTGCTTCCTTGTTTTGTGCCGCCGCAAAAGGCCCCGTCTCTATTGCTAGGGAACTCGGGCTGCAGCGAGACTTTTCCGGCTGCTACGTACTCGTTGCCAAAACGAAGCCCATCTACGTAGGAATATCCAGAAGCGTTCTATCTCGTTTGCGGCAGCACTTCACAGGAAAGACCCACTTTGATGCCAGCCTTGTTTACGCAATGGCGCAGCGTGGACTTCCAACAAAAGGCAAGCGGGCCGACGCAATGCAAGTCACGGCGTTCCAACAAGAGTTCTCTAAAGCTCAGTCCTTCTTGCGCTCCCTCCATGTCGCTTTCATCGAAATCGAGAATCCACTAGAGCTCTATGTGTTCGAGGCTTACGCCGCGGTCAAACTTTGTACGCACGAATGGAATACGTTCCGTACGCACTGATGCGGCCTAACCCTTTCATCGAGAGGACTCGCCCCGGCAAGCCGGGTCGAGCCTCTCATGTCAAACGCTAGACCTCACATGCAGATGCCTGTCCAAATACACGGCAACTCGGTTGTCCTCGCCGAGTTTGATGGCGTCTGGCCTTCGTTTCACGACGCGGAGATCCTCCGCTTCGAGCTGGATCGAGGCGACTCCACCCCCGGGAGAAAGGTGGTCGCCGAATTGCGTGTTCATGTCCGCCGGTACGAGTCCCGAGGGGCGGGCACCGCCGACTATCACCAGGCTCTCGTAAAGAGCGTGCTGATTGACTTTCGTTTCTCGGGAATCGAAGACCTCTCGGTGTCCGACTTCAATCATCAGAACGTGATTGACGGCATCATCCTCTCGGCCGATGAGAAAAGTGGTCGTGTATCCGTGGAAATCGCAGGAATTTATGGCTTTGATGGACAGTGGACATGCGACCATGCGGAAGTGGTGCGTGTTACCAGGGGAGCCTGAGGTCCAACAGGTCGTTCGACGAGGCCGCTCAGCGGAGGTCCTTCCCCTCGCTCTGGCCCTGTCCGCCGGTCATCTCCAAACCAGACAACAGAGAATGCTCCCATGGCCCATAGAACACTCCCAAAACACATCCAGGTCCTTCTCCTCGTTTTTTTCGCGGCGAACCTTGTGCACTTCACGCACAACGCTGAGTACATCGCCTACTACCCAGGCATGCCTTCCTCTTTCACCCGGGAGAAGATTTATATGGCCTGGATCGCAGGGGCGAGCGTTGGGCTTCTCGGCTTGCTTGCATACAGGGCAAAGTTCAAAATCCTGGGCCTGGCCTTGCTTGCAGCATACGGAGCGGTCGGCATCGACGGATTGGCTCACTACACATTGGCGCTGTGTTCCGAGCACACGCTTGCAACCAATCTGACCATCTGGTTTGAGGTCTTGACCGGCCTTTCGTTGTTGCTTTCGTCTGCAGTTTTGATCGGCAAAACACTCTCAATGCGCCTGCAACAAGGCGCCAGATCCCCTAGGATAGTGCCCCATTTGGTCGGCTTGTGAATATCCTGTCCCACTGAGACCCATCTGTCGCCAAACATAGGTGCCGCCAACGCCCTCAATAGTAAATTACTATCGTTAATTACCACTTAACAGTGTTAAACTATCAATTCGAAACGTTTCAACCACCCTCCAGAAGGAACACAACATGTCATCTTTGATCAATACGCAAGTCCAGCAATTCAAAACCGAAGCCTTC
>JAZKCB010000004.1:0-2106 GCA_040388335.1 Pseudomonadota bacterium | reverse complement strand
CTGGGGCCGGTGACGTGGCTGATGATGCAGCAGGCGGCGACCCGGCACACGCTGGTGAGCGAGCTTGAATGGCGGGTGTTGCCGGCCTTGATGCTGGAGCAAGCCAAACTTTATTTGAAGGACGATGCGCCGGTCGCGTTTGTTTCATGGGCTCGCCTCAGTGCGGCGGTGGCGCAGCGCTATCAGAATGCACCGCACCACCTGGTGATGTCTGACTGGTCGTCTGGTGACCAGATCTGGCTGGTGGATGTGCTGACGCCGTTTGGCGGCGCGCAGGAGGTGCTGAAGGATGTGCGCGAAAAGACGTTTCCGGGCCAGGTGGTGAACCAGCTGGTTCCGATGCCAGATGCACAGGCCAAGGTGATTGCATGGCCGGCTGTAGAGGCAGCGGCGCCCTGACTTGAGTCGGCTTTGCATCACCTGCTGCCAGGTGATGCCGCCCACTCGCCCCCGAGATGGCTACAAACCGAAGTGCTTCAACACGCCCTGCCCCGCAGCCCGGCCGCTGGCCATGCTGGCTGTGAGCAGATAGCCGCCTGTGGGGGCTTCCCAGTCGAGCATTTCACCGGCGCAGAAGACGGGCTGGGTGATGCCTGTGATGGACTTGAGCTGCAGTGCGGTGTCGAGGCCTTCAAACGCGACGCCGCCTGCGGTGCTGATGGCTTCGTCTATCGGGCTTGGGGCAACGACCGTGACGGGCAGGGCCTTGATGGTGTGAGCCAGCTTGACCGGGTCGTTGATCTCGTCTTTACCCAGCACCTCATGCAGCATGGCGGCCTTGATGCCGTCAAGGCTGAGGCGGCTTTTGAGGTGGCTGGACAGCGAGCGTGAGCCGCGCGGGTGCCGCACCTCGACGAGCACCTGCTCTGGCGACTTGTTGGGCAGCAGATCAAGCAAAAACGTGGCGCTACCTTTGGCGGCGATTTCGTCACGCAGCAGGCTGGAGGCGGCGTAGATCAGGCTGCCCTCGACCCCTGTGGCGGTAGCGACGAACTCGCCCTTGCGGTTGAAGCTGCGGCCTTGGGAATCGGTGAAGCTGATGGCGACGGACTTGAAGGGCTGGCCGGCGAACTTGCTGGCGAAATGCTCTGACCAACCTGTGGTGCGCTGGCCCTTGCCCACCAGCTCCTTGAAGAATTCGCGGCGGGTTTCGCCCTCACCTTCGCCCTTGCTTGCAATGGCTGCCGTGCCGACATCAAAACCGCAGTTGGATGGCTGCAGCGGCACGACGGGCACGCCGCGCTCAGCCAGCAGCGGCACCCAGGCGCCGTCGGAGCCCAGGCGGGCCCAACTGCCGCCGCCGAGCGCCAGCACCACGGCATCGGCCTGGACCAGCACCTCACCCGAAGGCGCGGCAAATTTGAGGGCGCCGTCATCAGCCCAGCCGAGCCAGCGATGCCGCATGAAAAACTGCACGCCGGCGCCGCGCAGGCGGTGCAGCCAGGCGCGCAGCAGCGGCGCGGCCTTCATGTCTTTGGGGAAAACGCGGCCAGAGCTGCCGATAAAGGTTTCCACCCCCAGCGCCTCGGCCCAGGCGCGAAGCTGGGGCGCGGCAAACCCGGCGACCACGGGCTCAAGCGCTGCGCGCCTGTCGCCGTAACGGCCCATGAAGGGCTCGAACTCTTCGGAATGCGTGAGGTTGAGCCCGCCCTTGCCTGCCAGCAGAAACTTGCGACCTACGGACGGCATGGCGTCATAAAGCTGGACCGACAGGGTCGCGCCTGCTGCGCAAAGCGCTTCTGCCGCCATAAGGCCGGCAGGCCCGCCGCCTATGACGGCGACACGCAGGGGTGACTGGGGGCTGGGAGGGGTGGAAGAGCTGTTCAAGGAAACCCGTCTGTTGAGGTGGCGTTGGCCGAAGTGGAAATACGACGTAGCGAGACGCTATTCTTTTAATAGCTGCTCACGCCCGTATTTATTGGCTTTGAGGCCGATTTAATGCCTGAAATCGGCATTTTTTCGGGCTGGAAACTGGAAATTTTAACGTATACGTTAAAAATCAAAGACGAAAGCCGATTTTCGGCTGAAAAGTTAACCTGCATATTAACTTTGGGGCTTAGGAAGCAAAGTCCGTTAAAGCGGATTGCTTCGAAGCAAGGATAGCAG
>JAZKCB010000003.1:0-1554 GCA_040388335.1 Pseudomonadota bacterium | reverse complement strand
CGTTTGAGCATCTGCTCCAGGTTGTCGGGCAGGGTGTTGTAGATGGTGGTTTCAACGTCGCGGTCAAAACTCAGGTGGCGCAGGCTGTCGCTGCCGACGCGCTGGTCGGCCGGCGTGTCGTGCGTGCCGTATTCGATGTAGTCGAGCAGGACCTCTTCGTTCCAGCGCGCAAATGTTTTTTTGCTGCGGAAGTAGGCCAGCACTTCGTCCTTGTCCAGCCATTCGTTCTTGCGCCGGCGGCTGACCGCCCCCGGTGAGACCGAGCCCACCAGCCGAGCACGTTTGGCCACACTGAGCGCCGTCGCGCGCCAGCCGCCTATGACGGGGGAGTCGAGCAACAGCACGCCCTGCAGGGGCTGGCCGCCGAGCTCGGGGTGATGCGCCGCGCACATCAGGCTGAGGAAGCCACCCAAAGAATGACCAGCCAGAAAGACCGGCCGGGTGGTGGTGCCGATTTGCTGATCGCTGAAGTGCGCGAGCTGCTCAACCAGGTGCGGCCAGTTGCTGGTGACCGGGTAGGCCGGGTCGTGGCCAAACTTGTCGATGGCCCTGACGTCGAAGCCGCGCGCCTCCAGGCTGCGAAACAGCACGCCATAGGTGCTGGCCGGAAAGCTGTTGGCATGCGAGAAGATGATCAGCGGCCTGACCTGACTTGATGTGTCAGCAGGCAGGGCTGCTTTTGCAGTCACGGTCAAACGCCCTGGAACGCTCAAATCAGCTTTTCGTTCGGGTTGGTGATCTTCTTGAGCGGGTCGTTGCGCGTGGCCGGCATCTTCAAAGGCACGTCGGTATGTGCGTCGTCCCAGACCGGGTCTTCAATGCTGTCGAACACTTCGCGCAGCTTGCGGCCCCAGTTCTTGTGCATCATCATGTAGTAGGGGTTGTCGTTGTCGATGCAGACGACCTTGTCGCTTTGCAGGCTGTCGGCTTCATACACGACCAGGTCCAGCGGCATGCCGACGGACAGGTTGGACTTCATGGTCGAGTCCATCGACACCAGCGCGCACTTGGCCGCTTCTGCCAGCGGTGTGTTGGGCTCCAGCACGCGGTCGAGCACCGGCTTGCCGTATTTGGATTCACCGACCTGGAAGTAAGGCGTCTCGCTGGTGGCTTCAATGAAGTTGCCTGCCGAGTACATCTGGAACAGGCGCATGCCCTCACCCTTGATCTGGCCGCCAAACACAAGCGACACGTTGAAGTCAACGTCGGCATTTTTCAGGGCTGCGGCATCGCGCTCATACACACGGCGAATCGCGGAACCGAGGACGCGGGCGGCGTCGAACATGCTTTTGGCGTTCCAGATGGTGATGGGCTCGCCGCCGTCGTGGTCTTTGAGCTGCTCGATCTGAAGAATTTCGCGGATGGACTGCGAGATCGACAAATTGCCGGCGGACAACAGCACCATGAAACGGTCGCCCGGCTTTTCATACACGATCATCTTGCGGAAGGTGCTGATGTGGTCCAGGCCCGCATTGGTTCGGGAGTCGGACAGGAACACCAGGCCGGCATTCAGTTTGATGGCTACGCAATAGGTCATGGAGGGCTCGAAGTGTT
>JAZKCB010000002.1:0-9146 GCA_040388335.1 Pseudomonadota bacterium | reverse complement strand
TCGAATGCGCGCCACCGCTGGTTTTGCTATTAATCGGATAGCTGCTCACGCCCATATTTAAACGGTTGGAGGCCGATTTGATGCCTGAAAATCGACCTTTTGGCGATTTTGGAGGTCAGATCGGGCCGGCAACAGGTCTTGGAACGTTGATTTTGCTGTCTACGTTAAAAAATTGACATCTACGTTAAATTTTTGCCGTATACAGCAAAATTCTGCCAACCGGCTTGTCACCGCAATGACAAGCAAGAGGGCTCTGCGGGATCGGATGGCCAGCAGATCTAACGCGACAGCCTCTCGGCCTCGCGCCGCTGCTCGATGGCGCGACGCTCGACGCAGATGGGGAGGTTGGCAAACGCCGGCCTTGCGCATTGCTCGCTCATGCAGGTCTGGAAGCCGAGCAACATGCGGCCCTCGCAGGCCTGCTGGGGGCTGCCTGCGCTGGACGGGCCGGGCGCGGGGTCGGCGGAGCGTGCCGCTGCGGGCGCTGCTGCCGATGTGGCTTTTGCCGGCGCTGCTTTGGCGGTTTTGTCTTTTTCCTTGTCTGCCGCTGCTTTTTTGGCAGCGGCTGCGCGGGACGCTGCCAGGGCTGGCGATGACGCCGCAGCCTGGGAGCTGGAGGCATGGACCACGGGCGCAGACGCTGGCGCAGCCGGGGTAGCCGCCGAAGATGCAGCTGCCGAAGAAGCAGCCAGGGGCGCGGACGCAGCCAGCAAAGCCGCAGCCGCCGGATCGACAACTGCAGGCGATGACATGAATTTGAAAGCAATACCGGCGACGGCCAGCACGGCAATGGCCAGACCCGCCATGAGCGCCGTTTTGGGTTTGGCGGCTGCAGTTTGCAGCGCGGGCGCACCGAGGCGCGTGGCATCGGGGTCGGCCTGGGCAATTTCAGCCGGCGCGGTCTTGCCCAGCGGCAGCGATGGCGTTTGCGCGGCAGCGGCTTCCAGCGCCTGCCAGGCGAGGTCTGTCTTGTCAGCAGTCTTGTCCGCGGCATCGGCTGCTGGCGCGCGGGGCTGCATCACGGTTTTTTCAGGCTGCGATGGCGATGGCACACTCAATTGCGTGACAGTGCCCAGCCGGGCGCTGACATCGGATTCATCACCGCTTGAAACGCCGAGCTTTTTCAGGCGCCGGCGCGCCAGGTCGGCATAAATGCCCGATGGAAATTTGGACAGAAAGCCCTGGATGTCTTCAACATCGACGGACTCCTTGATGTCCTTCCAGTAAACCAGTTCAAGCTCTTGCGTGACGATGGATGAACCCGACACGGTGCCGCTGTGGGTGACGCCGCTGTTGGTATTGACCAGTGACTCGCCAGCCAGCATGGTGGCTGTCCAGGTGGCGCTGCTGCTCTTGCCGGGCGCGCTGGGAGGCGGCACAACGGTAATGTCTGTGGCGTCGCGGCAGGCGGCAGCCAGTGCGTTTGAGAACTCCTGCGCCGTTGAATAACGCTGGTCGCGCGATTTGGCCAATGCCCTGGCAACCACCGCATCAATCGCCGGCGGCAGGCGGTTGTTATGGGAGGTGGCCGCTGGCGGTGTGTGGTTGACGATCTGCTGGATGACGGCAAAGTCGGTGTCGCCGTCAAACGGCCGCTTGCCAGTCAGCAACTGGTAGAGCACCACGCCGGCGGCGTACAGGTCGGCACGCGCATCGATGGGCCTGCCCTGCAACTGCTCGGGCGACATGTATTTGAGCGTACCGACGATGGTGCCCTGCGTGCGTGTGGCCTCGCCCGAGTCCTGGATGCGCGCCACGCCGAAGTCGGCCAGTTTGACGCGGCCATCGGGCTCGATCAGCAGGTTGGCGGGCTTGATGTCGCGGTGGACGATGTTCTGCCGGTGCGCATAGTCCAGCGCAGACAGCAGGTCGGCCATGATGCGCTGGCTTTGCTCCAGCGAATACAGCTCGCCCTTGTCGAGGTGGTGCTTGAGGTCATCGCCCTGGATGAACTCCATGACCAGAAAGGCAATGTCGCCATCGCGGTCGGAATCGTAAACACTGACGATGTTGGGGTGCTGCAGCCGCGCCGCGGAGCGGGCCTCCGTGCGAAAGCGCACTTCGTATTCAGCGGCCGACTCGTCGGAGAGGTTCTCGACCTTGATGGTCTTGATGGCGACGCGCCGGTCGAGGTTGGGGTCCCTGCCCTCGTACACCAGCCCCATCGCCCCCTTGCCGAGCACGCGGACCAGATCGTAACGGCCTAGCTTCTTAAGACTCATGGAGGTGGCAATGGTAAGAACCCGGGCGCCGCAACTTGCGAGGCCCCAAGGAGAAAAAAGATTCTAGCCTGCATGTCTTGCAGGAGAGGGGCTTTAAGGGCGCAGCCGGGTGCCGCTACCGTCAATGACTGACTGAAAACGCAATCAGCGGCGCGTTGTCGTCGACGCGTTCGCAGCCCGGTACGATCTGCCCGCTGCCGACCAGGTAACACTCGGTGCGCCGCAGCACCACCGGCTCGCCCTGGTTGCCCAGGTACACCCAGGTGCCGTAACTCGACGCATCGGTCAGCACAAAATGACCGCCGCGCCACTCCACTGTGGCGTGCACCCTCGAGACGCGGGGGTCGTTGACCGAGAGCGTGGCATCAGGCGAGCGCCCCAGCGAGAGCTTGCCGGTTCTGGAGTCGGCGCGAATCGTCCTGCCTTCAAACGCCATCTGCAGAACGACTTCATGGTTGACGGCAAACATCGACCGCCCGGCCATGGTGGCATCTTCATCACGCCCGGTTTGCCATTCAACACGGTAGACATGGCTGGCCTCTGCCCTGCCGCGCAGATACATCGGGCCCATGCTGCGCAGCGAGGCCCTTTGCACCGGCAGCAGTGTCCTGAAAACGTTTTCGGTGGTGAGGATTTGCGCGGCACCGGCCAGATCGGCCAGCCGCGCTGCGGAGTTCACGGTGTCGCCAAAACAGTCGCCGTCAATCTCGACGACGTCACCCGACTCGATGCCGATCTGCATCTGCACCGGCGCACCCGTACCGCCGGGCTGTATGGGTTTGTCCTGCAGGCGCTTCTGGATGTTGATGCAGGCCGCCAGGGCGTCAGCTTCGGCCTGGAAGACCACAAACAGCCCATCGCCCAGCACCTTGACCACGCGGCCCTGGTGCTGCTCGAACACCTGGCCTAGCACGCCCATCAGCTGGTTGACAAACCGCGAAGCCGCCTCGTCGCCCAGCCGCTCGTACATGCTGGTGCTGCCGACAAGATCAGCAAAAACGACGGTGGTCATGGCTGGGGACGCATTGGCATCAAAGGTGAGCGGGCTGTGAGGCAGCATAGGCGACGTGCTGCGCAAAAGTTATTGGCAACCAATATATCAGCACCCCCTGGCTCGTGACAAAACGTCACGCCCCGGGGCCACAAGATCAAATCTGGCCGTACCTCGCGCGACCTCACGCTACAGATGCACCTACAGAATGTCGGGTGCTTGTGGACTGGTTCTGACAAAAATTCGAACGTAAAATAAATATCGTCATATTCATCAAATAAATCAAATTACTTAATATTCACGATTTATCTGTTGTAAATGATTAATACCGACTAAAGCCGATTAGCCCCCTATAGCCAAATCATCCAGCTCCCCAGTCCGACCCGTTTCGAGCGCCAGGAGCTTTGCGAGGTTAGCCATGAATCCAGACCATCCGTCATTGCCAGTTGCATCCCACGGCATCAGCCCCACGCAACCCCTGCCACGACTGCGTGTTCTCGTTGTCGACGACACCGAGGACAACCTGTTCCTCATGACCGGGCTTCTTGAAGACAAATACGACCTGCTGCTCGCCTCGTCCGGCAAGGAGGCGCTCGCCATCATCATGTCCCAGGCACCGCCCGACCTGATCCTGCTCGACATCATGATGCCGGAGATGGACGGCTACGAAGTGCTGCGGCGCCTGCGCCAGCACCCGCCCACGGCCACCATTCCGGTGATCTTCCTGACCGCCCTGAGCACCATGGAAGAAGAGCAGCTGGGCCTGGACCTGGGCGCCGTGGACTACATCACCAAACCCATCAGCCCGCCGCTGCTGTTGACGCGCGTGCAATCGCACCTGGAGCGCAGCGGGAACGCCCGAAGGCTGCAGGCGCTGTCAGAAAAACTGTCGCGTTATCTCGCGCCGCAGGTTTACCAGTCACTGTTCGACGGTTCGCAGCAGGCGGAAATCCATACCGAACGCAAAAAACTCACGGTGTTTTTCTCCGACATCAAGGACTTCACAGGCTCCACATCAAAGTGGCAGCCGGAAGACATCACACGCCTTCTGAACAGTTATTTCTCCGAGATGTCACGCATTGCCGCAGAGTACGGCGGCACCGTGGACAAGTTCATCGGCGATGCCATGGTGATCTTCTTCGGCGACCCGCACACCCGCGGCGTGAAGGAAGACGCCCTGCAGTGCGTCAGGATGGCGATTGCCATGCAGCGCGCCATGGCGGACCTGCAGATGCTGTGGCGCGACACCGGCGCCGCCAAGACATTCCGTATCCGCATCGGCATCAACACCGGGTTTTGCGATGTGGGCAATTTCGGCAGCGACCTGCGCATGGACTACACCATCATCGGCCCCGAAGTGAATCTGGCGGCACGGCTTGAGCAGGCGGCCGAGCCGGGTGGCATCCTGATCTCGGGTGAAACCTATGCCCTGGTCAAAAACGACATCGACACAGAACCCTCCGTCTCCATCGACGCCAAGGGATTTTCAGAGCCCATCACCGCGCATGCGGTACGTGTCAGCCCGGGGACATCGCTGGGCGGTCTGCGGCAATTGTTCCAGCGTGAACTGCAGCAACTCAGTGCCCGGCTTGACCTTGAGGGAAGGCAGACAGCCGATCGATCCGCCGTTGCGGAAGAATTGCGGGCCATGGCCGACCGGCTCAGCCACTGACAGGCCTAAACCAGATGCGCCACGCTGTGCAAAAACACCTGGGGCGCATTCCGGTGCTGCAACGCCTGCTCGGCCTGCCTTCGCCAGCCGAACAGGCCATGGCGCTCACCTTGCAGGCACAGGAAAAGCGCATCAAGCACCTGATGGCATCGCAAACCTTTCTGAGCAACGCACTGAACTCTGCGCCCGATGGCCTGCTGGCCATCCACTTTGCAAGCGGCGCGAAATATGTCAATCCGCGCTTTACCGAAATGTGGGGTCAGGCACCCGACGCGCTCATGGCGCCCGGCCAGGAAATCGCACTGATGACCCTGCATGCATCGCTGGTGAAGGATGGCGCGCAGTTCATAGCCCGCGCCACCGAGCTGTGGAAGCACATGGACGGTGAGGTTTTCGACGAAATCGAGATGAAGGATGGCCGCCTGCTGGAGCGCCTCATCACGCCGGTGGAATCCGGCGGCAAGCGCGTGGGCCTGGTCTTCAATTTCCGCGACGTGACCGAACGCAGTCATGCGGAACGCAAGATACTTTTCAATCGCCTCGTGGTTGAAAACTCGGGCCCCCTGTTCTGGCTGGACCCCGTAGCGCGCCGCGTGGTCTATGCCAACAAGGCAGCCTGCGAAGAGCTCGGGTACCCCATAGAGGAGTTCATCGGGCTGGAAATTTCCACACTTGACGTCGATACCAGCGCGGAAGCCGTCGAGCAGATCAAGGTCTATCTTGAAGCGTTGCCCCGTCCGATGCAATTTGAAAGCCGCTTTCGCCGCGGGGACGGGGAACTGATCGACGTGGAGGTCACGGTGTTTCTGGCGCAGGACGAGGAACGTACCGTGCACGTCGCAAACTTCAGGGACATCACGGAGCAAAAACGCGCGGCCAGTGAAATCAGCCGCCAGCGCAGCACCATGCGCGCGCTGGTCAGCTCCATCCCCGACCCGATCTTCTACAAGGACCACGAGGGCCGTTACCTCGGATGTAACGACGCCTATGCGGCGATGGTCGGGCGTACGGCCGCAGAGATCAGGGGACTGACCTGCGAGGACCTCTTTCCACCGGATGTCGCGGCCGACATGCGTGCGCGTGACAACGCGATGATGCAATCATTGCAGCGGGTCTCTTCGGAACACTGGGTTACTTATCCCGACGGCCGCCGCGCCTTGCTGGACACCATGGTGTCACCCCTCTGGTATGAAGACGGCAAACAGGGGGGACTGCTGGGCGTGAGCCGCGACATCACCGACCGCAAGGAAGAGGAAGACGCGGTACGCAGGGCCAAGGAGGCGGCCGAGGAAGCCACGCAGATGAAGTCGGACTTCCTGGCCAACATGAGCCATGAAATCCGCACGCCCATGAACGCCATCATCGGCATGTCGCACCTGGCGCTCAAGACCGACCTGACGCCGCGCCAGCGCGACTACATCACCAAGGTGCAAAGCTCGGGCCAGCACCTGCTCGGCATCATCAACGACATCCTCGATTTTTCCAAGGTTGAAGCCGGCAAGCTGACCATCGAGAACATCGACTTCGAGCTCGACAAGGTGCTGGACAACGTTGCCAACCTCATCACGGAAAAATGCAGCGAAAAAGGGCTTGAACTCGTCTTCAGCATCGCACCCGATGTGCCCCCCACGCTGGTCGGCGACTCCCTGCGTGTCGGGCAGATCCTCATCAACTACGCCAACAATGCGGTCAAGTACACCGAGCAGGGTGAAGTGGTGATCGCGGCACGCGTGAGGGAACGCACCGCTCACGACGTGCTGCTGCACTTCTCGGTGAGCGACACCGGCATCGGACTGACCGACGAGCAGATCTCGCGGTTATTCCAGAGTTTCTCGCAGGCCGACAACTCCACGACACGAAAGTTTGGCGGCACAGGCCTGGGCCTGGCCATCTCCAAAAACCTCGCGCAACTGATGGGTGGCGAGGTGGGCGTGACCAGTGTGCCGGGCTCCGGGAGTACCTTCTGGTTCACGGTCAGGCTGGGCATCAGCGCCCTCCCCCGGCGTGTTTTGCTTCCCAACCCCGATCTGCGAGGTCGCAGGGCGCTGGTGGTTGACGACAACATTCACGCCCGCGCCGTACTGCGCGGCATGCTGGAGGCCATGACCTTCAGGGTCACGGACATGGCGTCCGGCGGCGAGGCCTTGCGGTCCCTGCAATCGGCAGATGCGGCTGATGACCCCTTTGACGTGGTCTACCTCGACTGGCGCATGCCGGACATGGATGGCATGGAGACAGCCCGGCACATTCGGGCACTCGGCCTGGTGCCTGACCCGATCCTGCTGATGGTGAGCGCGCACGGGCGCGAGGAAATGATTCACGAGGCCGAGTCGCTCGGCCTGACCGGCGTGCTGGTCAAGCCCGTGAGCCCGTCCATGCTGTTTGACACCACCATGCAGGCGCTGGGTGAACGCCGCCCTGAAAGCCGTTTTGGTGGCCTCGGCACAGCCGCCGGCATGGAGCAACTGGCTGAAGTACGGGGCGCGCGCATCCTGCTGGCCGAAGACAACGACATCAACCAGCAGATCGCCTGCGAGCTGCTCCAGGATGCAGGCTTTTCGGTCGACATCGCAGAGAACGGCCAGATCGCCCTGGACAAGCTGCAGCAGTCCGACTACGACCTGGTGCTGATGGACATGCAGATGCCGGTGCTGGATGGCATCGATGCGACGGTAGCGATCAGGCGCATGGCACGACTGGCGACGCTGCCGATTGTTGCGATGACGGCCAACGCCATGGCCGAAGACAGGCAGAGCTGCCTCGACGCCGGCATGAACGACTTCCTGACAAAACCCATAGACCCGGACGGCCTGTGGCGCATGCTGCTCAAGTGGATAAGGCCGGGCGCGACACCGCCTCACACACCGGCCGCCGTGTCCCCGGAAAAATCAGACGCTGGGACCGACGGCAACCGTGGCTTGCCCGAAGGCATTGCCGGCATCGCCGGCCTCGACGTGCAGGCCGGCCTGTCGCACACCATGGGCAAAAAGCCGCTCTACCTGGCGATGCTGCGCCGCTACGCGGCCGGGCAGAAGGACAGCGTTGCCAGCATCCGTGCCGCGCTGGATGCCAGCGATTCGGCCTCGGCGCAACGTGCCGCGCACACGCTCAAGGGCGTGTCCGGCACCATAGGCGCAAAAGCGGTTTCAGTGCTGGCCGAAAATGTGGAGAGCGCCATCCGCGACAAGCAGACACGCCAGCGCATTGACGAGGCGCTCGACGAACTGGCACTGCCCCTGCTCGCGCTCACCCGCGCACTGGACGCGTGGCTGCCGCCCGCGTGATGCCTACTCGGGCTTGATGTTGAGCTTGTCGAGCACGCCCTGCCAGGTCTTGCGGTCCTGGTTGATGTACTGCACCAGCTGCTCGAGCGTGCCGGGGCGCGGATAGGTGCCGAGTTCACGCGACTTGGCAACGACGTCGGGCATTCTCAGCACGTCGCCCATGTCCTGGTTCATCTTCGCCAGCTGGGTGGGGTCCACACCCTTCTTGGCGATGACGGCAAACCAGCCGTAGGCCACAGCGCCCGGCACCGTGGCGTTGGCCAGCGGGAACTGCTCAAGGCCGGGCTCGACACGGTCGCCCATTGAGGCCAGCACGCGCATCTTGCCGCCCTGCACATTACCGGCGACCACGTTGTAGGTCTCGACCATCATCTTGGTCTGGCCGCCCAGAGTCGCCTGCATGGCCTGCGCGCCGCCCGAGTAATGCACCTCCAGAAACTGCGCGCCCGACTGCAGGCCGAGCAACGCTGAAGCCAGGTGCGGCGCGGTGCCGCGGCCGTTGTCGGCGACTTCAATGCTGAGTGGCTTCGCTTTTGCAGCAGCGACAAATTCACCCAGGGTTTTGTAAGGCGAATCTGCAGGTACGGTCAGCACAAACGGCAGCACGGCGGCCAGCGTGACGGGCACGAAATCGCGGTTGAAGTCGTAGCTCACACCCTTGATGGTGCTGGGTGCCACGGAGATGGCCGAGCCCTGCACAAAACCAAACACGCTGCCGTCGGTGGGCGAAGACAGGATGGTGTTCATGCCGATGACACCGCTGCCGCCCGGCTTGTTGTCAACGATCACGGCCTGGCCCCATTTTTCGGTCAGCTTGACGCCGACCAGGCGGATCAGCACGTCAGGGGCAGAACCGGCTGGAAAGGGCACCACAAAGCGCACGGGAGCAGTGGGCCATTTGGTGGCAGCGGTTTGGGCCTGCGCCATGGGGCCGGCGGCCAGGGTTGCAACGGCCAAAGCCAAAGCGGCGCGCCGCG
>JAZKCB010000001.1:0-26943 GCA_040388335.1 Pseudomonadota bacterium | reverse complement strand
TTAGCTGTAATCAGCTGAGCCTCAAATTATATACCGGATTTTTATGTCCAGTCAACTTTAGGGGAATTTTTTTTCTTCCCTTTCCTGCTGACTCTCTGCTTTCGCAAACCGAGCTGTTTCATCAGCAGAGCCATCGACTATAGCACTTTGTTCAGGCAGCCCGCAACTCTTTTAAAAAAAATCGTCAAACGACTCAAGCGGATGTAAGTCTGCACCGCATCGCCACACCTCCAGCAGCAGCACTCCTGCAACAAGAAGCAGACTCATACAGGAGACAAAACAGCAGGGTTACCGCGCACCCGGATAATCCCTGACCTATATGGCACTTATTACCCTTCTGGACGCCCAACTCGCTTTTGGGCACGTCGCACTGCTGGACCACGCAGATTTTTCACTTGAAACCAACCAGCGTATCGGCCTGATCGGACGCAACGGTACGGGCAAATCATCCCTGTTGAAGATACTGGCCGGGCTGGAGAAGCCTGACGACGGCACGCTGCAGCTGCAGCAAAACCTGCGCATCGCGTACGTGCCACAGGAACCCTCCCTCGATCCGCACGCGACTGTCTTCATTGCTGCGAGTGCCGGCCTGGCCCGAACACGCCATGTCGTGGAGATGTATCTTGCCGCCGACGAGAACACCGACCTGGACGCGCTTCAATCAGAAATCGAGGCTCTCGACGGCTGGACCTGGGAACAGCGCGTGGAGGAAACCCTGCACCGCCTGCACCTGGACAAGGACGCCATCGTCGGCTCCCTCTCGGGCGGCACCAAAAAGCGCGTGGCCCTGGCGCAAGCCCTGGTGGCCAAGCCTGACGTGCTGCTGCTCGACGAGCCGACCAATCACCTGGACCTGGATTCGATTGCCTGGCTGGAAGAACTGCTCATCAACTTCAACGGATCCATCATCACCATCACCCATGACCGGGCCTTCCTGGACCAGGTCGCGACCATGATTGTTGAGCTGGATCGCGGCAAGCTGCTCAGTTACCCCGGCAACTTTGCGCAATACCTGGTGCAGAAGGAAGAGCAGATGGCGCAGGAAGCCGTCATCAATGCCAAGGCCGACAAGCTGCTGGCCCAGGAAGAAGTCTGGATACGCAAGGGCGTGGAAGCGCGCCGAACCCGGAGCGTGGCGCGTATCGGGCGTCTTGAAGTGCTGCGCGACAACCGGGCATCGCGGCGCGATGCCGTCGGCCGGGTCAACCTGGATGTCTCCAGCGGCGAAAAGAGCGGCAAGATCGTGGCCGAGCTCACCGACGTATCGAAGAGCTTTGGCCACCCGGGCGCAGAGAAGATCATCGTCAACAACTTCAGCGGCACGCTGCTGCGCGGCGACAAGGTGGGCCTGCTCGGCCCTAACGGCGCCGGCAAAACCACACTGCTCAAGCTCATCCTCGGTGAGTTGCAGCCCGACGTGACCATCCCCCCCGGCAAGATTCGCCAGGGGGCCAACCTGCAGGTGGCCTACTTCGACCAGATGCGCGACAGCCTGGACCTGGATGCGACGCTGGAAGACTTCATCAGCCCCGGCAGTGAATGGGTGGAGATCAACGGCGCGAAAAAGCACGTCAAGAGCTACCTCACCGACTTTCTTTTCTCGCCCGCGCGCGCCAACTCCCCGGTGCGCACGCTGTCGGGCGGCGAGCGCAACCGCCTGCTGCTGGCCCGCCTTTTTGCCCGCCCTGCCAATGTGCTGGTGCTCGATGAGCCAACCAATGACCTGGACATCGACACGCTTGAACTGCTGGAAGACCTGCTGCAGAACTATGAAGGCACCGTCTTCCTGGTCAGCCACGACAGGCGCTTTCTCGACAACGTGGTGACCAGCACCATCGCCTATGAAGGCACACCCGAGAAGCCCGGCTTCTGGCGCGAGTACGAAGGCGGCGTGACGGACTGGATCACCCAGTCCAGACGCGCAGCGCAGATCACCGGCAGCGCCAAGCCCTCGCCCGCCGCTGCGGCCAGCACAAAAAGCGCCGCCAAGGCCGCTGCAGCAGAGCCCGCCAGGGCCGATGCCGGCAACGCCGCCAAAAAGAAGCTCAGCTACAAGGAGCAGCGCGAGCTTGAAGGCCTGCCGGCGCTGATCCAGACGCTGGAATCCCAGCAGAAGGCGATTGAGCAGGAGCTGTTTGACGGCACCATCTACACGACCAATGCCAAACGCGCGGCCGAGCTCAATGCCCGCAACAGCAAGATTGAAGAAGAACTGATGGAAGCCCTGCAGCGCTGGGAAACGCTCTCGGCCTGATCCCCGCCGCCCCTTGAGCGGCCCGGGCTTGAGCGGTCAAGCCCGGCGCCTACAAAAACATCAGGCGCCAACCCGGCTGGCACAGGTGGCAACTACACCTGCTTGCGATAGAGTAGCCAGCACCATGCACACCACGACCGCGCCGCTTACCGATCACCGCTTTTTTGCCGGCCTAAGGCGCCGCATTCGACTGCAATGGCTGGCACCGCTGTTCCTGGGGGTCTGGCTCGCAGGTTGCGCTTCGCTCCCTGACCATGTCGACCGGCCAGTTTCGACCGCGCTGGCCAACCCGGCGGAAACGCGCATCGGCAGCATGGTGGCGCAGCGCGCCGCGACAGCCGGCACCCGCAACGACTCGGGTTTTGCGCTGGTCGGCAGCGCAGACCTGGCCTTTACCAGCCGCATGACGCTGATCAAGGCCGCGCAGAAGACGCTGGACATCCAGTATTACGCGATCTTCCAGGACGATACGACACAGCGCCTGTTCGACGCCATGCGCGAGGCCGCCGGGCGCGGTGTGCGCATCCGCATCCTGCTGGATGACTTCAACACCTCGGGCAAGAACGCCCAGGTGCTCAAGCTGGCGTTTGAGAAAAACTTTGAGGTGCGGCTCTTCAACCCGCTGCCGGGCGGCCGGCAGTCGCTGTTTTTCCGCATCATCACCAACCTCAAAGACATAGACGGCATGCAGCGCCGCATGCACAACAAGATGTTTGTGGCCGACAACGCCGTGGCGATCACGGGCGGCCGCAACCTGGGCGAGACCTACTTTGGCCAGAGCAAGGGCACCAACTTTGTCGACATCGACGTGCTGGCCGCCGGCCGTATTGCCCGCGACCTGTCGCGCAGCTTTGACCAGTACTGGAACAATCCCCAGGCCTACCCGGTGCAGTCGCTGATGACCGAGAAGGAAATCGCCGCCATCAAGCCGCCGGCCGAGCCCAATGCCCCCGGTTCGCCGGGCAAGGCGGCCAGCCCGGAAGCGTCGGTTCCGGACGTCAGCACCAGCACCACCGCAACCACCGTCACCCTGCCCGCGCTGGCCGATTCCACAGACCTTCGGCTGCTGACCTGGACCTGGGCACCGTCGGCGCTGCTGGTCGACAAACCGTCGAAGATCGCGGCCGACGCCGACACCACCGAAGAAGCCGGCGACACCACGGTCGACGGCCTGCTGCAGCTGATGGCGCAGGCCAAAAACAATCTGCTCATCGTCTCGCCCTACTTTGTGCCCGGCCCGCGCATGATGAAAGAGTTTGCGGCGCTGCGCCAGAGCGGCGTGAAGGTGCGGGTGCTGACCAACTCGCTGGCGTCCAACGATGCACCGGCCGCGCATGTGGGCTATTCACGCTACCGCAAGGACCTGCTGGCCATGGGCGTGGAGATTTACGAGATGCGCGCCGAGCAGGAAGGCTCTTTCTCAAGCTTCGGATCGGGATTTGGGTCGGGTTCTGGCGGCACGAACAACGGCGGAACGGGGTCGACGGGCAGTTCGCGCGCCAGCCTGCATTCCAAGGTGGTGGTGATGGACGAACGCCTGCTGGTCGTCGGCTCCATGAACCTCGACCTGCGCTCGCAGCTGCAAAACAGCGAAGTCGCTATCGTCATCCGCAACCGTGCGATATCGGGCGAGACGATTCGGCTGATCGAGCCAACCCTGCAAACCGGTGCTTACAAGGTCGAACTTGTCGACGGCCAGTTGTTCTGGAAGGCCCCCGCCGGCGCAGCGTTCAAGGACGCCAGCGATGAGCCGGATGCCGGCGCCGGGCTGAAGCTGCTGGTTCACCTGATTGGGCCGTTTGCGCCCGACGAGATGCTTTGATGGAAACCCAGATTTTTAACGTAGATGTTAAAAATTTGCCGTATACGTTAAAAATCGGTTTTTTGGGCCGATAGGCGGATTAAAACGGCCTCAAAAACAGCCAAAAAGCGCCGGAAAAGGCCATTTTCAGGCATCAAATCGACCTCAAAGTCAATGAATACGGGCGTGAGCAGCTATTGATTCCATAGCGTTTTAGTGCTCTCGCCAAGCCCTCAAGCCCGGCCAGGCGCATCGCGCCGCAGCACCAGCTCTGCCGCAAAGTCCACAAACGCACGGGTACGGGCCGGGATCAGCTTGCGCGTCGGGAAGGCCACATAGACCGTGTAGCGGCCAAAGATCCACTCGGGCAGCAGGTGCACCAGGGCGCCGCTGGCGAAATAGTTGCTGGCCGGAAACTTGGGTAAGGCCGCAATGCCGGCGCCGTCGATGGCGGCTGTGAACAGGGTTTCGTAACTCTCCGCCTGAAACACCACCTGCATCGGCACCTCGGTGGGCTCCTGCGTGCCATCAATGCGCGACAGCCGCATGCCCCGCGCGGCGTGGCCGGACGAAGCCTGCCACGGAAAGCGCAGGTACTGGTGGCCCTGCAAATCCTCAGGTTTGAGCGGTGTGCCCTTGCGGCGCAGGTAATCAGGACTGGCGCAGACCACGTATTCGGTCGTCGCCATGGCGCGCGCCACCACGTTGGCGTCAAAACCCTCGTCGACCACCATGAAGGTCACGTCAAACTCCTCGACCCGGTTCTGCGGAAAGGGGTCGACATGCACGTGGATGGCAACCTTGGGGTAACGCGCCACCCATTCGGTGACGCGCGTCGCCAGAAAATAGTTGGCAAACAGCGAGGGCGCCACGATGTGCACCATGCCCTGCAGCTCGCTCGAACTCTGCCCGGCAGCCGCCTCGGCGTCGTCCACCTCGCTGAGTATATTGCGTACCCGCAGCAGATAAGCCTGGCCGGCGTCAGTGAGCGCCAGCTTGCGGGTAGTGCGCTGGATCAGGCGCGTGCCCAGATGCTGCTCCAGGTCGGTCACCAGCCTTGTCACGCCGGCCGGGGACATGTCCAGCCCCCGCGCTGCAGCGGCAAAACCGCCTTCGTCGATGACCTTCTGAAATACCCGCATCGAAAGAAGCCTGTCCATACATACCTTTTTTAACAATCGCCGCGATAGCTTTACGCAATTATTACGGTTTCTGCAACGATGTATTGTGCGCCCGGGGGTTTTTCATTTACCGGGTAAACCCTAAAGTTCAGTCATCGATGAGCCGAGACCAAACAGGCGACTCACCGAGGCCAGTTGGACAGCCAGGGGGTCAAACCCCAAAGCGACGATCACTGGATAGGTACTAAAAAATCTGTTTTATTCCAAAGGAAATTCATCATGAACTCGAAATTTATCGCCTCTACCGTTATCGCCCTCTCCGCCCTGACCGGCGCCAGCGCTTTTGCCCAGAGCAACCTGTCCGGTGAAGCCGCCCTGGCCATCCGCCCCGTCGCTTCCAGCAGCAACGTGACCCGCGCACAAGTGCAGGCCGACTACCTGGCCGCACGCCAGTCCGGCGCAGTTGCCGTCAGCCAGGAAGGCGCTTTTGCAGCCGCTCCAGCCGCCGCCAGTACCGTGACCCGCGCCCAGGTGCGCAGCGACGCCATCCAGTCGGCCCGCGCAGTGCAACTCGGCAACAGCACGATCTGAACCAGCTGATTTATCAAAACAAGCAAAAAACATTCATTCAAAGGAACCCATCATGAACACGAAATTCATCGCCTCCGCCGTTGTCGCCCTCTCCGCCCTGGCAGGCGCCAGCGCTTTTGCACAATCCAGCATGTCCGGTGAAGCCGCCCTGGCCATCCGCCCCGTCGCCTCCAGCAGCAACGTGACCCGCGCGCAAGTGCAGGCCGATTACCTGGCAGCACGCCAGTCCGGCGCAGTGGCTGTCAGCCAGGAAGCAGCATTTGCGGCTGCCCCTGCTGAAGCCAGCACCCTGACCCGCGCTGCTGTGCGGGAAGAAGCTGCCCACTATGTGATTCTGGACGGCAGCAACCGCAAGATCTATCGTTAATTGAGGCATGCCGGGCTTTGGCCTGGCTGCTGGATGACTTTTAAAAGGCTCGCTTTTGCGGGCCTTTTTATTTTGGGCGGCGATCTGGATCGTGTCTTCGCCCTTCACGTGGAAGCCGGGGGTAGCCCGGCTCTACGTGAAGGGCAACACCCTCAAAAGTTACCGCATCGCATCCCGCAACTTCGCAAACACCTTCCAGAACCCAGCCTCCTGCGTCGTCGCAAAATTAATCCGCATCAAGGTTCCAGGCGGCCGCTGGGCGTGAAAGAGCGAGCCGGGTGCGATCAGGTAACCCTCATCCAGCATGCGCTGCGCCAGCGCGTCGGTGTCAACGCCTGTATCGACCCAGCCAAACAAACCTGCGGGTTCGGCCTCAAACCGGCAGCCGTGCGCCAGCGCCAGCTTGACGCTGCGCGCACGCGCCTGCGCAAGCCGGGTGCGTATGCGTTCGGAGTGCCGCCGCAACTGGCCCTGCTCCATGCACCAGGCCAGCGCTTTCTCAAGCAATGCGGGTGTGGTGAGTGTGGCGAGCAGCTTGGTGTCCAGCAAACGCTCTACCAGGTCCGGCGGTGCGGCCATAAAACCAACGCGCCAGCCGGGTGCCAGGATTTTTGCAAAGCCGCTCACATAAATCGTGCGCTGCAGGCTGTCGAGGGAACACAGCCGCGTGGCGTGCTCGGGCGCCAGGTGACTGTAGGTGTCGTCTTCGACGATGTGAAAGTTGTGTTCGTTGGCCAGTTGCAGCAGGCGGTGCGCACTGCCCGGCGACAGGCAGTGGCCTGTGGGATTGTGGAACACGCTGACGCTGACAAAAAGTTTGGGCTGGTGCGCTTCGCAGTACTTCGCCATCACCTCCAGGTCAGGCCCATCGGCGCGGCGCGGCACCGGCAATATGCGCATGCCCAGTGCGTCGAGCCGGGCAAACTCGACGGCCCAGCCGGGTTCTTCCACCATCACACAATCGCCGGCCCGCAGCAGCGTTCGGCTGACGATGTCCAGCGCATGGGTGGCGCCGACGGTAGTGATGATCTGCTCCGGCATCGCGGGCACATTCAGTGTGGCCAGCTTTTGCGACAGCGCCCGGCGCAGGCTGATGTCGCCCTTGGGTTCGCCATATTGCAGCGAGGATGTCCTGAGCGCCTGCGTACTGGTGAATTTGCGCACGGCGGCTGGCACGAAGGCGTTGTCCAGCCATTCCGCCGGGAAGACGCCCATGCCGGGCTGCGGTTTTTCGCTCACCGTATGGAACATGCCGCGAATCAGCGCCGTCGCATCGACAGGCGCATGCCGCGTCGCCATCCAGACGGCCGTGTTCCAGGAGCCATTCGCTTCGGCGCCCGTGGCGTTCACGCCGACCAGCGGGCTGGCAATGTTTTTGGTGTGCGCACCCGTGATACTCACTGAATCAACCGACCTGTCGGGTAAGCCGATGGCCATGTCACGGACAAAAAAACCGCTGTTCTTGCGCGCGACCACCAGCCCCTGCGCCTGCAACTGGTCATAGGCGGCAACCACGGTCGAGACGCTCACCCCCTGCTGCTGCGCACACAGCCGCACCGAAGGCAGGCGCGCGCCAGGCGCCAGCAGGCGGTTGCGTATGCGCTCGGCAAAGCGCGAATAAAGTTGCTCGGTGAGCGACTGCGAGGCAGTTTTCATCAACATGGCGGCAATGTCCTGTCCGGACGGGGCCGGGCGTGTGCTGGTTTTGCGACCAGTACAGTTTGGCAATTTGTAGCCAAAAGTGTATTGGTTGTGTACTGCTTTCGACTATAAAGTCTGACGCATGAACTGGCAAGAATTTGTGGCTTTGCTTGTGCTGGCAACAGCCATGAGCTTCACGCCCGGCCCCAACACCACACTGTCGACCGCGATTGCGGCCAACCACGGCTTCCGGCGTGCGCTGCCGTTTGCCTGTGCCGTTGCGGCCGGGTGGGGCGTGCTGCTGACGCTGTGCGCCTGGGGACTGGGTGCGCTGGTGCTGGCGGTGCCGTTGCTGAGTCTGGCGATCAAGATGGTGGGCGTGGCCTATCTGCTCTGGCTGGCTTTGAGACTTGCGCGCTCCAGTGCCCTGAGCGATGCCGATGCAAAAAGATTGCGCATTGGCTTCTGGCAAGGCGCAGCCCTCCAGTTCGTCAACATCAAGGCGTGGATGCTGGCGCTTGCCATCGTCAGCGGCTGGATTGCCGGCCATGCTGACTGGGTCCAGCGCCTGATCGTCGTACTGCCCATCATGATGTTTTACGCTCTCAGCAGCAATGTGACTTACGCGCTGGCAGGCTCGCTGCTGCGCAACTGGCTCTCCGGCCCCGCAGGCACGGGCCGCCGGCTGCGTATCTTCAATAGCCTCATGGCGGCAGTGTTGACGGTGACCGCCATCTGGATGCTGATGTTATGAGCGCCACCATGCTTCATCGCGATGTGGGCCAGCGCCAGAAGGCAGTTGTCTGCCTGGCGCGCTGCCACCGCCTGGACAAAGGTGAGAAACTCTTTCATTGCCGACCCCAAGCCACCCCTAAAACAACATGGAAAAGACAATCATGAAATGGACCCAGGCCGCACGCGCCGAAAAGATGAACCCGTCCTTCATCCGCGAAATCCTGAAAGTGACCGAGAAGCCCGGCATCATCAGCTTTGCCGGTGGCCTGCCGTCCCCCAAGACCTTCCCGGTCGATGCGTTTGCCAAAGCCTGCGCGACGGTGCTGTCCACCGACGGTGAAGGCGCGCTGCAATATGCCGCCAGCGAAGGTTACGCGCCGCTGCGCGAATGGGTGGCCGCCTCCCTGCCCTGGGACATCGACCCGGCGCAGGTGCTGATCACCACCGGCAGCCAGCAGGCGCTGGACCTGATCGCCAAGATCCTCATCGACAAGGGCTCACGTGTGCTGGTCGAGACACCAACCTACCTGGGCGCGCTGCAGGCCTTCACGCCCATGGAGCCCGAATTTGTCAGCGTGGCCGGCCACCCGGACGGCATCGACGTGGTGGACCTCGCGGCCAAGGCGCCCGGCGCGCGCTTCATGTATGTGCTGCCCAACTTCCAGAACCCGACCGGCAACTCCATCAATGAAGCCGGCCGCGTGGCCTTGATTGCCGCAGCCGCAAAGGCGGGCCTGCCGCTGATTGAAGACAACCCCTATGGCGACCTCTGGTTTGACACGCCACCACCACTGCCGCTGACGGCGCGCAATCCTGAAGGCTGCATCTATATGGGCAGCTTCAGCAAGACGCTGGCGCCCGGCCTGCGTTTGGGCTACCTGGTCGCGCCCAAGGAGCTCTATCCCAAGCTGCTGCAGGCCAAACAGGCTGCCGACCTGCACACCCCAAGCTTTAACCAGCGCATGGTGGTCGAGGTGTTGAAGGGCGGCTTCCTCGAGCGCCACGTGCCGACGATTCGTGCGCTCTACAAGTCGCAGCGCGACGCCATGCTGGCCGCGCTCGATAAAAACCTGGCCGGTACCGGCGTGACCTGGAACAAACCTGCCGGCGGCATGTTCCTCTGGCTCAAGTTGCCCAAAGGCATGGATGCCGTCAAGCTCTTGCCGCAGGCCGTCGAACGCAATGTGGCCTATGTGCCGGGCGCGCCGTTTTACAGCGGCGAGGCCGAGCACGGCAATCTTCGCCTGTCGTTTGTCACCGCGTCGGTCGAGCAGATCAACACCGGCATCGCGGCACTGGCCGATGTCTTCAAAGCCAACCTGCCGAAGCAGCCATGAGCACGCTGCACATCTGGGGGCGCATGAGCTCCATCAATGTCCGCAAGGTGGTGTGGACTGCGCAGGAGCTGGGCCTGGAATTCCAGCGCACCGAAGCGGGCGGCAAATTTGGTGTGGTCAAGACGCCTGAATACATCAGCCTGAACCCGAACTCGCTGGTGCCTGTGATTGAAGACGATGACTATGTGCTCTGGGAATCCAACGTCGTCGTGCGTTACCTGTGCGCCAAACACTCATCGGGCAAGCTCTACCCCGAAGCGCTGAAAGACCGCTTCAACGCAGAGCGCTGGATGGACTGGCAGCAAACCACTTTTGCCGTCGTCGGCCGCGATGCCTTCTGGCAATGGATTCGCACGTCGCCTGAAGAGCGCAACCATGCGCTGATCGACAAATCAGTCGCAGCCGTCGAGCCGCTGCTGCAGACGCTTGAGGCGCACCTGGCCGGACGCAGCTACCTCAGTGGGGAGCTGTTCACCATGGCCGACATTCCTGTGGCCTGCGAAATCCACCGCTGGTTTGGCTTGCCGCAACCGCGCAAGGCCTGGCCGAACATCGAACGCTGGTACGACAGCATCTGGAACCGGCAGACCAGCAAGGGTGTGCTGGACCAGCCCCTTTCCTAAAAAAACAAAATCATGCAAACCCGCCCTTTCAAGCAGATCGACGTCTTCACCGCCACGCCTTACTTCGGCAACCCGCTTGCGGTGGTGCTGGATGCTGCCGGGCTGGACGACGCGGCGATGCGGCGCTTTGCCAACTGGACCAACCTGTCGGAGACCACCTTCCTGCTGCCGCCCAAAGATACGGCCGCCGACTATGCCGTACGCATCTTCACGCCCGGCGGCGAGCTGCCTTTTGCCGGACACCCGACGCTTGGGAGTTGCCACGCCTGGTTGCAGGCCGGCGGCAAGGCCAAACGAAAAGACGTCATCGTGCAGGAATGCACCGTCGGCCTGGTGCAGATACGCCAGGAGAAAACCACAGGGGCTGGGCCACGCCTGGCTTTTGCCGCACCGCCGCTCAGGCGTTACGCCCCCAGCCCGGTGCTGCTTGCGCAAGTCGCTGCTGCACTTGGCCTGAAGGCCGCGCAGATCACGGCCGCGCAGATGCTGGACAACGGCCCGGCGTGGATGGGCCTGCTGCTTGACAGCCCGGAGACCGTTCTTCAGCTCGCACCCAACAACCTCGAACTCGGCAAGCTCAATGTGAAGATTGGCGTGGCAGGACTTTATGAGAAGGCTGAAACAGCACCCCTGATTGGTCGCATCAACCGGGAATCCAAAGCCTTTGTCCAGACCAGCCAGCCGGTAGCTGACACGCCTGACATTGAGGTGCGCGCATTCGCGCCCGGCATCGGCATCAACGAAGACCCGGTGACCGGCAGCTTCAACGCGGGCCTGGCGCAATGGCTGATGGCCGACGGTTATGCCCCTGAAAGTTATGTCGCATCCCAAGGCGTGTGCCTCAACCGTGCCGGGCTGGTTTACCTGGATCGTGACGCGAGCGGCCAAGTGTGGGTGGGCGGTGAATCCGTGACCTGCATTGATGGCAGCGTCACGCTCTGAAGCAGGCGCATATTTTTCAAACGCTTTAGGATGGCGTGATGAAACCCGCCACTCCGCCCATCGCCCTGAGCTCGCGTGTCGACCACCTTGTGGTTGCAGCGGCGAACCTCGATCAAGGCGCACAGTGGTGTGAAGCCACGCTGGGCATCACGCCCGGCCCCGGTGGCGAGCATCCGCTCATGGGCACACACAATCGCATCTTCAGCATCGCGTCGCCCACGTTCCCTGATGCGTATTTTGAAATCATCGCCATACAGCCAGGTGCCGGCACCAAAAGACCACCAGGCGCAAAGCGCTGGTTTGACCTGGACGACGGCCTGCTGCATGCGCGCCTGTTGTCGCACGGCCCGCAGCTGGTTCACTTCGTCGCCAGCACACCGCAAGCGCAGGCCGGCATCAAATCACTGGCAAAGCTGGGCCTGGACCGCGGCGAATTACTGCAGGCTTCACGTCCCACGCCGCAAGGCCTGCTGAGCTGGAAGATCACCGTGCGCCGCGACGGGCAACGCCTGTTTTATGGTGGCCTGCCGACGCTGATTGAATGGGGCGCCGTACACCCCACGGCCAGCATGGCCGAATCAGGCGTCACGCTGCAATCGCTGCACGCTTGCCATGCGCGGCCGGATGCCCTGAAGGCCGCCCATGAGGCGATCGGCCTGGTGAATGTCGAGGTGCTGCAGGGCCGGCCCAACCTTGTGGCCGTGCTGCAAACGCCGCGCGGCCTCGTCACGCTTGCATCGGGGGGACACTGATGTTCAGCCTGCAAGAGATCCTGCTGTTCACCCTCGTCTCACTGGCGCTGGTCCTGACGCCCGGCCCCAACATGATTTATTGCATCTCGCGCACGCTGTGCCAGGGCCAGCGGGCCGGCCTGATATCGCTCGCCGGTGTGGGTCTGGGGTTTCTGGCACATCTGCTGGCCGCGGCGCTCGGGCTGACCGCCTTGCTGCTGACCATGCCGCTGGCCTTCACCGCCATCAAGGTCGTGGGTGCCGCCTATATGCTCTGGCTGGCGTGGCAGGCGGTAAAGCCTGGAGGGCAGTCACCGTTTGAAACCCGCGAGTTGCCACATGACCCGCCGCGCACGCTTTTCCTCATGGGCATGACGACCAACCTGCTCAATCCCAAGGTGGCGATGTTTTACCTGTCTTTTTTCCCGCAGTTCCTGCACCCCGAGCGTGCTCAGCTTCTGCTGCAAAGCCTGAGCCTGGGCGCGATACAGATCAGCGTCAGCATGGCCGTCAACGCGCTGCTGATTTTTTCGGCAGCGGGCCTCGCCATGTTTTTAAACCGTAACCCGGGCTGGCTGCGCGTTCAGCGTTACGTCATGGGCTCGGTGCTGGCCTTGCTGGCCGTGCGGCTGCTTGCAGAGAAACGTGTAGCCACTTGATCCGGGTCACCAAGGTGCCAGATCGCGCGTTCTTCGTCACGCGCGAGACTTCAGTGGCCTGACCGCCAGCCCACAATCAGAGCCATGGGAACCCTCTACCTTGTGCGCCACGGCCAGGCCTCGTTTGGTGCCGATGATTACGACGTGCTCAGCGACATGGGCCACCGGCAGGCCGTGCGCCTGGGTGAATGGTTCAAGTTCAAGGGCATCACTTTTGATGCGGCTTTTACCGGCACGCTGCAAAGGCAGATCAGCACCTTCGCAGGCATTTGTGAAGGCATGGGCGCGACGATGGATGCAGCCGAACGCCGCGACGGGCCGCCCCGAGCAAGTTCAGGCCCCTCGGGGGGCAGCGCATTACACGAAGTGAAAAGCGTGAAGGCTCACATCTGGCCCGGCCTGAATGAATACGACAGCGATGCCGTCATCAGCGCCATCCACCCGCCCAAACTTGAAAAAGCCACCACACCCGAGATGTACCGCAGCCACTTCAGGCTTCTGAAAGACGGCCTCAAACAATGGATGGATGGCGTCGTCAGCCCCAAGGGCATGCCCGGGTACACCGACTTTGTCGCAGGTGTCACCAGCCTGCTGGACCATGTGCGTACCAACTTTGAAGGCAGCGTTTTGGTTGTCTCCAGCGGCGGGCCCATAGCCACCGCCGTCGGCCATGTGCTGGGCACCAGCCCCGAAACCACAATTGAGCTCAACCTGCGCATCCGCAATGCGTCGGTCACAGAGTTTGCCTTCACGCCCAAGCGCCACATGCTGGTGACCTACAACACGCTGCCGCACCTCGACGCGCCCGAACATGCGGAATGGATTACCTATTCCTGAGCCAGGCTTGAGGTATTTTTCGGCAGGATGCCGTGGCGCAGAGAATTTAACTACCGACTGCGACTTGGCAGATTAATTTTCTGAATTACTGGAAATCAGCAGCAAACAAAGCAAACTTTTCGCCAACCAGCGGTGGATACTTGTTCCACACCGCAGCCACGCTTACCCGCAGGGCCAGCAGTACAAGCCCCCAGACTGGTTATCGCCGGTCTGGGGTTTTGTTTTTGCGGGTCAGGTTTTCGGACGAAGCGTATCGGCCGGCAGGCTGTCGATCTCCAGCAGCAACTGCGCAAAGCTCTTGCCCGCCGCGTCCAGCACGGCACGGCCTTTTTCAGGTGTGGCGGCTGCGGCATTGCCAGCTGCGCCCTGCGCGTTGTAGTCCTGCATCTGCCAGGCGAGCTTGGCGCTTTTGCCGTCGCCGAGGATGCTGAATTTCTGGGCGCGGTCTTTGGAGGTGGAGTGAAAGTCCTGCGCTTTGGCCATGTCGACCTGATCAGGTTTCAGCGCCAGCATCATGGACGTTTCAATGTCGCCCGCATGGATGCCGAAGCGGTGTTCTTCTGCGCTGAAGCGTTCGTTGATCAGCTCGTCGTTGTCGCCCACCAGCGGCAGGTTGAACCAGTTGACGCTGTAGACCAGCATGCCGAGGCGCGCACGCAGGTCGCGGGCCACGATGTCGAGCATGCCGACCTGGCCGCCGTGTGAGTTGAGCAGCACCAGTTTTTTCACGCCCGTGGCGGCGACGGATTCGGCAATGTCCGTCCACAACCGGATCACGGTTTCAGACTTCAGCGTCAAGGTGCCCGCAAAGGCCGTGTGCTCGGGGCTGAAACCTATTGCCTGTGTAGGCAAAAACAGCACCGGCAAATTACCCTGCAGGTGCGGCAGCGTGGCCTGCACCACACCGTCGGCCAGGGACGCATCGACATTGAGCGGCAGATGCGGGCCGTGCTGCTCGACAGCGGCAACCGGCAGCACCGCGATGCAGCGCGCAAGGTCGATATTGGCGAAGTCAGGGCTTTTGAGGTCGGCCCAGAAGCGGGGGATCTGGCTGGCGGTCATTTGCGTATTTTGAGGCCAGCGACGGCGGCCTGGTGATTTTGCCCGGCCTGCCTCGCCACCGTGTAGGCGGCGAACAACTTCTGGCAGGTGCTGGCGTCCACAGTTGCATCGGCGACCAGGCCCGGCGTCGCTTCAAGAAGCTCGACCATGACCATCGTCTTGCCTTCCCCATTGAGCACCTTGCGCGATTTCGCCATCATCTCGGTGGCTTCAAGTTCAGTGACCTTGCAAGCCTGTGCGGCGGCCGTCAATGCCTTGCGAGCCCTGACCGTCTCGGCATCGTTTTCGCCCTTGACGGTTGCTGCATCGACGGACGCAATTCTTGCTGGCAGCGATGTGGCTACGGGCGCAGGTTTTTGTTCGCAGGCTGCGAGCAGGGCCGACAACACCAGCAGGGCGGGCAGCAGGAAGTGGATTCTTGTTCTCATGGGTTTCCGGTTTTCAAAATTCTGTGATCAGGCTGCGACTGCAGCCTTTTGTATGTCGGCGCGGTGCTGGCTGACGTGGCGCTCCTGGCGCGCGGCACGCAGCTTGCCGCCGGTTTGTTCTTTCAAAGGCCTTACCGCAGCGAGCAGTTCAGCCAGGCACTGCGGGCGTCCACGCGCACCGCTGGCGCGGTAGTCTGCCAGCAGCGCCAGACGCGCGGCGTCAGCCTGCAGGCCCCGCACTTCTGTCAGGTGCTGAAACAGCAGGTCATGCAGTTTCTCAAGCGCAAACTCGTGTGTCTTGCCGGTCGTGGCCCAGAGCCAGTCGCTGAAGCTCAGGAAGTGGCCAAAAGCCGAACCCGGCGCCAGCAACAGCTTGAGGCCCTGTGAAAAGCGCCCCGAGTTGGCCACCATTTCCCAGTAGCGTGCAAAACGTTTGATGCGCTGCATGCTGCTGAAATCAACCGTCGAGTTTTGCAGGATGGTGTACGGCGTTTGCGGGTCGTAGGTCATCGCAAAATCCACCGTGTGCCGGGTAATCGGCGTGCCACGCAGGCGCTTCAAAATGCCAAACTGGATCTCGTGCGGCGCCAGGTCATACAGGCGGTCAAAACCTTCGGCAAAGCTCTCCAACGTTTCACCAGGCAGGCCAAAAATCAGGTCGGCATGCACATGGGCCTGGCTGTCATTGACCAGCCAGCGCAAGTTGTCGGCGGTTTTGAGGTTGTCCTGTTTGCGCGAAATTCGCTTTTGCACGTCGGGGTTGAAGCTCTGGATGCCAACCTCAAACTGCAGCGAACCGGCCGGGAACTGCTTGATGAGGTCCTTGAGCCTGTCGGGCAGGCTGTCAGGTACTACCTCGAAATGCACGAACAGGTCTGGCGCCATGCGGTCGAGAAAGAACTGCAGGATGCGCACCGAGAAATCGACCTTGAGGTTGAACGTACGGTCTACAAACTTGAAGTTGCGCGCGCCGCGCTTGTAGAGCGCGTCCATCTCGGCCATGAAGCCGTCCAGCTCAAAAGCCCAGGCGGTCTTGTCGAGCGCACTCAGGCAAAACTCGCACTTGAAAGGGCAGCCGCGCGAGGCTTCGACGTAAAGCAGGCGTTTGGCCAGGTCTTCATCGGTGTATTCGCTGTAGGGCAGTTGCAGCGCCTCTAGCGCAGGCTGCTCACCGGTGATCACCTTCATGAGCGGCTGCGGGCCATCGAGAAGCGCGCGGCAGAGTTTGGGAAAGCTCACATCGCCCCATCCGGTAACGACGTGGTCGGCCAGTCGGCAAATCTCCTGCTCGCCGGTTTCAAAACTCACTTCGGGGCCACCGAGCACGATTTTGATGTCGGGCCGCAGCGTTTTGAGGAGTTGCACGACCTGGGTGGTTTCGACCACGTTCCATATATAGATGCCGAAGCCGATTACCCGGGGCGACAGCGCCAGCAGCTCTTCCACAATCTGCAGCGGCTTTTGCTGAATGACAAATTCGCGCAGCTGCGTTTGCGCCCGCAGGCCCGCGCCGCCATGCAGGTCCATGTTCGCCGCTAGACACCGCAGGCCCAGCGAGGCGTGGATGTATTTGGCGTTCAGCGTGGCCAGAACGATGGCGGGCGGCGGCGAAGTTTGCGGGGCATCCATGCGGGCATTATCAAACCAGGCGTCAAACGAGAAAGTGGTGCGCCGCCAATTGCTATGATTATAGTAGCTACTCACGCACGTATCTATTGGCTTTGAGCCCGATTTGATGCCTGAAAATGGCCTTTTTTGACACCAGACAGGCCTTTTGGGGGCCCAAAACCCCTCCAAACCAGTCAAATGTTAACTTCCAGCTCAACATTTGCCGAAAAGTTAACACACAGGTTAACATTGCGGCAAATTCACTTTACCCAGCCCGAACCATGAGCAATAAAACACTCGCCGCATTGCAGGACCGCCTCGCCAACCTGAAAGAGGGATCGGCCGAAGGCGAGGCGATTGCCTTCCTGCTCGACATCAATACCCGCATGCTGGAGCAGGGCATCACCCATGTCGAGCTGGCGCAGCGCCTGGGCACCTCGCGCAGCTACATCTCGCAGCTATTTGCCGGCAATGCCAACCTGTCGATGCAGACCATGTCGCGGCTGGCGGCGGCTGTGGGCTGTACTTTCAAGGTGCAGCTGGAGGTTTTGCGCGGCAAAAAGCCGCAGCTCTGATCTCGTGAGGTCAGTAGATAGCTGTAATAAAACCGGGCCGGGTTTGACCAATTCCCGGGAGCGTTGCCGCAAGCATGGCCAAAGCCCCCTCAGGAACTAATCTCCCCCACTCCCCTCACACTCCCATCATGAATTTCAGGCGCGCCCTCTCCTTTCCTTTACTGGCCCTGTCTTTCATGGCCGCCGTGCCTTTGACCGCGCAGGCGCAGGCGCCGCAAAACAGCGTGCTGTCCATCGGCGGCAAGGATGGCAGCAAAAATGTCGCCAAACCGGTCGTCACCACCGACCAGGTGCGCGCCGAGCTGCTGGCCTGGGCGCCTGATGGCGTAGGGCCGGGAAAGCAGGTCTGGCTGGGGCTGCAGCTGGACCACCAGCCCGAATGGCACACCTACTGGAAGAACTCCGGCGACTCCGGCCTGCCGACGGTGCTGGAATGGAAGCTGCCTGCGGGCATAGACGCCGGCGAGATCGCCTGGCCGACGCCTAAAAAAATTCCCATCGGCACGCTGGCCAACTACGGCTATGAAAAGACCGTGCTGCTGCCCGTGCCGGTCACGGTTGCGCCGTCTTTCAGCGGCTCGCAGCTGGATGTCAAACTCAAGGCCAGCTGGCTGGTTTGCCGCAAGGAGTGCATTCCGCAGGAGGGTGAGTTTTCACTCACCATTCCTGTCAGGAGCTCGACGGGCACCAGCGGCAAGCTGTTTCAGGACACGTTTGCGGCCACGCCGAAACCCCTGCCCACCGCCACCAGCCAGGTTACCGTCGAAGGCCAGGCCATCAAGGTGTCGCTGGCCGGGTTGCCGGCCTCGGTTCAGGGCAAGACGCTGGAGTTCTTCCCTGAAACCGGCGGCGTGATCGAACCCGCCGGCAAATGGCAGCAGGCCTGGCAGGGCGCGGTCTGGACAGCGCAGGTGCCGCTCTCGGGACAGCGTACCGAAAGCCCCACGGCCATGCCGGTTGTCGTGGCATTCAACGATGCGGCGTATCGCATTGATGCCCCTGTCAAGGGCGAGTGGCCCAAGGTGGCCGCAGCGGCAACGCTGCCACCGGCCCTTGAGGCGGCGCTCAAGGCCAATGCATCCTCGGGCGCTGCGCCGATACAAAACAACGCCTCACCGATCGGGCTTTTTGCGGCATTGCTGGGCGCACTGCTTGGCGGACTGATCCTCAACCTCATGCCTTGTGTCTTTCCTGTGCTGGCGATCAAGGTGGTCGGGTTTGTGAACGAAAAAAAGCAGTCCGCACGGGTTGCCAACGGCATTGCGTACACGGCGGGTGTCGTCGTCTCCTTCCTGGCGCTGGGTGCGCTGCTTTTGGTCCTTCGGTCAGCGGGTGAGCAACTCGGCTGGGGCTTTCAGCTGCAAAGCCCGGCGGTGGTGGCGGCGCTAGCCGCGCTGTTCACGCTGATGGGCCTGAACATGGCCGGCCTGTTTGAATTCGGCAGCTTTGTGCCCGGCCGTCTGGCCGGTGCGCAGGCCAAAAATCCGACCGTCAACGCCTTCCTGTCAGGTGTGCTGGCCACGGCCGTTGCGTCGCCCTGCACTGCGCCTTTCATGGGCGCGTCTCTCGGCTACGCCGTCGGCCTGCCGGCGGTAGAAGCGCTGGCGGTTTTTGCGGCCATCGGCATCGGCATGGCCCTGCCTTACCTGGCTGCCAGCGTCATACCCGCCGTCGCCAACGTCTTGCCACGCCCCGGCGCATGGATGGTGACCTTCAGGCAACTGATGGCCTTTCCGATGTTTGCGACGGTGGCCTGGCTGGTGTGGGTGATCGGTCAGCAAAGCGGCATCGATGGTGCCGGTGCGCTGCTGGGCCTGCTGGTGCTGATGGCGCTCGCCATCTGGGCTTTTACCCAAAGCGGGCGTGCGCGTGTGGCGCTATCTACTTTGAGTGTTGCGCTGCTTGCGGTAGCGCTCTGGTCTTTTGGCCCGAATGTGGTCAAGCTGATGGATGCGCCTTCTTCAACGCAAGCCGCAAATAACGGGCAGGGCTGGCAAGGCTGGGAGCCCGGCCGGGTTGACCAGCTCACGGCCCAGGGCCAGAGCGTGTTTGTCGACTTCACCGCCGCCTGGTGCGTGACCTGTCAGTACAACAAGAAGACCACGCTGGCCAATGCCGACGTCATGGCCGACATGGCCGCCAAAAAGGTGGCGCTGCTGCGTGCCGACTGGACGCGCCGCGACCCGGCCGTCACCGCTGCCCTGAGCCAGCTGGGCCGCAACGGCGTGCCGGTCTATGTGATTTACAAACCCGGCCGCGCGCCGGTGGTGCTGTCGGAAATCCTCTCCGTCAGCGAGGTCAGGGCCGAGCTGGCTAAACTGTAAATTTCGCTCCGTTCAGGGGAGTGTGATCGGGACGAGTCGCCGTCCGAACATGGTCAGCAGATATGGAACCACAATGGAAAACATCGCGCCGGCGGACCGCATTCCGCACATCCTCAAAAACCACAAAACAATCGCGGTGGTGGGCCTGTCGCACAAACCCCATCGCGCCAGCTTTGATGTGTCACGCTACATGCAGGGCCATGGCTACCGCATCATCCCCATCAATCCCAATGAGATTGAAGTGCTGGGCGAAAAAGCCTATGCCACGCTGACCGCTGCAGCTGCCGTTGAAAAGATCGACCTGGTGAACTGCTTTCGCAACAGCGAAGACATTCCGCCCATTGTGGATGAAGCGATTGCCATAGGTGCCAAAGCCGTGTGGATGCAGCTGGGCATCAGCAACCCCGCGGCCGCAGCCGCCGCAGAAGCCGCCGGCCTGCTGGTGGTTCAGGACCACTGCCTGAAGATTGACCACCGCGTTCTGCTGACCAGCGGCGTGCTCTGAACCTGCTTCAAATCCGCCTTTTCCCCGGTTAAACGCAGTTAAAGTACGGGCATGCCTGTTGCCTGCCCGGCTCGTCTACCCGAACCGCTCCATCGCTGATGGACGCAGACCTCTATCTCTTTTTGCAGCGCCTGCACCTGGAGCACCCGCTGCCACGCGACCCGAATGACCTGGCGGCTTATGCCCGGCGTTACGAGGCCGTCGCCAGGGCCTTGCCTGAACCGGCCGAGCCGCTGAGGGTTTTGTCCGGGCCCTTTCATCTCAACATTCTGGCCTCTGGCGAAAAGACAAGGCTGGACGCACGTTTGTATATGCCCGAAGGCGTCAACCAACCCGTGCTGATGGCTTTTTTTCATGGTGGCGGCTGGGTTGCAGGCAGCCTGGACAGTCATGAAATGCTCTGCCGCCAGATCTGCACCGACCTGAACGTGGCGGTTGCCAGCGTGCACATCCCGCAGGAGCCCGGGCGCGGCTTTCTGCAGCCGGCCGAGCAGGCGCTGCAGGTCTTGATCACCTTGTGCAAGGCGCGCGACAAACTCGCCGTCAACACCGAGCGCCTGATGGTGGGCGGCGACGGCAGCGGCGCACACCTTGGCATGCAGGCCGCCTGGCGGCTGGCGCGGCAATCGCCCGGCAGTGTCGATGCGGTGCTGGCGCTCACGCCGCTGGTCAAGCCTGACTTCAATACAGCGAGCTACATACGCTGCGCCAACTCGCTGACTTTTTCGCGCGACGATGCCGTGCGCAGCTGGCACAGCCTGCTGGACGGCCGCTGGCAGATCTGGGACGAACGCGCCGTGCTGCTGCATGGCAACCAGCCGGTTCAAAGACCGCCGGCGGTGGTCATCGTTGCGGCGGAACAGGACGGTGCGCATGACGATGCGGCGGCGCTCTACGACTGGTTGCGCGAGGCCGGTGCGCGTTGTGCGTTTTATGGCGCGCCGGGCATGCCGCATGATTTTTTTCGCCTGCAGCATGCCAGCCGCGCAGCGCGGCACCTGGTGAGGCAATCGCTCAACGCCTTTGCCATGCAGGCCGGACTGCAGGTGGATGCGTCACTGGTCGCGCCCGTTTCTCTGGCGACCTGACCGCATGAAAGCCCTGTTTCCGGCGATCTGGCTCCCCGTGATTTTTCTTGGCGCCTGCGCCAGCGCGCCGCCCGCCCCCACACCGCGCGGTGAAGCACAGGGCGCGGCCATGACGTCATCAGAACTGGCGCAGTCCGATATCAACCGGATGGCCACGCTCGGCATGCGTGACAACATCGACAGCCTGCTGCGCCTGGCCGACAAACTGTATCGCCGCAACCCGGCCGAGTGGCGCAAGGCAGGCACCAGCCGCGAAGCCGTCCTCGAAAAACTGCGCACCACCATCGCCGCGCAAACGCCCTGGCCTGAGCTTCAGGGCAGGCGCGATATTGCCGCGCTGTCGCTCGCGCTGGGCCCCGACTTCAGGGGCGACCGCGTAGCCGCCTTTATCTACGCCAGCGCCGATATGCTGATCACCGCGCACGGCAACAAGACGGCCTTCTACCTGACCGACCCGCTTGATGCGCAATACGTCTACAACGCCGCCCGCAATATCGAGATCGCCGTCTGGATGCTGTCCAACCGCCGCAACGCGGCCGGCCAGCCCCTGCTGCTGGCCGACGAGATCACCGAGCGAGAACGCAACCTGAGTTTTGAGCGCGAGTTCGGCAAGATCATCGGCAGGCTTGATCTGCTGGCCGTGGTGCTGACCGAGAAGACCCGGCGGGCTGTGATCACCTATGTCCAGAATTTGCTGGGCGGGACCTTCCTGCAATTTTTGCCAGTTAGATGAGCCTTAAGAGCTGAGGGAACAGGCAATAAGCGGAGCGGGGGCATCGCCAGCAGAGCCGCGGAACCGGCTCTGCCGGGCCGCAGGCGAACGGCCCCCCCGGGGGCAGAGAGCTACACGAAGTGAGCGAGCGTGGTGGCTTCATCTCTCTGAGACAATTGCTCAATATGTTTGCACCTCTCGAAAATGATACTTTTTTACGCGCCTGCATGCGTCAGGCCACTTCCCACACCCCCGTCTGGCTGATGCGCCAGGCGGGCCGTTACCTGCCGGAGTACCGCGCCACACGCGCCCAGGCCGGCAGCTTCATGGGCCTGGCCACCAACACCGACTACGCGACCGAAGTCACGCTGCAGCCGCTGGAGCGCTACAAGCTGGACGCCGCCATCCTGTTCAGCGACATCCTGACGATTCCCGACGCCATGGGCCTGGGCCTGTCGTTTGCGCTGGGTGAAGGCCCGAAGTTTGCGCACTCGGTGCGCGACGAAGCGGCAGTCGCCAGACTGCAGGTACCCGACATGAACAAGCTGCGGTATGTGTTTGACGCGGTCACCTCCATTCGCAAGGCGCTCAAGGGCCGGGTACCGCTGATTGGCTTTTCGGGCAGTCCCTGGACGCTGGCCTGCTACATGGTCGAGGGCGCAGGCTCCGACGACTACCGCCTCGTCAAGACCATGCTGTACCAGCGCCCGGACCTGATGCACAAAATGCTGGCCATCAATGCCGATTCGGTGGCCGCCTACCTGAATGCCCAAATTGAAGCCGGCGCACAGGCGGTGATGATTTTTGACAGCTGGGGCGGTGTGCTGGCCGATGCGGCTTTCCATGAATTCAGCCTGGCCTATACCAAACGCGTGCTGGCGCAGCTCAAGCGCGAGCATGAGGGCGTGGTCATTCCGCGCCTGGTCTTCACCAAGGGCGGCGGGCTCTGGCTCAAGGCCATGGGCGAGCTGGACTGCGAAGTGCTGGGACTGGACTGGACCGTGAATCTGGCGAATGCGCGTACGCTGGTCGGTGAAGCGGGACCGAAAGCCAAAGCGCTTCAGGGCAATCTCGACCCCAACGTGTTGTTTGCCAACCCGTCCCAGGTCGAGGCCGAAGCCATCAAGGTGCTGGACAGCTTTGGCAGGCCGCACATGGACACCTCAAAGCCCGGGCCGACACACATTTTCAACCTCGGCCACGGGATCAGCCAGCACACGCCACCGGAAAGTGTCGAGGTTCTGGTCAACGCAGTGCACGCTCACTCTCGAAAAATGCGCAGCGCGACAGGCTGAACGGTCTTTTTGTGCAGCCTGTCATCAGCGTTTTAGACCCGTTTTTGTGCAGGGCTAGCACAAAAAGTGAACTTGACAGCAAGACTTATGCACAAAATTTGTGTTGCGGTGCGGCAAGAACTCCACAACATCGCATACTTCGCTATCAAAGCAATAGCGCTTGTAAGTCATTGATTTATATGGGATCTTTAAATTGCTTTTTTTGCAGGCAATTTGACGAAGCCCTTGATTTACAAGGCTTTGGCAGCTTCAAACGCGATCTATCAACAAAGTTATCCACAGAAAACCTGAAGATCTGTAAAGCGCCATCAAATCAAGCACTTAGCGCGTCTTTCGCAAGTGTTTTGTAGATATGACAACCACCGCTTACCTTCGATGAATCACTGGCTGGACATCGTTGTCGCCGCGCCCGCGCACAGCGCCATTGCCGGACCGCTGACCTACCAGAGTGAATCACCACTCACCCCCGGTACGCTTGTACGCGTGCCCTTGGGCCGGCGGGAAGTGCTGGGCGTGGTCTGGGGCGTCCGGGGAGGCAGCGGAGAGCTGCTGGAGATGCAGACCAAAGGCATCGCCGGCGTGCTCGAGGGACTGGATCCGCTGCCCGCCACCTGGCGCAAGCTGGTCGGTTTTACGGCGTCCTACTACCAGCGCTCCCCCGGCGAAGTGGCGCTCGCCGCCCTGCCTCCGCAGTTGCGTGACATGACGGCCGTACAGCTGGCGCGCCGGCTCAAGCGGCCGCAAACCGACTCCAGCCACGCGCAGCGGCCCAGCGGGGTTGAACTCAGCGCCCAACAGCTCGAAGCGCTGGCCGGTTTTGATGCGGATGCCCGCCCAGCGCTGCTTTTTGGCGCGACCGGCAGCGGCAAGACGGAGGTCTATCTGCACGCCGCCGCCAAAGTACTGGCGAATGACCCCAACGCCCAGGTGCTGGTCATGGTGCCCGAGATCAACCTTACACCGCAGTTGCAGGCCCGCTTCGAGGAGCGGTTTGCGCACCTGGGCAGGGAGCGCGTGGTCTCGCTGCACAGCGGCCTGACCCCGGCGCAGCGCCTGAAAAACTGGCTCTCGGCCCACACCGGCCATGCGCGCCTGATCCTCGGCACCCGCATGGCGGTGCTGGCATCCATGCCCCGGCTGCGCCTCATCGTGGTCGATGAAGAGCACGACCCCAGTTACAAACAGCAGGAGGGCGCACGTTATTCGGCGCGTGACCTCGCGGTTTACCGCGCCAAGCTGGAAACCGAAGAGGGCGGTGAGGCTCAGGCGTGCAGAGTCATGCTCGGCTCGGCCACGCCTTCGCTCGAGAGCTGGCAGGCGACCATCACGGGCCGCTACCAGCGCCTCACCATGAACGAGCGGGTGGGCACTTCGGTTGAAGGAGAAGCCGATGGGCATATAGGCAGGCTTCCGCAAGTTCGGGGTGTCGACATGAATCATCAGCCCAAACACTCGGTGATCGCGCCGCCTTTGCTCGATGCGATCGCGCAGCGCGTAGCGCGTGGGGAGCAGTCGCTGATCTTTCTGAATCGGCGGGGTTATGCGCCTGTGCTGGCCTGCCACGACTGCGGCTGGAAAAGCGAGTGCCCGCACTGCAGTGCCTACCGCGTCTTTCACAAGATAGACCGCACCCTGCGCTGCCACCACTGCGGTTTTACGGAACGTGTGCCTCGCGCCTGCCCAAGCTGCGGCAACATCGACATCGCCCCGGTCGGCCGAGGTACGGAGCGGCTGGAAGAACATCTGGCCGAGTTGCTGGCCGGCGTGACGCGACCCGACGGCACACCGGTGCGCATCGCACGGATTGATGCCGACACCACGCGCCTGAAGGGGGCACTCGAATCGCAACTGGCCAGCGTGCACTCGGGCGAAGTCGATGTGCTGGTCGGCACGCAGATGATCGCCAAGGGCCACGACTTTCGCCACATCACACTGGTGGCGGCCATCAACCCCGACGGCGCGCTGTTCTCCAGCGACTTCCGCGCGCCCGAGCGGCTCTTCAGCCTGCTCATGCAAGCCGCAGGCCGGGCCGGCCGTGATGCGAGGCACAGCGAGGCCAGCGAAATGTGGGTGCAGACCTTTCACCCGACGCACCCGCTGTTTGCGGCGCTGAAAAAACACGATTACCCCAGCTTTGCCGATCAGCAACTCGCCGAGCGCGAGGCCGCAGGCATGTCACCGTTTGGTTATTCGGCGCTGGTGCGCGCCGACGCAAAAGACCAGTCTGTTGCGCAGGGCTTTTTGAATGCGGCCGCCGCTGCGGTGTCGTTTGAAACTGATTACCCGCAGGTGATGGCTTACCCGGCGGTGCCCATGATGATCCAGCGGGTGGCGAATATCGAGCGGGCTCAGATGCTGGTGGAGAGTTCTTCGCGCGTGGCCCTGCAACGGTTTTTATCGGACTGGCAGTCTGTGTTGTTTGAGACGCGCCGGCAGGCTGAGTTCAAGAGTCTTGTGAGGTGGGCTGTTGATGTGGATCCGATTGCGATTTGATCTGGCTGCAACTTCCCTGCTCAACGAACTTTCTGCCCTTGACGCCCCCTCATCATCACAAACCTCAAGGTTTCAAAAAAGCCACTGCCGCAGAAAAACTAAAGAACGCCACTACAGTCGACAAAAGAATAATTCGCGCAATCCGCCCGTTATCAGCCCCAAACCTCTCAGCCAGAATCGCAATATTGCTCGCACTCGGCAGTGCAGCCACCAGCACCACCACCGTCAGCGCAAACCGGTCCAGCGGCAAACCCATGGCGATGAAACCCAGCCCCATCAGGCCTAGCAGCACCGGGTGAACAAGCAGCTTGATCAGGGTCACGGGTACATAGTCAGCCAGCGGCGTACGCGTGACGGCGTTCATCTGCGAACGCGCGAGGATGGCGCCTATGGTGAACAGCGCGACGGGCGATGCGGCATCGGCGAGCATGCCGGCTGTCGCCATGATGGGCGCCGGCAGCTTCAAGGCAAAAGCCGATGACAACCCACCCAGAACAATCGACCAGGGCAGCGGATTGACCAGTACACCCCGTAACGCCGAGCGCGCAGCATGCGAAACGCCGTGCTCGTCCGCACCGTCAAGCCGCGACAGCGCAATGCACAGCGACGAGGTCAGGATCATGTCGACCGTGATGGTAACAATCGCCGGTCCTGCAGCCTGCGCACCAAGCAAGGCGACCAGCAGCGGCACGCCCATGAAGCCCGTATTGGGAAACGCCGCCACCAGCGCGCCGAAAGACGCATCGTTCCAGCCCATGCCGCGCCGGCGCGTGACGGCGATGGTGAAACCCACCATGACCAGTGCGCACAGCGTGTACAGGCCGATCAGCGTGCCGTCCAGCAGTTGCGCCACCGGCGTGCTGGCGCCAAAGCGGTAGAGCATGCAGGGCAGCGCGAAGTACAGCACAAAGGTGTTGAGCCCCGGTATGGCGGACTGCGGCAGAAAGCCCCGGCGCGTGGCGACATAACCGCACAGCACCAGCGCAAAAAAGGGAAAGGTGACAAGGAGGATGGCTAGCACAAAAGTGATTGTCGCCTGCAAGCTTTGCATCTGCCTGAATGGCTATGATTCGGGTTTTCGCGCGCCTTTTGCCCTCACGTTTGTCTGCCTGAATGTCGTCACCTTCCGCCCCCCCTGCCTCCCCCATCAATACCGGTTTGAACATTGCCCAGCAGGAAGCCGTGAACTACATGCACGGCCCCTGCCTGGTGCT